>SUPS01000005.1 GCA_005191415.1 Candidatus Helarchaeota ASGARD archaeon Hel_GB_A
TGGTTAAATAGATGAAACGATTCCAGTTAAATTAACTTTTCTTGTCGAACTTAAGATCTATTTTTCAATTAAAAGAATATGATGAATTAAATGGAAAAAGAAGAGAAGACAAAAAATGGTTTAATATATCTTTACACAGGTGAAGGAGAAGGAAAGACTACTAATGCGCTGGGTCTGGCGTTAAGGGCAGTCGGGCATGGATATAAAGTTATAATTATTCAGTTTATGAAAGGTAGAAAGTATATAGGTGAATATAAAATAAAAGAACGATTATCTCCTGAATATGAAATTTATCAGTTCGGAAGGGAGGAATTCATTGACTTCAAAAATCCAAAACCAGAAGATTATAATCTTGCAGCCAAAGCTCTCGAGTTTGCAAAAGAATCACTCAAAAGAAAGCCAAAACTTTTAATTTTAGATGAAATTAACCTTGCAGCCAATTTCAATATTGTTAAAACCGAAGATATTATTCAACTTCTTTCTGAGATCCCAAAAGAAACTACCGTCGTGCTAACAGGCAGAAGGGCACCTAAAGAACTAATCGAGATGGCTGATTTGGTGACAGAAATGAAGTTTGTGAAGCATCCTTATGAAAAAAATATCTTAGCGAGAGAGGGAATTGATTATTAATTTACTATTAAACTTTTATTGATGATATGGATAGAAAACCAATGAAAAGTATATTTGAGTTAGAAATTGATGATCTTCCGATTGATAATAAGTATAAAGATCGATTTAAGTCCAAAGGATTTACCTCTTTTTTTCCTCCACAGGCATTAGGAGCTCAAACTCTCTTTAACATGCCGATTTGTGATAAAATTGTGGAGTTTGATCATAAAATTTACTCTGAATATCAAAGTCCTTTTTTGAAATTATTTTATGAGAAAGTCAAGCAAATTGATAAAACGAATCCGCCTATTGGAGATGATTTAACTCAAAATATTGATTTACGTAAGAATTTTTTATTTTGTATCCCAACAGGCGTTGGAAAAACCTTGTTAGGCATATTAGCAGCAATTAAAGCGCTCCCTTTTAAGACCTTATGGTGTTTTACATTAAAGGCAATTGCCAATGAAAAATATATGGATTTTAAAGAATTATTTAAAGATCTAGGTATAAGAATTGGTATTAAAACCGGCGATTATTCGACCGAAAGGGATAATTATCTTAAAAATTATGATTGGATAATTACCACCCCCGAAGCTGCGGATAGCCTTCTTACCACGAAACCGTCATGGCTAAAGGAAGTAAATTTGGTTGTGCTCGATGAAATCCATATGGTTCGGGATGAATCGAGGGGCTTTAAATATGAAGATGTGGTAGCTAAAAGTCATTATCATAATTTTAACTTAGTAGGGCTAAGCGCGACTGTTTCTAATGCAGTAGAACTAGGCAGATGGCTAAATGCAAATGTTATATTCAGTGATTGGCGAATGGTTCCTCTTAAAAAGGGGGTATTGTACGGAAATCAAATTTATTATACAAAGAAAAATATAGAAAGCCTCCGTAGATATACTTCAGATGATGCAGTTAATGCTGCAATTAATTTTATGGAAAAAGATGAACAAATACTATGTTTTGTAGACAGTAGATTACGAATCCAAGAAAAAGCTCGCAAATGCGTTCAATTCTTAAAAGATCGAGGATGGAAACCAGACAAGGATATCACTATTCCAGATACAGAATCTGGCGTAGGTGAATTATTAAATGAGTTAGTTCAATACGGGATCGCATTCCATATGGCAGGATTATCCTTAGAAAATCGAAAAGCTATTGAGGATTTATTTCGTGCAGGGATTCTTAAAGTTATTTGGGCGACTCCCACACTCGCTGCTGGTGTCAATCTTCCTGCTAAACGTGTAATTCAAGATGGCTACAAACGCGCTTCACGGGGACGATGGACATGGCTTCCTGTAATTGAAATGCACCAACGATGGGGACGGGCGGGAAGACCTCAATATGATAAAGTAGGATATGGTTATGTAATTGCGCGCAGATCTTCGACAGATGAAACAGGAAAAAGACTTAAAAAAGAAGAAGAAATAGCCCGTCTTCTAGAAAAATATGTTACAGGCACCCCTGAACCAATTGTAAGTAAGTATCTAGTTGAAACCAACTTGTATTGTAGCTTACTCCGCTGTATTCGAGCTAATTATGCAAGAACCGTTAATCAAATTTTAAAATACTATGAATATACCTTAAGTAACATTCAATTTCCAAAAAGCAAGGAAATAATCATCAAAGCTTTAGACTTTTTGGATCAAAATGGATTTATCATTCGTAAACCAAAACAAATTAGACCAACTCGTTACGGAAATCTTACCGCTGACCTTTATATTCATCCTATCACAGCTCTAACCTATAGTAAAGGTCTTGAATTAATCAGTGATAAACCAGATCCTATTACTCTCATTTTTATCGTTTGTATGGCGCCAGATGCGATTACTCTACCAATTCGGGGACGAGAAGAGGCGGGTTATTGGGCTTTCTATGAAGACAATAAAATATTATTTCCCTTGCCAGTAGAAGACTCAATTCAACTCAGAGCAGTCAAAACTGCTATGGTTTTAGATGATTATAAAGAAGAGGTTCCTACACGAATATTGGAGGAAAAATATAATATTAATATTGGAGATTTAACTCCTATTGTTACTAAACTGGGATTTATTCCTTGGCTCTTTAATGCACTGGCGAAATTCGCTATTTTCCATAAACGAACTTCCTTGGTTCCTCGAATTTCGGTCTTACAAGAACGTGTAACATATGGCGTAAAAGAAGAACGCTTGCCTTTAATAAATCTTCAATATGTCTCCAGAGAACGTGCGATTGCGCTCCAAGATGCTGGATTTAAGACTATAGAATCTATTGCTAAAGCGGATTTAGCGGCATTACGTGAAGTGAAGGTTAAAGGTTACAAACTTGGAAGCTGGGCAGATCGCATTCAAAAAGACGCGCAACACTATTTACAAATGGGGAAAGATCCAGCTCAACAATATTCTCCAGAAGTTATACCTTCCTTTGAGATTAAAATTAATACATCAAAAATAAAAAAGCCTTTATCGAAGTTCAAACAGAGAACTCTCTTTTATTATGATTGAAATCAATCAACTGGCCTGACCTTTCCAGCCTCTGGTTGATATATAAGCCCTCGCGCAATTAATTGCTCAATTGCCCGCTCCATAAATGACCGCTGGAGGTTAATTCGTTCCCCTTCTTCTAAAATGTCTTCTATTGGTACAGCTTCACCCCGCTGACTTACCAAATCTCGAATGAGATCATGTAATGCTTCTAACCGATCTCGTTGCGTCTTCGATTGTCCGGTATATATTATATCGATATCCGACATGCCTGTTTCGCGATCTGTTCCCACTTGACGTAATGAATACTCCAGTAACCGAATAGCAGCTTCTGCATCTTCGATAGTCGCTTCATTTCGTAAAGCCATACGCGCATGTGCTTGAGTTAAGCGAATAAGTGCCCCTAATTGACGAGCTGTAATTGGAACGGGTGCATCTTGTCTTTCACCAGCACTACGTTTTTCCACGTAAAAACTTTTTAACCGCGCTGCCGCTTCTGGGGAGAGAACAGGAAAACATGTTCTTCTCGCGTAATGAATATATTTTCGTAGGAGTTCCGCTTCAATAGGTGGCTCAACCTCCTCTGTAATGCTCTGGATAATTACATCTGCCATTTGACTATCTCTTTCCGCTTCGGGACGATCTCGAAGGATAAAAATTAAATCAAATCGTGAGAGTATTGTAACTGGCAGACGTTTAATATTCTCAGCTACTGTTTTATATTCATCATATCTTCCAAAAGTAGGATTTGCTGCTGCAAGAATGGACGTTCTTGCATTTAATGTCGCTACAATTCCAGCTTTGGCGATACTTATCGTATTTTGTTCCATGGCTTCGTGAATTGCCACACGATCAGAAGGTTCCATTTTGTCGAATTCATCAAGGCAATTATGAACGAATATTCCATTACTAAGGTAGTTATGATTCATAGGAACATACAAATCATACACAAATCCATCATATTTTCTATAATTAATCCTTACAATCTGATCCAAGAAGAAATCTCGATTAATTATTAAATCCATTTTCTGTAAAATCTTTTTATCTATCAATGGCAATAATTTTTCTCTTATTTTGAGCAGCTGTAACCTTGATGGTTGATATTTTTTATTTTTATATGCATAAAGGGTACTCCAAATTCCTTTTTCCAATAAAATGGACTTATTCGTTGATGCAACAATTTGATTACATAATTCAGATACTAAATTCGCAGGTAATTTATCGCTAAATGACGAAACAAAGTGCTTTCTCTTTGGTATTATTTTCAGCTTTACACTGAAGTCTTTAATAGCCTCCAAAAGTAGTCGTATATCTTCCCTACCAGTTATTCGGATAGCATTGATATTTCCTAATTTAATTAATTTAGCATAACAGTTGAATCTCCTTAAAGCGAGCATAAAGGTTCTATCATTTGATTCATCATTAGAGAGGTGGAAATTAATTTCTATGGTTTCGTATGTCTTATCAGCTTTCCTTCCCTTTTTAATTGAAAGACATCCGTCAGAATCAAAACAGCCTGCAATGAATGCACTTAATGATTTATTTGGTAACTTTAGGAGGTTTTTAAGATTTTTCTCTATTAAATAATTATAAATATACGCTAAAAGATTTGAACCTACATATAAAATAACACTTTTACTCGTAACTTTCATATTTTTTATAACACTAACAGTCTCTCTTTCGTATTCATTTAATTTTTTGGATGAAAATTGTTCGAATGTATTTTTAAGCTGGTCTATTTGAGCTTTGTTTTTCAATGATTGATAGATATGAATAAAGGATCTTCTATCACTTGTTTTGACCATACCATCTCCATAAATAAATCCAAGAAAATAAGCCATGTCTGGTGTTATTTTATTTACTTTTAATCGTTCCCCAGAAGCCTTCCTACCAAACTTTAGACACTTTTCCCTCCATTTCTGATAAATCCCAAAACTTTTCAGAATTTCCTTGAATTGACCAAGTTTAATTTGACTTCTGCCTGAAAGAAAATCTCTACTAACTTTAAATTTTCTATTAAATTCAGCAAATGTCTTGAAATGTTTTAATACTTCTTTTCGTAAATCCTGTTTCTCTTCTGCATTAAGAATAACAAGCCAATCATCAGGGATAATATCTAAAATGTAAATATCATCATGACGTTCTGGAATTTTTAATGGTGCAACGACATACTCCCCAATTTTAAAATTTTTCGCTGCTTTCCATTCTAATGAATTCCCATCAACAATTTTATGCTCAGGAGTAAGTCTTATTTTAAAACCGGATTTAAATTCAATCTCTATTATATCCCCATTATAATATTTTCGCCTTATACGTGAGGAATTCGAAGGAATATTCTGAAAATTTGAATTTAACGATACTACCTCGGTGTCTAACTCACATAGTTCGATTTGTTCGCCTCTGGAGTGGGCTATGTATCTTTTCTGATTATTAAATAAGTTCTCAATTTTCTCCAAACCATTATCTGTAAGCACTCTTGATTCGCCACATAAACACGCAATTCCCCGATCGGCCAAGACTAATGCTCCTGCTTCTAGTGTAAAATCCCCTGTTTCTTTATCTCGCAAAACAGCAGCTGTTAACCCAACAGCAGTTGTACCTTTCCCACTTGTATAAAGTCCTCGTGGCGCGATTTTGGATACATATTGTAATAACATCGATTTCCCAGTCCCTGGATCACCTACCAACAGAACATGCGACTCACCCCGAAACTTTGTACCATCTTTCTGTTGTCGCGATACTCCTCCAAAGAGCTGAAGTGCAATAGCTTCCTTGATATTTTCATTTCCGTACATTGTAGGGGCAATAGAATGAATGATCTTTCGATGAACCCATTCATCTTTTGCAAGTTCTTTAATTCTTTTCTCTTCCTCTGGTGTAATTTCAAGACGTTCTGTATCAATTTCAGAAGTATCTAGACTATTTACTTCAAGAAATACATGAAATGTTTTTAAACTACCTCGTTGCCCCATATCACGTGCCGAATATAAAATTCCAACTGCTGTAATTCGGTTTCCTGGTCGAACGGTATCAACTAAATCCTCTTTGAGATAAGCATCTAAGGATCGTGGAAGCTGCCCTGCAGGGAGTTCTTCAGGTTTTTCTTGAATTCGAATCTTCTGCCAATCAATAAAAATTGATTTCTGAGGAAGAAACTCAAATGGACCTTTTTGATTACAGTTTGGACACTGATAAGGTTTTGTAAAAGCATCTCCTTGAGGGATTTCAATATCAATATCTTCACATCCACGCCGTCGACAGCGAAATACCCCTACGATCAATTGCGGCTTTACCTCACTTGCTCTTGTCAAAATTCCATTGACAGAAATGAGTTTTCCAATGTGTTCAGCTCTTATTTTTCGTAGATGAATTCGATGATTTTCGGGTAAATTTACGAAACGCGCATGAAAAGTATGTCGGGCATAATCTTCTGCTTCGATTACCATTACATTCCGTATGGCTTCTGCGGCTGCCTCGATACACTCGAGCGGCGATTGTAGCGTGCGTTCAGCAAGTGTAGGGTCAAAATTAAATAAATCATCGAAATTAATTTCTAAAGAGCGCTCACCTCGCATAGGCATCTGTTCAATTTTCTCTCGGTATTTTATATGCCCATCTTCTGTCATAAACTCCTTGAAAAAAGTTACGTACCGCGCAATCGGATCAAAATCATCATTTGCCATTAAAAACTACCCTGACGTGAGCAATTTTATAGTCGCTTTAGAAGTCTATCAGATAAACTCCTATTTAAAGTCACGTGCGATGCTGATAATATTTTGATGACTTTTCCTTGAGAGGTCTGGAAAGTACTTTCCGTCATTATTTGATTCAATTTTTAAGACCAAGAGAATATAGATCATGAAATCGAATCTATTAAGAACAATTAAACTAAGAATTGGGATTCCCATTCCTTCAAAATTTTTCGTAAACTTTCCACTAATTTCCTCTCTTCCTTCGTACAATTTTGATATACATCAGATTTTTCCTCTGGCGAGGTTGCTGCAATGCGTAACAATTTGTAGAAACGGCGGGAGATTACATCGCGAAATAATGATTTAATTTTTTCAATTTTCTGGAGTAAGCGAAGGTCTGGATTCTTTTGGTATTTTTTCGATAGTTCCAGAAGATCTTCATGGACTTTTACGTAAAAATTTGGGTCAATTGGAGTTAATTGTGGTGTTGGAAGTTCGCGGTATAATATCTTATGTAAATCACCAGTTTGAATGGGTTTTAAATCTATAAATTTTGCATAGTTCCAATCTACCAGTATCTTTGCTTGCCAGTAAGGTAATTTTACTTCCTCTCCCTCTTTAAATGGACCTAATTTTTCATCAGCTGTAATCTCCAGGACATCACACTTCTTTAAGATCCGAATCCGCACAAGCTGATGGCGCCATTCAAAGATGAGATCCTTCATAGTGGCATACTCCCTTATCTTAATAATTTCTTTATGTTTATAGGATTAACTAATGACGATAATAATATGTTCTTTATATTCCCTATTTAAAGCAATGAAACCACTCGAGGAAAATATACATGGTTGAAATCAAAAGTTTAAAATGTTTTCAGTGCGGAAAAACATATCCTCCTGATTCTAATTTATTCAGATGTCCCGATTGCAATTCTGGTTTAAACGCAATTTACGACTATAAAGCAATTCAAATCGCATATCTTGGTAACACAATAATCCGAGGGGAATGGACTAGGATCGAACCTCACCATTGGAAATATTACCATTTTTATCCAATTAATGATGTTACTAAAATAATATCAATGGCGGAAGGTGGGACGCCTCTTATTGAATTTCAGAAAATTACACAAGAAATTGGCTGTGAACATTTATATTTTAAATATGAAGGCGCAAATCCAACCGGCTCTTTTAAAGATCGTGGCTCAACTGTAGAAATTACTAATGCTATTGAACAGAATGCAAAATCTGTAATCTGTGCCTCAACAGGAAATATGGGCGCCTCCGTCGCAGCGTATGCTGCAATGGCAGGAATAAATTGTATCATCCTAATCCCAAATAATATCCCATCCCCCAAATTAGCGCAAATTTTCGCATATGGCGCAAAAATAATCCAAATTAATACAAATTCCTATCAGAAGGTCCAAAAATTATCTGAACAAGCCGCTGCAAAATTCGGATATTTTTTACTCGGTGATTATATTAACCGTACGGAAGGGGAAAAATCAGTCGGATTTGAAATTATAGACCAACTTGGCTGGAAAGCCCCCGATTATGTGTTCTGTCCCATCGGAACGGGGACTCTAATCTGGGCAATTTGGAAAGCGTTTATGGAATTTCACCAGATTGAATTGATTGAAAAATTACCAAGAATCATTGGAGTTCAAGCAGAAGGATGTGCTCCTGTAATAAATGCTTTAAAAAAGAATTCTCCCACCATCATACCAATCACAAATCCCCAAACAATTGCATCAGCCATTTCCTGCCCTGACCCCATTTCAGGAAGTGGAGCTCTCTTAGCAATAAAAAACTCGAATGGAACTGGACTAGCAGTTACCGATAACGAAATTGTTCAGGCAAGAAATAAACTAGCTAAAGTAGGTCTATTCGCAGAACCATCTGGCGCGGTTAGTCTAGCAGGACTGATGAAACTTCATAAAAAATTAGATCTTCAAAATAAAACCATCGTATGTATTGTTACGGGCCATGGTTTGAAGGACGCTCAAACTGGATATGATATTAAAAAAACAGAAATCGAACCAGATATCAATGAATTAAAAATTTTCCTTTAGTCTTTACTTGATTTTTATTCTATTTCTGCATGATTTTTCTATAAGATCTGATCTGATATACTTTGGAGTAGATTTTACTAAATAACTGCAAATGATTGTGCAATTGTGATGGTAATAGCGGCGCCCAATAAACATCCTATCATCTTTCCAAGAGAAGCTTTCATGGGTGTGCGTGCCTCTTCAATTCCATGTTCTCGAAGTTTCTCAGAGATTGCCCCTTCAAAAAAGCCCGCAATTGCATCTGTTATGGCATCCCCCACGCCAGCCCCTACAACAGCCCCGAGTACTCCCCAAATACTTCCTAATACGGCAAATGCTGTCATAAATCCCGTATCAACGATTCCAAAAATTATGTCCGCTAATACTTCCTTGATAATCTTAAATCCCCCTCGTAAAATTAGAAGCCCGAATGGAACAAGGACCAAAAGGAAAATGAATGGACCAATAAATATATCTGTTGTAAGGGAAATTATGGTAATACTAAGCACTAAAATAATTCCAATAATAGATGTGAGGGCATCGAGTTTACTCAAATAATCTCATCCTTCAATTATTTATAATAAATGTAAGAATAATTACTTTTAATCTTATTTTAAATTTATCGGCTGGTTCTTCTTTTATGACTAAAGTCAAGTTCAAGTGATTTTGGATGCTCTACTTGAATACGTTTAATTTCTTTTACCATTGCTACTTTTAATTCTTGATCTGAGGGAATTACGTGCTGTGCTTGAGGCGAAGTAAATGCTTCAACCTTCTTATTTAGCGAATTAGATATATACTCATAAAATTGTTCTATTAATGGGTCTGGTTTAGCTTTTTGCTTAATTTTTTGTGCTACTAATTTCGCGGTCTTTTCAAATATATCTAGGCGTTCAAGGAGTGCTTTTCGGTATTCCGCTTTTAGAATTACTGAAATTGCTGCGTCGTAAGCTTTTCCACGTGCTTGAGGATCGGGAATGGAAAAAACATAAACCAGACCAATTCCATTGGGAAAAGGAAGTACTGATGAAGTATCTAATAAAGTACTGGCATTTTCAAATCCCGCACTTAAAATTAATAAAGATTTCGCAGCGATTTCAAAGATTTTCTTCTCAGATAACGATTTTGGCATCCAACTAACTGCCCCTAGTCCTAAATCCCCTGCTTTAGAAAAAACAACAGCAATAATTCGTTCATCTTCTGGGATTTTTGGTTTAGAAGGAGTTGGTTGTAGTGCTTCAAGAAGAAGACTCCCATAATCACGCGTTATTTGCCCAAATTTCTTTAATACAAAATCTTCATGGGTATTTGTGATACAAACGATAAATGCCTCTGTTGAGATTTTGTAGATATAAAGGAAATAATTTGAATTAGGCAAATCTTGTTTGATATAATGATTGATCGGGATAGATGCATATTGCTTGACTATTTTTGAGATTAGGGCATGCGAATTTTCTGAAAAATTAGACGCAATAAAGCTACCATCTGCACGTAATATACCTATATTTGTGGGATGTAGTGTGTTGAGGTCATTTGCTATATTATACACAACCGATTTTAATTCCATTTTGTTACAAATTCTCCTATTTCAGAACCTTGCCTAATTTGAGAATATATTTGTAGTCTTTCTAATAATAAGTTTAAAATTGAATTTCTATTGAGAAATATTACTTCTATTAATTAATATATTCTTTTAGGAAATTGGAATTTTTCCTTTGTAGATTATCCTTCGAAAATTATCATTTTATCTGGAAATCACCAATTTTTATATAGTGCTTTAATTTTTATTTCTTAAGAACTTAAAATTTCTTCGGTGAATTACATATGAGGGGCAAAACTGTGCGTATAAGTCGGATATTGGACAAAAGCAAGGCTCTAATAATTCCTATGGATCATGGTATAACAATTGGGCCTGTCAAAGGATTAAAATGGAATGAAATGAAATCGACAATTGAAAAGGTGGTTCATGGTGGGGCTACAGCAATCCTCTTACATAAAGGTCTTTATAGAATTTTAGATGATATTCCTAATTGTGGAATGATTCTCCATTTATCTGCAAGTACTAAACTTAGTGAAGTACCAAATTGGAAAGTCCTAGTAGGCTCTATTGAAGAAGCTGTTCGGCTGGGTGTTGATGCTATTTCCATCCATGTGAATCTAGGGAGTAAAAATGAGGCTCAAATGCTAGAATCCTTTGGTTATATTTCTGATGCATGTGATAAATGGCAAATACCCCTTATTAGTATGGTTTATCCCCGCGGTATTAATATAAAAGACCCCTATAATCCTGAAGTAGTTGCTCATGCTGCGAGAGTTGGCGCTGAATTGGGCGCAGACATCGTTAAAACCAATTATACTGGCTCTTATGAATCTTTTAAAGAAGTTGTTGAAGGTTGCCCTGTTCCTATTGTTATTGCTGGTGGTCCAAAAACAGAAACAGATCAGGAATTTTTACAGAATGTATATGATGCAATGCAAGCAGGAGCGATAGGCGTTGCAGCAGGACGCAATGTTTTTCAGCATGAAAACCCTATAGGAATGGTTACCGCTATTTCCAAAATTATTAAGGAAAATGCTCCGGTCCAAGATGCATTGAAAGCTTTAAATAGAAGTTGAGGGGATAATCGAGGTTGTTTAGAAAAATTGAGGTTACTTAAAATGAAACAAATAGTTTTACACTTGAATAATGACTGGGAAGCCATAAAAGAAATCGCCATCACAGCAATGACTTCAGGAATGACAAATTTTCTAATAGAAACTGACATTGGAGATAAACTTCGCGAATTGGGGAATGTAGATATATACGCCTTTTCAGAAAAGCTAAATCCTGATATATATCTAGACAAAACCATTGATAAACAAAAAATTGAAGAATATTCAAAAAATTTTAAAAAAATTGGACACTGGATTACGGTAAAGGAGAAAAAAGATGAAGAAATTGCCATAAATGCTGCCAATTTAGGAAGTAATGTTGTTATTATTAGCGCTACTGACTGGAAAATTATTCCTATGGAGAATTTAATTGCCGATCTTCATAAAAAAGATACCGAATTATTTGCTGAAGTAAATAGTATTGAAGAAGCAAAGGTAATGTTTGAAACTTTAGAATTAGGTGTGGATGGCGTAGTTTTTAAACCTACTTCTCCGGATGATATCCTCCAATTGAAAACACTACTTAAAGAGGAAATTTCCCTCGAATTAACTCCCGCTAAAATTATAACCATAAAGGAAGTTGGCTCTGGAGATCGCGTATGCATCGATACCTGCTCATTACTTTCAATCGGGGAAGGAATGTTAATTGGTTCACAAAGTATGGGTTTGTTTCTAATCCATTCGGAATCGATTCCCTCTGAATTCGCCGATCCAAGACCCTTTCGTGTTAATGCTGGTGCAGTCCATGCATATATACTCCTTCCAAATGGTAAAACACAATATCTTTCTGAAATAAAAGCTGGGAGCGAAGTACTTGTGATTAATTCGGAAGGAAAAGGACGTACTGTAACTGTTGGAAGGTCTAAAATTGAGAAACGCCCCCTCCTCTTAATTGAAGCCCAAGTTAATAATATGATTCTTAAAACCATCGTCCAGAATGCCGAAACTATTAGATTAGTTAAACGTGATAAAAATGAGAATATTCCTACATCCGTCTCTGACTTACAAATTGGCGATGAAGTTCTAGTTTATTACGTGCCCCTTGGAGGACGCCATTTTGGAAAACATGTAGATGAGTACGTTCTTGAAAAATAAAGCATTTCTGGGTTTTATATGATCTGTGTAGCGGTTAGCGCAAAGAATATGGACTCTGCAATTAAAAAGAGTAGCGAAGCTATTGAAAAAGGAGCTTCTTTAGTTGAAATTCGCATAGATCATTTTGAGAATCCAAACGAGGCCGATTTTGAAAAATTAAGAAACGAGATAAAGTCTAAACTTATATTAACTGTTCGGAAGCCCGACGAAGGAGGAAAATGTCCATTTGAAGAAAATCAAAGATTAGAATTACTCCAGAAATGTATTTATGCCAATCCCTATGCTGTTGACCTTGAATTCAGTATTAAAACCACACAATTAACGAATCTCATTCAACTTGCCAAAAAAAATGAAGTGAAGGTGATTCTTTCATATCATGATTTTAAGAAAACGCCTAGCGTAGAGTACATGAAAGAAAAAATTTTAGATGCCGTAAAAAAGAAAGGAGATTATGTAAAAACTATTGGAACTGCATCTTCTATCGAAGATAATCTAAAAATGCTCTCCCTCCCTCAATTTGCAAGAAAGAATCAAATCCAAATAATTGCTTTTGCAATGGGGCGAAAAGGTATTATTTCACGAATCCTCTCTCCAATCTTTGGTGCAGCGTTCACGTTTGCCGCTCTAGATGAACCAACTGCACCTGGTCAAATCTCTATAGAAGAAATGAAAAGAAATTTGGAATCTTTTACATCATATTTCTTAAAATAAGTGATCGAAATGGAAATTACCGGAAAAACTAAGTTGTGTGTTTTAATTGGAAATCCCGTTGAGCACAGTATGTCTCCTAAAATGCATAATGCAGCCTTTCAAGAACTAGGATTGGATTATGTTTATGTTGCTTTACGGGTTGATAATGATAAAGTGAAAGAAGCGATAGAAGGAATTCGCGCCTTTAACATTAAAGGTGCGAATGTAACTGTTCCTCATAAAATTAAAGCAATGCAATATTTAGATGAAAT
Source organism: Candidatus Helarchaeota ASGARD archaeon Hel_GB_A (assembly GCA_005191415.1). Classification (GTDB taxonomy): domain Archaea; phylum Asgardarchaeota; class Lokiarchaeia; order Helarchaeales; family HEL-GB-A; genus HEL-GB-A. The sequence goes on from SUPS01000005.1 coordinate 13,526, forward strand.
AGATCCCGTAGCTGAAAATATTGGTGCAATTAATACTATTTTAAATAGAGATGGTTATTTATACGGAACCAATACTGATGGAATTGGAGCAGTACGTTCTTTACAAGAGGAAAACGTGGATCTGAAGAACAAAAAAATTGTAATGATCGGAGCTGGCGGCGTTGCTCGTCCTATTTCCTATAATTTTGCTCCAGATGCCAAGGACTTCGTTTTATTCGATATTGCTCAAAATGCAGTACAAAATCTTACAGATGAATTAAATAAAAAGCTTGGTGGAAATATTCGAGGGTATAAATCAGATCCTGCAATAATTGCAAAAGAATTGCAAGATGCAGACATCTTTATCAATGCTACGCCTGTAGGTATGTATCCTAATATCAATCATAGTGTAATCCCCAAGGAATTACTTCGAAAAGACCTTGTAGTATTTGATGTAGTATATAATCCTTTAGAAACAAAATTGTTAAAAGATGCGAAAGCTGTAGGCGCAAAAGCTATCTCTGGTGTTATGATGCTGGTCTATCAAGGGGTCGCCGCTTTTGAATTATGGACTGGAAAAAAAGCACCCGTGGCACTTATGAAAAAAATGGTGCTCGAGGGACTAGGTCTGAGCTGATTCATAGATTTTACAAATTTTCTCAACTATTTCATCAATAGTTAAATTAGATGTATCAACCTGATACTCTGTAGCTGCATTATAGAATGGTGCTCGAAATTCAAGTAATCGATGGATCTCTCCCATTGGATCTGGTTTATTTAAAAGTGGGCGTTTCTCCTTGCCATCTTTGGAAATTCGTTGGAAGATTACCTCTGGTGTAGCTTTTAAACATACTACCACAGAACTCTGTTTTAAATAATCAAGATTAATTTTATTCAGCACTACTCCACCACCACAAGCAATTACTACATCTTTCTTTTGACTTACTTCTTTACATACCTGAATTTCATACTCCCGAAATCGAATTTCTCCATCTTCAGCAAAAATCTCTGGAATGGATTTTCCCGCTCGCTCGACTATCATTTGATCCATTTCGATGAATTCCTTCTTTAAAACTTCCGCAAGTTTCGCCCCAATTGCTGTTTTGCCAGTACCCATAAATCCAATTAGTGCAATATTTGATTTTTTCATAATTATCTAGCTCAACCTTTATTTTTTTCGTAAATCTTCTTCTCTGAAGTTTAAAATAAGATTCCTAGTGACTTTAAGTTTAGATCGAATCGCTTATTAACAACTAAGATTAAACTTATTAAGTTTAATCTTACTATGATTCATCAAAAAGCCATGGCGTAAAAAGTTAGACACAAGAGACAAAATATTGGAGAAAATAAAAATGCTGAGAAATGTGATTATATTCAAGGAGAAAGAAGTAATCTACGCTAGAGAATATGGAAAATCGCTGCCTGATGAAACTCTTTACCCCTTAATTGAATCTCTGAAAGATTATTTAAGAAATTTTGCCGTTGATATCGTTGATTTTATGCATGTTATTAATTTTAAAATTTGCTACGCTACAAATCGCGAACACAATTTATTATTCATTTTAGTCTGCGATCCTACAGATAAAGATGATTCTATTCGCGATGAAATCGAGTACATTCGACATAAATTCCTCAATAAATTCACAGAGCCTCTTTCTCAAGGAATTACAGACCCTAATGCGTATAAAGAAATAGAAAAAGATGTCAAAATTAGTAAAAGTGAGTTACGACCAAAAATTTCACTTGTTGGATTTAGCGGAGTTGGTAAGACAACAATTACTAAATTGATTAAGGAAGAAGAAATCCCAACACGCCATATACCAACTATTACTGGCTATATATCCGAGATTACAGTTGGTGATTTTGAAATGTACCTTTGGGACTTAGCGGGTCAAGTTAGATATGCCGAAGTATGGGCACAATTTATGAGAGGTTCCGATGTTATTATACTAATCGTTGATTCAACAGAGCAAAATGTATATGAATCCCGTTTTTTCATTGAACTATGCCGTAAAGAAGCACCTTATGCGCGCGTTGCTGTTATTGCAAATAAACAAGATCTACCAGGTGCGCTCTCTCCCGAACAAATTAGTGATATTCTAGATTGCGGTATTTATGGTTACAAAGTAACTCCTCTTGTTGCAATCGATGTTAAAAACAGAATCCCAGCCTTGAAAGTAATGGCAGAAACTGCCGCAACAACTGCTAAAACCTTGGCTGAATTTCAGACACTAGATGATATAAAGGGTATGTTAACTCAAGTTCCAATTGCAATTGAGAAAGGATATTTAAAAGAGGCTGCAAAAATTTTAGATGAAATCGCCTATCTCGCTAACCTTAGAGGTGATCCTGCGAGAGCAGAAAAATACGCCAGCTATGCAGCTTATATCCGAAGCCAAAACAAAACAATTGACCAAAAAATGAAACTCGTTTATAAGGCGATTGAAGAGAAACAACAGGAATATTTCTAATCTTTATTAATTAAATTATTCTAAAATTCGCCCTTTTATTTCCTAATTTTAAAATAGAACGATCAAAAACTTACTTAAAATTATTTATAAATTAAAAGAGGGCTTATCTAGAATCTAAGGGCATAATGAAGAGGCAAAAAATTTGGATATTGAGATCTATCATAGCCCCGTCTTGAAGGGAAAAATTCGAGCTCCGCCCTCAAAAAGTTATACTCATCGCGCAATAATAATGGGGGCTCTCGCGGATGGAATATCAATTATTAAAGAGCCTTTAATAGGTGAGGATACTTCTGCATCAATGAGAGCAATGCAAGCTTTAGGGGCTAAGATATCAAAAGAAAATGATAAACTTATTATTAAAGGATTAAAGCATTTTCGCATTCCATCTGAAACAATTAATGTCGAGAATTCTGGAACCACTATTAGATTCATAACCGCTTTAGCCGCACATGTTCCTGGAATCGTAAGATTAACGGGAGATAATTCCATACAGAAACGTCCTATGGGTCCATTACTTGATGCACTTGCTCAATTGGGAATCGAATGTCAATCGGAATCAAATGATGGAACCCCTCCTCTTATTATTAAAGGTGGTAATTTAAAGGGAGGGCATGTCTCCATACGAGGTGATATTAGTTCTCAATTCATCTCGGGTTTATTAATTTCCGCTCCGCTAGCTGAATCTGATATTACTATTCAATTAACCACTCCACTAAAATCAAGTCCTTATCTTGAAATCACGACTGATATGTTGAATAAATTTGGAATTACATGTAGTTACAACCCCGAAAAACGGATTTATAAAATACCAGGACGCCAAACATATCACCCTATAGAATTCATAGTTCCAGGTGATTTTTCATCTGCTGCTTTTTTCCTAGTGGCAGGCGCACTTTTAGGAGCTCCTATTACCGTTTCAAATTTAGATATGGGGAACCCTCAGGGTGATAAAGCTATTGTTCAAATTCTGAAAGAAGTTGGGGCAAAAATTTCTGTTAATTCCAAAGAAAAAGCCATAACGGTGAGTAAAAACTCCCTAAAACCATTTAATATTGACTGTAAAGATATTCCTGATCTTGTTCCTATTCTAGCAGTTCTAGCATCTTTCATCCCAGGAAAATCAAAAATTTTTAATGTTGCCCATTTACGAATAAAAGAAAGTGATCGATTACATACGATTACAACTGAATTGCAGAAAATGAATGTAGATATTAAAGAATTACCTGATGCCCTAATAATCCAAGGAAGTTCTGACCATAAAGGTGCCATATTAAATACATATGATGACCATAGAATTGCCATGGCATTAATTATCGCATCTTTACCAGTTAAAGAGAAAACATTGATAAAAAACATCGAGTGTATCAATGTTTCTTACCCTTCCTTTTTAAAACACTTAGAAAAAATCGGTGGAAAATTCCGGGTGATGCATACTTGAGTGGAAATATATTTGGAACAAATTTTGTAATAATTCCATTTGGAGAAAGTCATGGTAAATGCGTAGGTGTCGTTCTCGATGGGTGTCCCGCGGGTCTAAAACTCGATTTAGAATATATTCAAGCTGAATTGAATAGGCGAAAGCCTGGACAAAGTAATATCACCACATCCCGAAAAGAAGAAGATCGGTTTGAAATTCTTTCAGGGGTATTTAACGGTTATACAACTGGCGCGCCTATAACAATGATTGTGGAAAATAAGGACGTTGATTCCTCTAAATATGAGAAAATTAAATATACTCCACGACCAGGACATGCTGATTTTACAGCATGGTTTAAATATGGTGGCTTTAATGATTATAGAGGAGGAGGACGCTTTTCTGGGCGGATTACCATTTCCTTTGTTCTTGCAGGTGCAATTGCAAAACAATTATTGAGAGAAATACTACAAATCGAGATACTAGCGCATACAATTGCCCTTGGTGGTATCAAATTAGAACGGGATATCACTATAGATGATATTAAAAGAAATAGAGACCAAACTCCAGTACGATGTGCAGATCTAAACGTTGCCCAGAAAATGATCAAGCGTATTGAGGAAGTTAAACAACTAGGCGATTCTGTTGGTGGAATTATCGAAGCAATTTGTACAAATATTCCCATAGGCTTAGGTGAACCTATATTTCGAAATCTTGAAAGTGAAATTAGTAGAATACTCTTTGCTATCCCTGCCATCAAGGGTATAGAATTTGGCGCTGGATTTAAAGCGGTAAATTTACTCGGTTCTCAACATAATGATGCTTTTATTTTAGAAAATAATGAAATAAAAACAGAAACTAATAATGCAGGCGGGATTCTTGGAGGAATTAGTAATGGTATGCCTATAATTTGCCGTGTAGTTGTTAAACCAACCGCTTCTATCGCCATCCCCCAAAAAACAATAAATCTTAAATCAATGACCCCGACTGAGATTATCGTTGAAGGACGCCATGATCCCGCAATTGTTCCAAGAGCCATTCCTGTCGTTGAAGCATGCCTCGCCATCGTATTAACAGACTTTGCCCTCCAGAGAAGACTGATTCCACCTGTATTAAAACAAATTAAAAGGAATGGATAAGATTTTTATGAAAAGTCGACGAAAAATAGCTATTGTAGGGGGAACTGGGGGGATGGGACAGGTGCTTGTAAAAGAATTGAAACCATATGCTGATATCATTATTATTAGTCGGTCTATCGAAAAAGCTAAACAATTTTCTAATAAATTTGGAGTTCAAGGTGGTACATTAAAAGATTGTAATAATGCAGATATCATTTTTGTATCTGTTCCTATCAATTCAACATATGAAACTTGCCAAAAACTCTTTCAAATCGTAAAACCAGGTTCTTTAATCATAGATATCTCCGCTGTGAAAACCCACTTAAAAAAACTTGAAACAGAGCTTCCTGATCATATTTCCTATATTTCTATGCATCCGCTCTTTGGTCCTGACGGTTCTTTCAAAGATTATAATGTAATTTTAGTGCCTATTAAGGAAAATAATTGGCTTTCGGAACTCCAAGAGCTTCTTGATAATTTAGGAGCAATTACCAGCATTACGACCATCGAAAAGCATGATTTTTTTATGAGTAAAATCCAAGTTGCCCATCATTTTATGTATCTGATTTTAGCTTCTTATTTGAGTGATACGCCTATACCCCCATCCTTTTTTACCCGCTCTTTCAAAAAAACTCTCGCAAATTTTCAAGGAATTGAAAAAAATTTAAACGCAATTCTCGAAATTCAACAAGCGAACCCCTATGGAAAAAAGACCCGAACTGAAATTAAATCGCTAGTTGAAAAGTTTATTTCCTTAAATGAAGCCGAAATAAATGAATTAATGCAACAAATTAAAGCTTTTAAAAAAGATTACATCATTAAAAATGAATAGATAATCTGAAAAAAAGAGAGAATTAATCTGAAATCGATTTTCCTTTCGTAATTTCGGTTATTCTACCATCTTTGAGATATGCCACGCGATCTGCATATTTTATCAAAGATTGATCATGGGTTACAACAATAATTGTAGTTCCTTGCTCTTTATTTAACTTCCGAAGTAGTCTGACGATATCCTCACCCGTTTTACTATCTAGATTACCAGTTGGTTCATCAGCGAACACAACTTTAGGATTATTGATTAAAGCCCTTGCAATTGCCACTCTCTGCTGTTCTCCTCCACTCAGCTCTTTTGGGCGATGATCTTTCCGTTCTATTAAATCTACATGGCGTAAGAGAGTAAGAGCACGTTCCTCGATTATTTTACTTGATAGAGAAGTCGGCCAGAGTGGCGCTTCCACGTTTTCAATCGCGGTCAATTCATCAATTAAATTAAAATTCTGAAATACAAATCCTACCCTTTCTCGTCGTATTTTTGGAAACATTGATTCATCAATCATGCCTGTATCCAATCCATCTAGGATAATCCGTCCCGTTGTTGGAGTATCCAAACCGCTTAAAACATTAAGTAAGGTGGATTTTCCGCTTCCTGAAGGTCCAATGATCACGAAAAATTCTCCTTTTTTTATTTTTAAATTAATGTCTCTAACCGCTATGATAATCTCTGAACCTCTTCTATATTCTTTAGTTGTTTGCTCCGCGATTACTACATATTCCTCACTCATATTTTTCCACCTCTTATGCCTTTCTTAATGCTTCCATCGGCCGAACATTTAACATTCGCCGCCACGCTACAAAAACACCGAGAAATTGTACACCCACGATTATGCCTAAAGAAATTAAAAATGCTGAAGAGCTGTATATTTGGGGCACTGTATGTGATGGCGAATAATAGCCAACAATTCCTAAATAATGAACTATGATCTCGAGATCTATAAAGGCGGCAACAAAACAAACAAGCATTAATTCGCCGATAAACAGCCATTTTATATCCGAAGATGTCCACCCTAAACATCTTAACGTAGCTACTTGCGTTTTACGGTAATTAGATATCAACAATCCATACACCAACGCTACTACCGATACCGATCCTATGAATAATAACAAAGGCCAGAATTCTCCGCCTGTCATCAAAGTATCTAACCGATCCGCAGTCAACCATAGGAGAATTGCGTAGATTATAACAAACAGTAAAAACCTTTTTCCAGTTCTAACCGCCAAACGCAAGGACTTTACAAAAACTCGGAATGTCATCATATATCACTCGTTATTCTCGATTTTCTTTTTTCTAAAATATCAGTTATAAGATAGTTCTTAAGATTATTGCTTCTTATTTATATTTATATATATCAGAAAAAATCGATTATTTTAAAGAAATCTTTACTCATATTTTAAAGATTTAAAAACATGCATTCCCAGAACAAAAAACATGCATAATAAGTGGCTTAATTGAATTTTTAATTGCAGATAATATCTCTACTGAATTAAAAGATGATATATTAAGAATTTTCAAGGCTATTCACGGAGATGATTCTAAGTATAATTCTCGAAAAGGCATTGAATAAATTTAGTATGATTCTAAGTATAATTCTCGAAAAGGCCAACTCACTCTCAGGAATTGAGAAATCACAATTACAAAATGCTTTTGGCGAGAGGCTTTTATAATGCCTTGGACAATGCATGGTATAGGTAATAAATATAGGTAATAAAAATTGTCATCTCGCAGACCTAGAACTACTGTCGATGCTGTTATTATAGAACCACAAAAACGAGTGGTACTCATAAAACGAAAAAATCCTCCCTTCCAAGGTTATTGGGCTATCCCAGGAGGCTTTGTGGAACTAGGGGAAAAAGTTGAAGATGCAGTTAAGCGAGAAGCAAACGAAGAAACTGGCTTGAATATAGAAATAATAAAACTTCTGGGGGTCTATTCTGATCCAAATAGAGATCCCCGAGGGCATACAATCTCCATTGTCTATCTTTGTAAGAAAAAAAATCCTAATGAGCCACCCAAAGGAGGGAGTGATGCAGCTGAGGCTAAAATATTTTCAAGAGAAGAAGCTGTGAATCTCCAATTAGCCTTTGACCACAATATTATCTTACGTGATGCTTTTCGATTGGCGGATGAAGAACAATTATGGTGATAAAATGAGTGAATTTGAATTATCAGGACCTAATGCCGCTTTAGAGGAACGGATTACGAAAAAATATTTTATGTGTGTCGAAAAATGTGATCAATATTCTGCTAGAACGAAAATAGAAGAAAAGAAGGTAATGGGAAAAGAAGAGGGCGAACTTTCCTTCAAGACTACCTATACTCCATATTATATTGCTAAAGCGAACTATCGAATTGTTTATTTACGACGAAACCGTTATGGAATGGCTGTTCCTCCAGATGTTGATTCCGTAAAAATTCTCGATAAAGTCTTTCTCAATAATGAGATTATCAATAACGAAATCAAAGTAGAAGCTATTGAGAAAATTATTGTCGAACGTGCAGAGAGCATGGAATTATCTCACAAAGGTACTAAGATCAAAATTAAAGATATTCCTCCCCATAACGAAGTTCCTGCCTCGTTTTACGAGGAACATAAGGCAGAAATTGAACGTCCCAAATTTGATGTAGGTGATATCATTCAACAATTACGGGATCGGCTCGTATCGCGTCCGCATGATGTAAGTCGATCCATCGAGGAAACTTTTAACGTAGAAATACATATTATCCTTCGCACATATTATTGGGGTATTTTTAAGGCTGATGGAAAAGAAAAACAGATGCGTGTCGATAGCGTGACTGGTAAAACAGAGTGGTTTTAATTTAAATCCTTTTTTTTAATCAGTCTGGACTATAACCATTAATGTATTACATTCTGAACATTTTCCAACGACAATCCCTTCATCAAAAAACCCTTTAAGCCCATTTTCCCCTTCATATCGTTCGCATTCTAAAACATAAAATGCATCATTTCCACACTTTCCACATTTTGGATATTCAACGCGAACTGTTTTAGAATATTCATTAGTAATCGAAAAAAATTTAATTTTTTTATCACATTTTGTACAAGTTCCCCAAAAAATGCCTACAAAATCATTCGAAATAGAGCTCCCCAATCTATATCCCGCATGGTGCTCAAGTTTAATGCGCAGTGGCGTAATGCCGCAGATATCACATCGAAAAATTTTAATCCAATGGTAATCATTTGGATATTTCTCAGCCGCAATTTTTTTCAAAGCGAATTCCTTTAAATCTAATAATAAATTTTCGTTAGCCAACGTTCAATTTCCTCCTCAAAATAGAAATATTCCATTGATGATAAAGGTAATTCCAAGATAAATTAAAAAAGCTGCACAACCAACTAGAATAATTTGATAAACTCTATCATTAATCCACTTTTTTCCTGTATGAATCATCCCAGAAACAAAAGAATACCAAGTTAAATCACTAATTATATGACCTATATAAAAAATGGCTAGTCCAATTAATCCAAATTCAATAGGAATAACTGTTAATGGAGGTAATTCTGTATAAATTAATCCTAACCCAATTGTAGCCCACCACACAATCCAAAATGGATTTGAAATACTTAACACAATCCCATTGAGAATAGGGACATATGTTTTTTTCATTGGATCTGAACTATTGCGCTCTAATTCTTCTGTAATCGATATTTTCTTTACAAAAACATCAATAAGCATAAGACCTGCTAAAATACATAGAATTATGCCTCCGATAAGGCTAATAATTAGCTGTGAAAGAGGTGCTTGTAGAATAACATCTAGACCAAAAATTAGTCCAATTAAAAGGCTTAACTCAGCAAGTGCGTGTCCTATCACAATTAATGGGCCTGCCGTCCATCCACGCTGAGGCGTCTCTTTAATCACTGCCGTAAGAACAGGTCCAGGTGTAATGGCTCCTGTGAACCCTATTAGAAATGAAAAAAACATTATTTGCATTAACGCGATAAAATCCATGATATTAAAATCTCCATTTTATCGAAAAAGATCCTGATGTGCAGGTCGAATTAATCGTTGCGCCTTTCCATCTTTATCTTCATATTGATACCCTCGAATTAAAATAATTGGCATCCCTTCATCAGCTTCTCCCATAACTAATTCGGCAGCCGAAGCTAACTCATCTGCGATCGCAATTTGTGTCTTTTGGAGCTTATAATTAAAGAGATCAGTTCGCCCTCGATAATCACAGATTTCTTTAATTCCTGCAACTCCTATTGCAACATTTATTGCACCATGCCTAAAAGGACGCCCATGAGTATCCGAAATGATCACAGCTACATCCTTACCTGTTTTTTGAAAGATTTGCGTGCGAATTTCGGCCGCTGATTTATCAGGGTTCAGTGGAAGTAGCGTTACTAAATCATTAGGGGTATTAGATTTGTCAATACCTGCATCCGCACAAATATATCCAAGCTTTGTCTCAACAATAATCTTCCCAATACCATTAATCACAGCTGTTCTCAAAATTGATTTAGATTCTTCTAAAATAAGTGTAATTAGACGAGGATCTTTGGAATTATTAAGAGATTTCGCAATCTGTAAAGCCTCTTGAGTTGGGGTAATTTGGTTAAGATCTTGAATTCGTCCTTCAATTCTTGAAATAATGGTATGTGCAATTACAAATATATCATGATGCTCCACTTCAAGTTGCATTTGTTTTAACGAATTCAACATTATTTCAACGAGATCGTCGTGTTCCTTAATGATTGGAATCCTTTGTAATCCAATTATTTGTATCATACTGGCTCCTCTTTCTCTAAAATATTCATTAACTTGATTAAATCCTCTCTGGTATTAACATTGAAAAAGGTTTGCAATTTTGGATCGACTGATTTTATCTCCCCTACTGGGAAATAATGATTGGCGGTGATATACTTGATAAAAGTTTTCATTCGATAGCTTTTTTCAGCGATAGCTCTCTCCAGAGCTTTAATCGTCGCCTGTTTATTATAAATTGCACATAAAGGCTCGATATACCCATTTGGAAAACGTGGCACGACTGCTAAACAAAGCGCTTTTACTCCTGTAATGTACTTATATAATTTTTCAATAACTTCATGCTTAATTAAAGGCATATCGCACCCAATCAGCAACACCAATTCATTCTTCGCTTTTTTTATACCTGTCAATGCCCCGATAAGTGGGCTTTCAATAGATGGGTCCTCATCTATCAGAAATCTTACAGGTGCTTTAATTACTTGTCTTAATTTTTTTTCTCGTTTTTCTGATTTTGTAACTATAAGAATGTCCTCTGATAATGGTTGAATTTTACCGAAAGTATGTCCTATTAAGGGCTTATCTTTAATTACAATTAATGCTTTATCTACTCCTAATCGTTTTGCTCTTCCACCCGCGAGAATGACAACAGAAAGATCCATAAATATCAGCACTAACGATTTTTATATTGAACATTAATTTTATTGCTGGGACATGTTATGAAAGAATCGATAATGAAAACTATTACTAAATTCTTTGAAGGTAAATTTCACGAAGTTGAAGATGAAATCGCTACTGAAACTATAATTACTATCTGGGTAAATGATATTTTTATAAGTTCTATTTTGTGTTCTCCTGTTTTAGAACAAGAATTAGTTATTGGATATTTATATACAGTAGGTATTATTACATCAAATGAAGAAATCAAAAGTATTAAAACAGAAGGGTATAATGTAAAAGTACTGCTAAATTCTAATATTGATCTTGATTCCCGCTTAAAAAATTTACAATTTATTAATCGTGTGATCAGTTCAGGATGCAACCCTCCCGAATATTGGTTGCAGGTGAAAAAAGGAAAAGGTCTTCCCTATATTGATTCAAAAATACAAATACAAATTCAGAATATCTTTAAAGCCATAAAAGATTTAAATAAAAATTCAAAAATTTTCCGCCGAACCGGTGCAACACATGCCGCTGGAATCTACGATGTCAACGCTACCCAGATCATCATTGCAGAAGATATTGGACGTCATAATGCAGTAGATAAAGTTATTGGATATGCACTAATTCATAAAATACCTTTATCAGATAAATTATTAGTCTCTACGGGGCGCCTTACTGCCGACATACTTTTTAAATCTTCAAAATGTCACATACCTCTTGTAGCATCTATGGCAGCTGCAACGGATTCCGGTATCTCCACGGCAAAAGCAACGAATACCACTTTGATTGGATTCGTTAGAGGGTCTAAACGTCTAAATATCTATACAAATCCATTTAGAATCTCGAAGAATTAGGCATGAATTTAAATTTAATAATTGTTTAATTTCATAAAGGAAATATTATGAATGGGGACGTTTATGTGCGTGATGCCGAAAAAAAATTGGACGAGTTACGAGAGGAAATTTCACAATTAGATCGCCAAATTGTGCGTTTATTAGATTCAAGAGCAAAACTTGCTAAAGAGATTGGGAATGTTAAAAGAGAATTAGGACGTCCTATTGTGGATCCTGCTCGTGAGAAAGAAGTATATGACAAAATATCGGAAGAAAAACTTAACTTTCTTACAAAATCTCAAATACATACCATCTATAAGCATGTTATTGCAAGTTGTAAAGCTGTACAGTTGGATAAAAAGCGAGTTGCTCTCTTAGGTCCTGCAGGCACTTTTTCAGAACAAGCCGCAAAGCAATATTTCTCCGAGACAGAAGCCGATTTCATCATCACCAAAAATATCCCTGATATCTTTCGTAAAGTCAAAGCAGAAGAAGTTGATTATGGGGTCGTTCCCGTTGAAAATTCTACCTATGGTTCAATTCCTATTACCTTAGATCTCCTCCTCGAAACAGATCTTAAAGTTGTCGGTGAAATTATTCTCCGGATTAAGCTCAACCTTATAGCTACGAGAGAAATGGACCTTTCAGAAATCAAAACACTTCTATCACATGAGAACCCGTTAGGACAATGCCGCAAATTTATTGAAGAAAATTTACCACACGTTAAAATCATTGAAACAAAAAGTACTTCGAAAGCTGTCGAGCTTTTATCTGAATATGAAGACGCTGCGGCAATTGGGACCGAAATAGCCGCAGAACTCTATAATCGCGTAATTATTTCCAAAGGGATTGAAGATAATCCCAATAATTTTACACGATTTTTTGTAATTGGCTATGAAGAAACTGTTGCAACAGGAAAAGATAAGACATCTATTGTATTTTCTGTAAGACATGTTCCAGGAGCTCTACTCTCTGCTTTAAAAGCGTTTTCAAATCGTAATATTAATTTGACGAAATTAGAATCGCGCCCCTCCCGCTTAACACCTTGGGAATACTATTTCTACACCGATTTTGAAGGACATATTACGGATCCAAAGGTCCAAGAGGCGCTAACAGACTTGAAACAAAATACCTTATTCATTAAAATATTAGGTTCATATCCAAGCAATTATTGATTGAACTCGTCTGGATAAGGTAATTTTTCTTTTTAACTTATTCAAATTATGTAATTTTTTGTAAACTAGAATCTTGCTTGATTTTTTCCTCTAAACTGGGGCATACCAATGAAATAAGGCCTCCTGAAGCACCCCACAAAACTGTAATGTAGAATCCGCCTCCAACTATGATACTCGCTGCACTTACTACTAACATAATCAACCCCCCTCGAATATATTGCCGCATTATCACAAGAGCTCCACTATACATACATATTGCGGCACATACAAAGCTGATAATTCCTGAAACAAAAGGATTCGCTTGAAAATAGGGTATAAACAACAATTCCTCACTCCAATTTTCTTCTCCACTACTGAAAACCATTATTAATATTCCCTCAAGGATACACCAAAAACCTGAAACGATGCCTAATACTCCTGCTGCTCCAGCCGTAGCAGGTTTGGGAATCTCTTCACTCGACATTTTACAACCTCGAATGGTATTGCTCATAATCCTTTTTAAAATCTTCTTATTTTACATCCTTAAAATTTTTTATAAGATGAATGGAAAAAATAGATACGCGATCCCAGTCATTGCAACCCCAATTACGAGGGGGTTCAAGATATTATCTGTTAGAGGCACCCGCGGAGTATAATAATCGATTATGAAGAAAATAAATGCTCCTATCCCGCAAAGAACTACCCCAGCTGTTATGGTTGCAAGATTTATCGAATCAACAAGAACTATCATGCAAAGAAATCCAGTTCCAAAGGAAACAGCGACACCTGCAATGCAACCCTCCCAGGTTTTCTTACTTTTAGAATGGATTTTATGTTTTCCAACCGTCACCCCAACAATTGTGGCTGCGGCATCTCCTAAGGCTGCCATTGCTATTACAGCCATTGCGATAGGAGGGGAAAAAAAGAGAACTGCACACGTAATTCCTACTGTGATTAAAACATGAGGACCCAGTGTATTTTTCTCCTTTTCTCGATAAACTCGGCTAATTGTTTTAATGGGATAGTAATGTGGGGCATAAATCCGAACAAAATCAGTAAGGATAAGCAACATAAAAATTGCCAATATCATAAATAGACTAAACCCCTTCCCAGCTAACCCATCTGGAATGATTATCTCAAAATTGATGTGCCAAATGTCCCACCCAGTTGAAAGATATCCAAAAAATGTTTTGGCTGCCAGCCTTCCCAGAAAAAGATAACAAACTAAAATTCCAATGATTGTAATATGAAATGCTTTGCGTGAAACTTCGAGATCAATCGAATGAATTGGCAGATCTTCATCAGATGAATTAATGGGAGAACCAATCTTTTCTCTTTTTTGTTCTTTAAGCGTATACAATCCTATAAAAGCAATAATTACGGGAATGAATGCCAATGCATAGAAGCCGAGCGGATAGGGAATAGGTAGAATAGGTGCTATTGTAGATAAAGCATCTTGATTTACTAAGCCAAATATACCCCATCCCATAAAATACCCCCCCATTACTAGACAAGTACAGGCTGCTAAGAACGTCGACCAACTTCCCTCCCGATTTTTCTCCCGAAAGTTTTTACGTGCGATTTGGAACATCATTAAACTGAAAATGACAATTATTAAACCAAGACTAAAGTTGAATAAACCAAGCACAAATCCACTTCCAGGTCTTTTTTAAAAAACTTTCCACTTTCTTCTTAAACTCTAAATCTAAGATTTAAAAACATTCTGGAATTTCGCTTTTCTGGGAGTGAATTAGTTTTCTACTCTTTTCCAAACATAAAATATTTTCCGAAAAATCTTTTTCAAACATAAAATATTTTCTGAATTTATGATACTACAGAGGAAAACTCTTAAATCCATAAATTTATACTAGTTACTATAATGAGCCTAATCGGGGATATTTTATCAATTGGATTCATCATAGATTTAATCCTCCTATCCTCTACTTTTGGGATTTCCTTAATAAGTACTACTTATAGACGGACATTCAGTATAATTTCTGCCATCATTTTAGCCATATCTATTGGCTTTATGGTTATATTCATTATTGGATTTATTTTCTTTCCAGAGCCAGTCTAAAGATTTTTATCTGCAGTTTCCTATTAAGTCTCGGTGATTTTTGTGGGTGCAAATTTTCCAACTATCATATGTATCTGTTCTGCTCATCGAAAACAAGGAAAAACTCAATTAGTTATGCGTATTGTAGAGGGGCTAACTAATAAAGGGTTTAAAGTTGGAACTATAAAGCATATTGGGGGAAATTCCTCATTTGATAGCCCGCAAGCTAAAGATACTACTCGCCATGCTGAAGCAGGAGCTCAATTAATAGTGGCTGTAACAAATTCAGAAATTATTACTATTAATAGAAATGAAGATCCCACGCTTGAGAATGCTCTTCGGAATTTCTCTGAAGATTTTGATTTTATCATCGTTGAAGGGTTTAAGGAATCTTCTTATCCAAGATTCATACTGATAGATAGAGCTGAAGAAATTAAAGTCCGAAATTTAAATAAAGCGGGTCCAGTTCTTGGTGTAACTGGTCAAATCATTCAAAATCCTGAAGAACTCGCGAAACTTAATAAAAATTATATATTTCTTGAAGAAACTCAGACAGACAAATTCATCTCAATTTTAATGGAACGAAGATTAAAAGAAATACAATCATATTTGCCAGGGATGGATTGCGGCAATTGTGGTTTCCAAGATTGTAATGAAATGGCACAAAATTTGCTATTGAAAAAAGTTTCCTTCAAAAAATGCCCCCATATCGCCGCTAAATTAATTTTAGAAGTGGATGGAACGCAAATTTATGTTAAAGACTTTGTGCAGAATATTCTCCGCGGGAGCATTGAAGGTATGCTTCAAACATTAAAAAATGTTCCGCGAAAGCCAAAACGAATTGATATACATATTGAATCTAATGAAAATTAGCTTCCATTAATATTTACTTTGGAATTCGCTCAAATAATTCTAGAGAATCTCTGGAATAACAAGTTTTTAGGGAAAATTCAATTAAACATTTCTGTAAAAGTTCCTTAACAAGGGTTAATCCCTTCTCATCATATTGAAATGCGAATGGATACTCTATATTCCACAAAATCAGTGCTCCAGGACCATCAACGGGTCGTGGTGTAGTAAAAATATTCGCTTTTGGAGCACCCTTTAGAAGATCTTCTATATCTTCAGAATACCATTCCCCTTGACCAACCTTTAAAAGTGCATCTATAATCCTTCGGACCATCTGCCATAAAAAAGAATTCGCTATCACATGAAAAATCAACAAAGAATCTTTTTTTTCAATCCTAATTTGATAAATCTCTCGTATTGTATTTGTACCTGGACGTTTTTTAGAAAATAACCTGAAATCATGGATCCCTTCTAGCAGCATAGCGCTTTTATTCATTTTTTCGAGATTTTCGCCTCTATACACTGTATAATATCGATAATATCTTGAAAGGGCGTCATATCGTGGATGAAACTCTTTATTTACAGGAGCAAGTGCCCAAACTACAATCTTTTTAGGTAAATATGCATTTATAGCTGGAATGATAGGTTTTTTTTGAGTTGATATTGCAATCACTTGCCCAATTGCATGAACTCCTTTGTCTGTCCTTCCTGCCGATGCATAATCCGCCGATTGTAGATCTTGAATTAATCCGGCTCTTCTTAGAGCGAAATCTAAATGCCCTTCTATCGTTTCTTTCCCTGGCTGCCTCTGAAACCCCTCATAATTATCTAAATAAAAAAGCTTTAAGGCGAACCTTAGCAATTTTTCCTTTTTTAACAAGATTAATCATCTTAAAAATTGGTCTTGGGAACATAATGGTGTCATGCTAAAGATTGGTTTTGGGAATATAATAGTATTTAAATACGATTTAGATTACTACTAAATTCTAAACAAAAACCATTTCTATAGTTTGTTAGGTTCATACAGAAAAAATTGGGTGTTCATTTTTATGAAACACAAGAATTTAACTGGGATCTGGTTACTTATAATAGTTTTGACAGTAATTTTTGTTAGCACTCATAAAATTGAGGCAGAAAGTGGAACCGATTCACCAAATTATCAATTTATAGGTAATTATAATGGTAATGCCTCAGTACTCTTCTTTCTAGATAGTGGAAGTTCAGGATCTATTAATTTTGATAGCTATTTCACGAATACCTATGAACCTACTTTAAATAATTCCCAGGATCTAATCTTTACTGCAAATAGTATTGAAATTACTGCTAATCAAATGACAAATGGGAGTGGAACTTACATTATTGGTTCCAATGAAACCGCAAAGGAGAATATTTCCAGTGCATATAAAGTTGCTCAACAATTTTCAATTCCCCATTTATCTACTATTTCTACCATATCGCTTTATCTTGAATATAATTTCACTGATTATTATCATTTCAAAGTAAAAATCACAGAAGAAGATCTGAATACGACCATAGAGGAGCTTTATACTGAAGAATATGGAGGATCTTATTCAGGATGGACTCCCTATACGTTCCAGAATAATTTCTTAGAGCCAGGGAAAACCTATTATATAGTTTTTGAAGTGGTAAATATGAGTTTTTTCAATACCGAAACTAATCTTGTAGAAAATAATTTTTGGAAAGCAGAACTACACAACAGTTCAATATACGATAAAGGTAGTACCTTCATATTCGATGGGGCTAATTGGAATCCGATTCAGAATGATTCTTGGAGAGATATGTTGTGTTATTTTGATTATACCATTTTGGTAGATCCCACCCAAGCCAATCTTCGATTGTATTTAAACAACACGTTATGTGAGTATACAAAAAGAAAATCACTTTTGGATACTGATAATGGATATGAAGTGTATTATACAGCTTATTTTCAAACAAAACCAACAGGTCCCATAAATGTAACTATCCTTTTAAATACCACCATTGAATTTATGAGTATAACTGTAGATTTTCGATATATTTACATAGTACCAGCTATAACAGGGTGGTTTACCGCTTCACCTGACAAGATTAACTGGACACTAATTTATTCTTATCCATACGTGGCTGATATTCTCTCTTTTTCCGATGCAATGTTCGCATATGAACTTGATTGGGATTATTATGAATTTAGCGATGACAATACTGTGGTTAATAATTTATATGTTGGTCCTATCAAGTTTTATGGGTTTTCAGGTTACGCTGCATTTCCACATTCCATTTCCACGTTTCAGCGGGGGAACGTCACTGGAAAATTCACGTCGCCTAATTACTGCAATATCATCATCCCTAAAGTAAAGATTAATTCAGAATTTCAAACAACCAGCAAATTTGAGCTGGAACAAACCGTAAGATTAGAGGCATCTATAAAAGACAGAGAGGGCAACCTTATTTCAGGAGGGAAGGGTTTAATTAATTTTACATCCCCTTCAGGTCAGACATTATCTTTTTCAAATCTCACATCGATCAATGGAACTATTATTACGGATGAATTCTACCTAGGTAATAATTTTGAAACAGGCCTTTATACAGTTTCGGTCTTTTGGACAAACGGAAGGGAGGTGGGGTGCTATATATTTCAAATGGAAGTTTCTGAAGTCCCTGCAGCCCCTTCCAATTTCCTCCTCTACTTACTAATAGGAATTACCATTTTACTCGCGACAATTTCGAGCTTGTTAATCCTTAAGACGAAGGGTATTTTATGGGGAAAAGGTCCCATAAACATTTTTATTAGCCATAAGGCAGAAGATTATGAACCCTACAAGGTAAAAGAGATCTCCGAACATCTACAAAAGAAAAAAGAAGTGGGAACCGCCTTTTATTTTGAAGAACATCTTGTGGGTAATATCGATGATTGGATGAAAGAAACAATTCCCATTAGTCAAATTCTACTATTTATTGCGACGAAGCAATCCATAAATTCAAGAGACTGCCAATACGAGATTAAATGGGCAAAAGAGGCAGGAATAGACATTATTCCAATTAAGGGAACTGATCTCACATGGGATGATTTAAATCCACTTGGTCTAGACCGCCAAAAAGGTATTCCATTCCCTGAAAATAGGGAAGAATTCATTACATTTTTAAATGATCTTCATTACTATGTCAAGAAGTTCAAACAAGAAATGGATGTAGTCTATGTAGTATTAAGTAAATCGCCGGTCTCTGATTTAAATCTAATTCAATTAGAAACTAACCTAAGCCCAGAAAAAATATGGAGATTTTCAAAAACACTAATTCAATTGAAAAAACTCAAGGGTGTCTGGACAAAAGATAAAAAAGAGTTCCTACGAGAAGATGAAGTGATAAACCGAATAAATCTTCTTAAAAAACTCGGAAAAATAAAAGATTTTAATCAAATAAGAGATGCACTACGAATCCATGAAGAATATCTCGAAATCTTTAATGAAATTTTAAAATCTCAAATGGAAGATTAATCTTATTGAAATATTCAAATATAATTTCAAGCAGGCTCAATCTGGCGCCTTCCATTATTATATAAGATATTTGTTATTGAAGAGAACTTATGAGAAAAGCATGCATTCAAAAATCTTTATCGAAACATTCGGATGTAGTTTTAACCAGGCCTCTTCCGAAATAATTCAAGGTATTTTGGAACAGAACAATTATCAGCTGATTCCCTCTATTGAAGCAAGCGATATTATCATACTGAATACATGCATTGTAAAAACGAATACAGAAGCACGAATTTTGAATAAGATTGAAACATATTCAAAAAAATTTCCGAATAAAGGATTATTGATTACTGGATGTATGCCTGAGGTCTTAGCTGAAAAAATTTTCCAGATAAATCCAAAAATCAGTATCTTAGGTCCCCATTATGTAACAGATGTTCTGACTGCAGTCCAATCGCTTCAGCGGGGCAAACAATTTATCCGAATAGGGCATCGTAAAGAACCTAAATTATGTCTTCCTCGTAGAATTGAGAATCCTGTAATTGCAAAGATCCAAATTGCTCAAGGCTGTTTAAATAATTGCACTTACTGCATTACGAAACATGCAATGGGAAAGCTCCATTCTTACTCAATAGAAGAAATCATTAAAGAAATCGAGATTGATTTAAAAAGGGGATGTAAGGAGATATGGCTAACAGCCCAAGATACTGGGTGTTATGGATTCGATATAAATACATCTTTACCAGATTTACTCAATCAAATCATTCAAATCCCCTATGACTTTCGAGTACGCATTGGAATGATGAATCCAAAGAGTTTAAGAGCAATTTACGAGCAGTTAATCCCATTTTTCAATCAGCCCAAAATTTATAAATTCATTCACGTCCCTATTCAATCTGGGAACGAAGAAATCCTTAAAAAAATGAATCGTCAATATTCTATTTCCGAAATTTTAAAAATTTTAATGAAATTTAGAAAAGAAATACCCCATCTAACGATTTCATTAGATATTATCGTGGGATTTCCTTCTGAAACAGATGAACAATTTATGGATACTATTTCTGTTGTGAAGCAAATTCAACCAGATATTGTCAATATATCAAAATTTGGTGCCCGACCTAAAACTCCAGCGGCGCGTATGAAAGCCGTGCCGACAAAAATTGTAAAGGCACGTTCGTCTGTCTTGACAAAAGTTTGCAATGAACTTTCTTTAGCGCGAAATAAAGCATATGTTGCGCAAAATAGCAAACAACAAGTATTAACCATATTATATGGTAAAAAAGGGGGTGTAATCGCTCGGACAAATAACTATAAACCTGTTATTTTGAATGAAAGTTGCAATTTAAGAACTTTTTACCTCGTAAAACTCACTGAAGCATCACAAAGTTACTTGAAGGGCAAAATTCTTAACAGCCCCCTCCAATAGGTGGAAGAAATGCAATAATATCTTTGTTATTTAGCTTAATATTAAAAATATTCTGATCATATATGTTTTTTTCATTTAATAATATTTTATAGATCTCTTTGATATTGCCATCTGATTGTAACATTATTTGTGCAAATCGTTCTCCATACCTCTGCTGTAATTTCTCCAATAAGTCTTGAAAATTACTTCCTTCTTCCATTAAAATTGTAGTTTCTCGCTCACCTATTTTTTCTGCCAATGATGCAAAAAATTTCACGGAAATTTCAAGCATTTCCTTTTAAACCAACATAAATTTAAAGATTAAGCACTTTTATTAATTCTTCTATTCCTTTTCCTGTTTTTGCACTTGTCAAGACTACGGCTGCCTTTGGGTTAATAGATTTACAATCTTCGACTAATTTTTTTGGGTCATTATCGAGAAATTCTTGTAAATCTAGTTTGTTAATCACAGCTACAGTCGCAATCCGAAAAGTTACTGGATGCTTTCTGATGATGAACGGTCCATCTGTAAGCCCCACTACCACTACGCGATGCTCACAACCAAGCGGAAACTCGAAGGGACAGATTAAATTCCCTACATTTTCTATGAAACAAAGGTTAGTTTCAGAAGGAAGTTTCTCTACAAATGGACGAATATATTTTGCGTCTAAATGGCACTCTCCCCCTGTATTGATTTGAATTGTAGAGACTCCTAACCTCTCAATGTCAGTAGGATCACCCGCTATGTCTCCGTTTATTACTGCAATATTATACTTATCCTTAACCTTTTCAATAATTTTTGCAATTAAGCTCGTTTTTCCCGATCCTATGTTTCCAAGAAATTCTATTGCTCTAATACCTCTATTTTTAAAATAATTCTTATTTTCATCAGCCAATTCTTCATTTGCTTGAATTAAATCTTTCTCTACCGAAACGATCTTTTCCCATGAGTCCATTTTCATCCTCAACCTCCAGTTGAATCTATATTTTTCAATTTTTCTAATAGACGATTAATACTTGTTACAAGTTTATTCCCATGTAATAAATAATGGAAATCGCTTTTAGTTTTTTCAATGAGGCTCCGTGCAATATCTGTCTTTCTCCGAATGCCTGGGACCAATCCTTCTGGATAATCTAAAGTAATTAATAAATCATATATTTGTTCCATGACTCCTAAGCTCCATTCTGCCTCCTGGAAATCCTCATTTCTCATGGCATCAATCGAATAGCGTCGTAATTCACCGATAAGATCTCCTAATCCTTCAAGGTAGGCATATTCCGAAACATTAAGTGCCTCTGGACCTTGCATCTCGGTATTTTTCTGAACTAATGCCAAAAACAGAGATGCCTCAACAAATTCTTGGTGCATTACAGTCACATAACCTTTATAAAACAGATGAGGACTCAATTCTTTAATATTTTTTTCCACTTCATCTATTAATTTCCTTACTTCTTTTAAATTTTCCTTTGCTTTTTTAAATTCTCTTCTATGAGTCGCTCTTACAGCATCTTGTGATAATCTAACTGCTTTTCTAGTAACTTTCAACGTGTTTTCTCGGACTTCATCATCAATTTCTAATTTCTTTATTATTTTCTCGAAAATCTTTTGAAACATTATGGTAAATCACCTATTTTTTCACATTCATTCTTTAGTTTTGTAGATTTATCTTTTTATTTAATCGGGATAAGAGCACTACTCGACTAGCTTTTGATTCATCAAGAATTTGATATCCTGAATGGATTGCTAATTGTTCAGCAAATTCTTGAATTTGAACGAATTGTGGCATATGCTCGAATTGTAATCGAAGACGACTTGGACCAACGAAAACATAGGCTTTTGCTTCGACAAAAGTGGGGTTTGCTTTCTCTATTAACTTCGCATACTTTTCTGGATGTGATAGATTCAATCCATTAATTAAAGTCAAACGCAATACTGTATTAGAATTGAAACTATTCATCAATTCTAAACTTTCATTTAGCTTTTCCCAATTTTTCGGCTCGATCGGGCGTGTAACTCGTAAATAGGTTGCTTTATCGGGGCCATAAACTGATATATAGAACATCGTTGGTTTAACTATATTTTCAATGACTCTTGGTCGTGTCCCATTCGTTACAAGAAAAGTAGTCATGTGCCGTGCCTTATACATTTCAATAAGCTCATTAATATACGGATAAAGAGTTGGTTCTCCAGAAAGACTAATCGCAACCTGTGTCGGCTCCATCGCTTCTTCCCATTTTTTCCATGTAACTTTTTTATGGCTGGTTGGTTTGTAGCCACTTAAAATCCGTTTTTGTGCTTCAATACTCTCCTCTACTATTAGTTCTGGCGGATCAGGATCCTCAAGCTTCTCTATTAATAATTCATCCCAATGAATCTGAATATCTTGGGGTTGAATTCGCCAACAATGAAGGCAATGATTAGTACAAAATCCAATTGTGGGGGTCATTTGGAGACAACGATGCGACTTGATTCCATAAAATTTCTGTTTATAACAAACACCTTCGCCTAATAATGATTTCCGTAACCAACGGCATGCTTTTACCCCAGAATGTCTTCCGACTATTTGGTACTTTTGTTTTTTTAATTTCTGTAGAAATTTTTCGGGTAAAAGTGCTTTAATTGCCTTCATTTTATTTTCAATCTTTATATTATGGGAAAACTAATTAAATTTTTCAGAAACTTTGTTTTTAAATAGCACTGAATCATTTTAAATTGTGAGCTATTTTGAAAGAAATTGCCCTAATCCCACGTTTCTCATCGAAAAATTGGTATAGCTTCGCCCCTTTACTCGCCAGTTTAGAGAATACAAGCATTATACAAAATCTCGATATATGTATCCCCCAAAAATGGAATGATTCAATTCTTAAAAACATAATAACAAAATATAATCTGATAATCTTTGCATATTCCTTCTATACTCATGAAACGCCAAAAATTTTTGCGGAACTTCAACATATTAAGGAAAAATTTTCCCTTTCCAAACTAATTTTTATTGCAGGTGGACCACACCCCTCTGGAAATCCACAACAAACCCTTCGCTTAGGCTTTGATATTGTAGTAAAAGGTGAAGGCGAGCGAATCTTTCCAGAATTATTAGACTATCTCCTAAAACATCGTAATTTAGAAGATATGAACGGAATTTTTTATCGGGAAAATGATCGCTTATGTATCTCAGAATCAGCTCCATTACTCAATTTAGATGAGTATCCCACCTTTTCTCAAAGATTTAATTTATATCCTCCAATAGAAATTACTCGCGGATGTCCCTTTGGATGTAAATATTGCGAAGTTTCATATCTTTTTGGAAGACAAATTCGTCATAGAGGGATTGAAACAATCCTAAAAATTGTGAAGGCTTACCAAAAAATATTTGCGGGAAAGCGAAGTACTGATATTCGATTTATATCTCCTAACGCGCTGGCTTATGGCTCTCGCGATGGAAGATCTCCAAATTACTCTAAAATAGTTAAATTATTACAAAATATTGCAAAATTAGACAATATCAGAATCTTTTTTGCTACTTTTCCTTCTGAAACTCGCCCTGAATTTATTAAAGAATCGATCTTACGAGAAATCGTTCCTTATCTTTCTAATAAGTATATTGCTTTTGGAGCACAATCTGGGTCTGATGCCATTCTCCAACAAATTGGACGCCAACACAATGTCGAAGATATTAGGAATGCAGTAACCACTATTTTAGATGTGGGTTTAATACCTCTCGTTGATTTCATTTTAGGCTTACCTGGGGAGAAAATCGAAGATCAATACCAAACTCTCGACCTTATTAGAGAATTGATTCAAAATAAAGCTGAAATTCGAATTCATTATTTTATGCCTCTTGCAGGAACTCCTTTTGAAACCGCCTCTCCAGTTCCTATCGACCCTACTATCTTATCAGAGCTTGGAAGATTTGCAAAGAAAGGATATTTACAGGGTAATCTTGATGTACAGATAAAGAATTCGAACCAAATCGTTAAATTTCAACAATTTCTCGAAAAAGAAGGATTCATTTAATAGTTGCGGTAAACTCTTCTATTTTTGATTTTTGAATCGCAAGTATGTCGATTCCTTCCCCTGAAGAAGGGTCGCGCTCAGCTGCAGACCGGATTGCCCGAATCGCCAGATTCTTCCCATCTTCTGCCGTTAAAGAAGGAACATATTCATTTTCAAGCACGCCAATCGCAATTTCTGAACCACTTCCAATTGCAGCATAATCATCTTCGATAAGACTGCCAATTAAATCCAGGGCGAAAACCTTTGCCCCATCTTCATCAACGCCTGCAATAATTGAATTGGTAAAATATGGAAAAATTCGCCTATTATATAAAATCGCTGAGGTTTGCTTTGCCGCCGCATCAACTGAAATTCTCTTCTTCTGTTCTAGTTCATATAGCCTAAATAATGCACCTAATGTATCCTTCACGACTTGAAAATCTGATACTAACCCCGCGAATGCAATCCCAATATTTTCCGTAAGTTTAAAGACCTTCTTCACCGACTTACTCTGAACACCCCGTCCAAAAGTCAGTAACTTTTCAGATGCAAGAACTACTCCGTCTGCACAACGTATTCCAACAGTGGTCGCACCAGGTAAATAAAAATTTTCCATTTCTATCTCAACTCTTTCTCTATGTCAGTTACTAAAAATTTCATTTAGGTCGTTTGTATAACTTAAATATTAACCACGATACATAAAACCTTTTTATATTTAATATTTATGAGAGAATTATTTGTGAGAGAATAAATTCAAAAAAAGGATGAAATGAGCTGATTTATTGATATATGCCCTTTATCTAATTAATGAAGCAGGAATTTGTATCTTTGAAAGACATTATGTTGAAAAAAGATTAGATGCCGATTTAGTTACCGGATTTATGAACGCTGTCGGTTCCTTTGCAAATGAAGTATTCCTAAGTGGATTACAAAGCATGGAACTTGAAGATGGAAAACGATTAATTTATGGTCTAGATAAAGAAACTAAGATTATGTCCGCCGCATTGACAGATCAAGCTGACCATCCTCTCTTATTAAAACGAATCTTAGAAAA
>SUPS01000142.1 GCA_005191415.1 Candidatus Helarchaeota ASGARD archaeon Hel_GB_A
AACAAGGTGGTAATTGCTAGCTTGAGGCAATGTTCAATAGTAATAGGACACTATGGAAAAATCTTATATTAGAAAAATTTTGAATTTTAAAATAAGTTGAATTATAGAGCATTTTCCAAAATATGCGTTAAATCTTCAGGGTTAGCTTTTCGAGGATTATTATTGAGACTTGATCCTCCTGTATCTTTTACAATTCGTGGAATATTTTCTGCTGTTATACCGAGTTCATGGAGTGATGTAGGGAGATGTACTGCCTTTAATAAGTTTTTAATAAAATCTATTCCCATTTCTATTAATTCAGAGTTCGTTTTTCCTATAATCTCCTCGGACCGATGTAGAACGGCGCCTATTTTTGCGAATTTCTCAGGTACTACATCCTTATTAAATTCCATTACATGAGGGAGAAGAATTGCACAAATTACTCCATGAGGTGCATGAAAAAGCGCACCAATTGGATGTGCGAGCCCATGAACCGCACCAAGACTCGAATTCGCGAAAGCTAAGGCAGAAATTAAACTTCCATATGCGATTTTCTCTCGAATTTCAATATTTGCTCCATCCTCAACTGCTCGTTGAAGGTTCTTTCCGAGTATTTCAATGGCTTGAATTGCAAGAGATTCGCAAAGCGCATTCGCCTTCCGAGTAACGTAAGCCTCAATAGCCTGTGTGAGTGCATCCATTCCACTTGCTGCGGTGATTTTCGGAGGCATGCTAATTGTTAAACAGGGATCAACTATTGCAACTTTTGGAATCATAAGTGGGCTTCGAAAGATAGATCGTTTAATCTTTGCCTGTTTATCAATAATAACTGAATTTTTCGTGACTTCTGAACCCGTGCCTGCCGTAGTAGGCACTGCAATGAAAGGTAACCCTGGAATAGTAATATTATGCCCTATGAATTCTCTTAAGGTTATTTGTTCTTTAGTAATATGTCCAAAAACACCCGCAACTACCTTTGCTACGTCAATTACAGAGCCTCCTCCTAACGCAAGGACAACATCAACTTGCTGATTATGTAAAAAATCAAGAATTTCTTCGATATGCTCAATCGTAGGTTCGGGATCTACCGTTTCCATAAGATAATAGGTTATTTTAGCTTCCGCCAAAATCGTTTCTAAACGATCAGTTATTCCTGCTTTTCGCATAGCGGATTTACCTGTGACTACTAGCACCGAGTTACCGAATGCCTTTATTTCGGTTGGAATCTCATTGAATATATCCCGCCCAAAAAGAATTTTTGGTGAGTAAAATACAAAATTTGGCATCATATTTATCCCAGAGTGCTATTGACTTCCTACAATATATTTTTCTGCATATAGGTAATTAATTATCCATAACTACTCCAATTGCATAACTTCTAATGATATAAGTAAATTATTAAAGATTGATAATTTCTTTATTTTCATACCTAAAATTTTTATTCGTAGTGAGCATATGTCTTTAAACTGGTCGATAAAGTTTAAGTTCAAGGAAGAACATACGGCTTCACTTGTTGATCTCAAAAATATTGATTTATTTGATTATAAATACCCCGTTTTTAAGATGCTGTTGGCACGAGAGCTTTTAAACAGCACATCTTCCAATTTTTTTCATGTTAAACGGAAGGAATATACTACGGAAATCATTGATCCCGATGGGAAAGAAATACCATTAGATTCCTGTATCTTTATATTTGGAATCTCAAAAGAATTGGGAATGCTCAAAGCACTTTTCTTTCCTCAACCAGATGAACGGTTTGTTTTAGCAGCGCTTGACGAAGTTTGGATTACCGTATTAGAAAAATTTGATTTAGCACAGCGCCTTACCGTCCTTACAAATGTAATAGCCTCGCTCGTAACAAATCAAGAGGCGTGGTCCCAAGTCTATTTGATTTATTAACTCGCAGAATTACGCAGTTCCAGCTCGTTCTGCCACAATCTGTTTTGTAGGAGGTTTCTCTGTTTCTTCTTCTTCTTCTTCAATTTCGGGGATGCGGCGCAGTTTAATGATAGTTCCAATTGTTGGAAATAAGAGTACAAGGGGAATTGTCAGAACGATAACTGCTGCAATTGTACTGATTTCAAGGTACGATGTTACGAGACTTGGAATAATAAACGATAAGATATTGAAAAAGATAAGCGGACTAAAACAAACTATAACTAGAAAAAGAACCGTAATGACACGCCAACCGGTTCCAATGAGCGATGCTTTCGCTAATCTAGATGCAGAGGGTAAAGATCCTTTTGCGGTTAATGTCATTCGTGCCTCGGGATCATTTACGTAAAGATCTTCTAAATATGTCTGTAAATGCTGATAGTCTCGAAGGCTTGCCATTCTAGCCTGCATTTCTTTGTCATAAACACCTTTTTCAATAATCTCTCGCATAAAATCAAATGCCTCAGAGCTGAAAAAGCGTCGAATTGAAATCGAATGCAATTCCGCCTTTTTTTTCAAAGGTTCGATACTTTGCTGTCCTAATCTTTGAAGTGTCTGTAATTGTTCCTCGAGGATATGTTCGCGTTCTAAGGCTGGTTTGGATACTTCATAATTATAGGCGGTTAAATAGGTAATTTCAAGGAAAAGAAATGTAAAGAAGGCGGCAAGAAAAATAGGATTTGTAAGGAATTCTCCCAGGTTTATATTTATTATAGAATTTGAGAGCGAATCAAAATAAAATGAAGGAATCGTATCAAAAAGCCCTTCCGAAGTATACCCTACTGCAATAACGAAGAATCCAAAACAGGCATAAAAAACTGCTCGGGAATTCTTTTTAAATGCATTACTAATCGCCTTTATAAAAAGCATTAATCCGAAAAGAGAGAAAATAATTACCCAAACCGTCACGATAGTCCCCCCTAAACTCGCGGCAAGAGACGCAGGACTTAAATAATGCGCATATTGCGTGAGGGTTACGAGAATTAGCATCCCAATCATAAAGAGGAATGCTCGAAAAGACCAATCTGGGTCACATTTTTTTACGAAAAAAGCCATAGAAATGATTGCCACAATGATGCACACCTCAAAGCCGAAATAATAGATTGAAACTAAATAGTTATCCCAAAAATAGGCCCAATCAAAAGGGAAAGTGCCTAATCCTCCCGTAAATAAATGTCCCGCAACACCAAAAGAATACATGAAGAAATAAACCCACGCATTCCAGATATTGATTTCAGGATCTCCCACCGTAAAGGGATAAGCGAGTGGATCTAGCGTTCCTGGGGTAGTCGGTTGCCAAGGTTGAAAGATAATAATGCTTAATAACCAATACATAACGAGGATGAAAACAAGGATTGAAATTCCTCTAAGTGCATTTACAACTCCTTTCGTATTTTACCACCTCTAAACCAGCCCAGAACCACCTTTCTTCTTTGCTTTTAAATATTCCATAATGATTGTAGGGAAGAAATCTTGTGGTGAGACATCTATAACGTCCATTATCTCCAATCTTCTGATTTGACTTTTTAGCTTTTCACGACGTTCCCATAATTCTTCCGAAATCGCCTCAAGTAACGCCAAATCAACTCCTTCAAGTTTTCCTGCTTCAAAAAATGGTCCGAACGGTGAAATTAAAATAACCTCATTATCATAGGAACGTGCTAATGTAAGAGCCCGAAGGAAAAATTGGGAAGATTCTTCCATATCTGTTATAATAAAAAAAAACGAGTCCTTTTTCATACGTTTTACTACATAATCAATCGCACCATATAGATTCTTCTTCCCTGAGCCCTCAACGCGCGCTAAAGCTTCTAAAATTCTATAAAACTGACCTGAACTCGATTTTGGCTCAATATAGTAGTGTAATCGGTCTGAAAAAACAATTAATCCGACCGGATCCCGCCGCTCTAAAGCAAGATGTGCTAATAATAGAGCTGCCCTGATAGAATATTCTAATTTATTATCAAATTTACTTCCGCTGACCATTGACGAAGATGCATCAAGGAAGATCATTACTCGAATATTTTTTTCTGATTCATACTCTCGAATCATTAACTTTCCAGTTCGCGCCGATGCTTTCCAATCAATTCGGCGATATTCATCATCCGTTGTGTAACCTCGAATTCCATAAAACTCAGATCCTAATCCTTTTTGCCGGGTTCGATGTGCGCCATAGACCATTCCTTCCCGTCGGCGGGAAGCAAATGATTTCATACGCCGCACATCTTCATATGTGGGATAAACTAATAAGGTTGTATAAGCTTCAAGCTCTTTTTCCTCGAAAATAAATCCCGAACGATCTTTTGTAACGACTCGACATGGTCCAAGTCGATATTCACCCCTTTGTTTTGCCTGTAAGATATATGAAAAAGCAACTGATTCCCCAGGATCTATCCGTGTCCCTATTGTATTATCCCCTAGTACCAGTTTAAAAGTTCCTTCCCCTGGGAATACGTCAAATACCTCGAGATAATCGATTCGCTTCGACCCATTATTAGTAATTCTGAGTTTGATGTGAACGAAATCATCCACAAACGTTTTTTCTTTGTCAATGGACCGTTGAACATCTACATCTTCCATGTTTACGGTAGCTTGAAAACTAGGATAGCTTACGACTGCCATAAAGAGCATTGCCACTCCAAGGATGGTTAAATAATAATTAATAAACGTAAAACCCCAAAATAGGAAAAAAATCCCTGCAAGGACAAGTAGTCGTCCTCGGTTCGTAAGCATCTCAGTATCACAGCCTAAATTGGGACGCGCATTTCTTCCATTATATTATAAACTAGTCTTGGGACGGATACGCCTCCAAGCTCTGCTTCTGGCTTCAAAATTAATCTATGATACAAAGCATGGAGTGCAAGCGCCTTTACATCATCTGGCGTAACAAAATCTCTTCCAAGAATTGCCGCCCGCGCCTTTGCACAAGTTAGTAAAACAATTGAGGCTCGTGGGCTTCCTCCTAACAATATCTGAGGATCTTTCCTTGTACGAATTACAATGTCCCTGATATAATTCATAATTCCTTTATCTACATGCACATGTCGCACAGAATCTTGCATTCTAACCAATAATTCTGGATTCGTAATTTGATTTAATTCTATATCTACAGGTGAATGTTTACGGCGAATTATTTCCACTTCTTCTAATTCAGTAGGATAACCGACGATCAACTTGAAAAGAAATCTGTCAACTTGTGCTTCAGGTAAAGGGTATGTGCCTTCCAGCTCGATTGGATTTTGAGTAGCGAGTACCAGGAACGGGCGTTCTAATTTATAGGTTACACCTTCTAATGTTACTTGCCGCTCTTGCATACATTCTAATAAAGCCGCCTGGGTTTTTGGAGGTGCCCTGTTTATCTCATCTGCCAACACTATATTCGCGAAAATTGGACCTTTTTTTAATTTAAAAGTTCCTGTTTCATTATCAAAAACGTTCGTACCTGTGACATCTGCTGGAAGTAAATCTGGCGTAAATTGAATTCGCTTAAAGGAACACCCCAACACATCAGCAAAGGCGTTTGCCATGAACGTTTTAGCCACGCCCGGAACCCCTTCCATGAGAACATGCCCATCTGCAAGTAATGCGATAAAAATATTCTGCATGACTTCTCCTTTACCAACAACTACTTTCCGAATCTCTGTTATGACCTGCTGTGCGATATCGCGTATCTCATTAACACTCATCAATTCTGGCATTTTGACCACATTACCTATCCAATCACAATAGTTTTTTTACATTCCATTCTTAATAATCCTTTTTAATTAATTTGTATTGAAAAGTCTATAAACAATGTTCCTAATTTATTGTAAACGAAAAGTGGAAAAAGATAAATGGCTTATTGTCGTCTATAAAGAAATAAGTGAAAAGGATGGATTTATCATAACAGCCTTTTTAATGAAACGAATTAAACAACTCAATAAGAGAAAAAAAAATATGGGAACGCCAGAAATAGAACAAATTCTTA
Source organism: Candidatus Helarchaeota ASGARD archaeon Hel_GB_A (assembly GCA_005191415.1). GTDB lineage: Archaea > Asgardarchaeota > Lokiarchaeia > Helarchaeales > HEL-GB-A > HEL-GB-A. The sequence continues at coordinate 5,882 of SUPS01000142.1, forward strand.
ATATTTTACCTAATTTATTAGCTATCCCTCATACCCGAATTTGGACTACATATGATAAAGAAGCTGATGTTCTTTATATCAATTTTAAAAAACCAAGCCATGCTGATGATTCCGAATTAACAGATAATGACATTATTGTAAGATATGAAAAGGGCGAAATTATTGGAATAACTGTATTAAATGCTAGTAAAAGATAGCTACTATAGGCTTAATGACGCCTTTAAAAATTTCTTTCTTGAAAATTCGTAGAAAAAAATTCGATAAGATAGGAATGTACAAAAGGTCCCACCATATATCCCTTGAAAAAAAGGATTAAAACTTAATCTATGGCAAAATGGCGAACAATCTTTTAATAATTGAATCTATTGGGCGGTACTTAAATCTGAGACCCATAATAATTGAATCTATTGGGCGGTACTTAAATCTGAGACCCATCGCATTTCCAAGAATATTTTCAAAAATTCATCCTTGTAGTAAACACGCCTTCCTTTTTCTACAGCTTCAAAGGTTTTAAAGGCTTCAATTAGCCGTTTTTCATCAATTTCACCCTCTGAGTAAAGGGATAAAAGTTTATCTATTACCGCATCTACGTCAAATCCCTTTAATTGAAGTATTTTAGTGAGTGATCGTTTCAAACGGCGATATAGAAGACTAATTGCTTTATCATACCGGTGCCGACGTTTGAACCAATCCAATCTTCTCGCATATAATGATACTCCTTCTCGTTTTATGGCACTTAGCTTGGCTTTCTCTGGTTTTTCAGCTTCTGGGATAAATTTCTTAGTAAGTTTGAAAGCAAAGTAAGGACCAAGAGGTGCGAAAAGCCAGCTTAGTAAGAGAAAATCTTCAATTCCGACAATAAGTCCGAAATAAAAGCTGCTACTATATCCCATTTTTACCTGATGAATCTCATCAAATACAATTTTCCAGCTAGTATCTCCCCCGGTAATTTGATTTACTAGTGCTAAAGCAAATGCTCGGTTATCATAAGCTGTTTCAAGCATAAGTTTGTTGGTCAAAATGTCAGGGTCACTAATTATGAATAAATTCCCCGACATAGATACTGCCGCAATGGGATATCCCCCTGATTGGGTAGTTTCGCCCGGATCTTGCTGGAGATTTTTATTTAAATCTAACCAAACATCTTCAGGTGTATAAGCTGTTGGTGAAAACATGGTGGTTTCTCCCCGAATGGGCGCTACAGTCCAAAAGCGGACATTATAAGAAGGTCCTCCAAGTGAGATCGACATTGTAATGGCTGCCGCATTTGGACCTCCACTGCCTTGGCATAAATATCCATCTTGGAACGGGAGATCCATCGGATTGGCATAAGCTGCACCTCCAAATGCAAGATTTACCATGGAAAATACTCCTAAAAACAATAATCCCTCATTTGCAGTACCTTCATCTTGAAGGATGACACAATAGCCACCTGCATCTAAGAGTTGTTGGAGATATATTATACCTGTTGGGAGAAAAATGGATTTCGGTCCTATTATGAATAAAATGGTACGATTTAACGGAAAATCTTCTGGAAGCTTCGTTATTTCTGCATAGGATGAGATAATCGCGGCGGTTTGGTATCCATTTGCCTCGAGATCATTCTTAAATACAGAACAACCACCATCTCCTTCATTAAAAACGGAATAAGGTTGGGTAGCTACATTCCCTATCTGAAAAAGTGATAAAAATATGGGAAGCGAAAAGAAAATAAATGCGACAAATAGAAAAATAGCACCTTTATTTAAGGTTTTCTTTTTCTTATATACTAATTTTGTTTTTATTTTTCCATTTACCTTTTTAATTTCAGGAGTAAGAATCTTATCTACATCTGTAAAACCTTTATACATTAAATAAACGCCTAAAAGGATGCATAAAGCCCCTAATAATGGAAGAAAACTCATTCCATACATCATAATTACAATAATAATGCCTAAAATAATGGATATAATCCCTGCCCAAATTTTTCCGCGTCCTTTTTTCTTAATGGGAGGGGGTGGCGGTTTCTTTGTAGGCATTCGGGGTGGCTTTTTTATTTTCTTCTTAGGAGGGGGAGGAGGGGGAACTTTTTGCTTTTGCGATTTTGGTTCTGATTTTTTACTGGCTGGTGGAGGGATCTCAGCCAACTTGTTTGGGACCTCCCATTATCAGGTCGTGAAGGCTAAGGAATAACTGTAACGCTTCTGAATATTTATTTGCATCTATTTGATGTCTTCCAAATCTCGCTTCCTCATAGAGTGTTGTGAAAGGATAGATTATTTGAGGCGCCAACTTGACTTGTTTAACAAGATCCATCGCAAACTCCCTTGCTGTTTGACCAGGACGCCGAGCAATATTATAATAGCCTTGCACTAATGTTAAATAATTATAATATGCATAAACTATTGCTTCCCGAAACCTATTTGCTTGCTGTAACGTCGCAAGTTTAGCCTTCACAAATTTTAGATCAATGCCGGTAAATTTTCCTTTCTTCTTTTTCTTACTCCTTGACGGCATCTTTGATTTTCACCATCCGAACTTTTAAATTACTTAATTCGTCCAACCTATTAAAAATTATGTAAAATATCATGTCCATAAATGAGTGAGCGTACAAATTTAGGCGGCTTCAGCAGCTTGTGGGACAAGAGTTTTCGCACGTTCCTCGATATTTGTGTATAGATTCAAAAATAACTGTAAAGCTTCCTTATATTTAGTTGCATTTACTTCGCGAGGACCAAAGCGCGCCTCTTCATATAAATTTGTGAAAGGATAAATCATAGGTGGTGGAATTTTTGCTTCTTTTACAACCTTTATGGCAAATTCTCGAGCTGTTTGACTAGGACGCTTTGTTACACTAAAATAACCTTGTAAAGCTTTTAAATAATTGTGATATGCAAAGATTATTGCTTCCCGATACCGTTTCCCTTGCTCGAGGGCTGAAAGTTTCAGTTTAATATTCTCGAGATTAAGCCCTTTAAATTTTATTTTCCTTATACCACCATTGCCTATTCGGCGTTTGTAGATTTTGTACCCTACTACACCTCCTACTGCGGTTAAGGCTATGCCTAAAATCCATGGTAGATATTGCATTATAATTTCACCAATTCCTTGAGGGAGGACTATTTGAACTGAAATTTCTTCTGATAGATATACATTATTGGCAGCGAAACGCGCATAAATTGTAGTATTCCCTACCACTGACGGTAGCGTAATTTGAATATGAAATTCACCATTTGCATCCGTTAAGCCCGATCCAATTAAGGTATTATTGTAATATAATTCCACCAAGCGATTAAAAATGACTTCACTCGATTCATTGTCTGTTAATTTTCCCGAAATCGTTATTGTACTTCCTGTAAATAAAGTAAGATTTGTCGAGAAATCCGTCATGCCTGCGATGTTTGTGATAGCAACATCGGCTCCTTTTGGAACATTTTGCCATAACTGTGCGAATGAAGGGTAGGTAACTGTGGAACCATTATGCCATACAGTAATATTTGCCATTCCTGCATATATAGGATCATTTGGAATCATAAGATTCCATGTAAATTGCCCTGATTGAACATATTCTGAATAAATTAAGCTCCCATTTACCAACAAAGAAACATTTCCGTTAATATTTTGATTCATGTTGTCTACTAACTTGCCTGAAATCGTAAAATTCTCTCCTATTAAGGCTGTACTTGCAATTGACACATCAATAATGCTGGTTGTACAATTGACTTCTAAATAACTTGGTGCCACCTCATTCAAAACAAAAGAAGTATTGGTCAGTGTCGCATTCATCACATAATTAGCCCCAAGGGGATAGTTTTCATTTATAACAAAGGAGACTGAAAAGTACCCTAAACTATCAGTTGTTGCAGTAACAGGATTATTGTTCTGATCTAGTATATTTTGTCCATCTAACGTCAAATAAATCATTTCATTAGGTGTAAGCCATCCATGTTTCTCTATCACACGCCCACTAACATGTACCTGGGTTATTCCACGAATTGCTTCGGCAGGCGTCACACTATTTATAGAAACATTAACCGCCCATACCAATTCAGGGTCTTCTGTGGTTGATGCGTTCAAAATATAATGATCCATTAGAGAACCAGCTGAATAATTCACTTTTATGATTACATCCGTGGGTTCAAACATAGGTATGATGTAGGTGATATTATAGAAGCCTGTGGCATCTGTAAGATTTGATCCCATCTCGATCTCAGTCCCATCGCTCTTGAACCACCACGCTT
>SUPS01000143.1 GCA_005191415.1 Candidatus Helarchaeota ASGARD archaeon Hel_GB_A
GGAATTTAGGGGGAATTGTTAATGTAAAAAAGTTAATGAGTGGTGTAAGAATGAAACTAATTACAGTAAATATTCCTAAAACTTATTTAGATGATCTCGAGGAACTTGTGAAAATGGGTATGTATAGTTCTCGAAGCGAAGCTATCCGAATTGCCGTACGTGATTTAATCTGGGATGAGTTCTGGAATCAATCAAGCTAAAAAATGTATAACCGTTTTTTCCTTTTTTTCTTTTCTATTAAGTAAAGTTTGAAAAATCCATAATTCAAATTTAGTGATATTTCTTAAAATAAAACATTGATTACTTGATAGCTAATGCCTACTTCTTCAATTTCATGATATCTATTTAAATATGGCTCGCTAGAATGATTCAAGGTTAATCGCTCCTTTAGGGGATAATTGAAATTATTTGCAGATCTTGATAAAAAATTGATTTATATCGAATTTTTTTCCAATGAGATATTGAAGAAAGAATTATGTCGGCATTTTTTTGTAGACATTATCTCAATTCAGAAAATCAATTGATACAATTTCGGGAAAGAAAGCGGAATCTTTATATATTAATTTCATTAGCAGAATATTAGTGAGGTATCCATATCCTCATAACAAAAATTGTTGCGAATATAGAATTGAGGGATAAAATATGGCAAAAAGAAGATATTTCGCATGGTCACCACTGAGGGCATTAATGGCATCAGTTGGTGCAAAAATTGTTTCTCGAGATGCAGTAGATTATCTAATAGACTGGCTTGAAGAAAAAGCCATTGATATGACAAAACGGGCACTTACTTTTGCACATCATGCGAAAAGAAAGAAAATTACTAAAGCAGATATCAGTTTAGTAATTAAAGGAATCTAAAAAACATAAATCTCTCTTCTTTTTTTTCTTTATTATTTCAGTTTGTAATTTCAATTTACACTACTATAACCAATTTACTATTTAATTAAGAATTGAAAAATGGTTGTTTTTAATATCGTTTAGGACGTTTTTCAGGTTGAACCGTCGTAACTAATTCATCCCGTTTTTGTTCCATAATCTCTTTTGGCGTACACCACAGAACTTTTCCTTGTAAATCAGAATACAACTCTCCCACAATACCGTAACCATAGACACCGTCTTCTTGTACTGCTGTGAAATCAATTAAAAATTTAATTGCTTGTGTTCCCCCTTCAAGCTCAACTAATGATGGACTACAAGCAACAAATCCTGGACCTCGTTCCGCAATTAAAAATTTTGAAATATTCCAGTCAATTTCGTCGGCAACCTGCCCCGTTTCGTGAATAACTTTTGTTACTTTTGGGGGGTTCATTTTGTACTCCTCAATTGAAAAAAATTTTTGTATTTTATTTTAATCGTAGAGCTGAACCTATAAATATTCTTTTCTTTGTTGAAGTTGTTAAAATGAAAAATTTAATACCTCCTTTGTGACGTGTATGGCACGATATAATACGATTATTTTCGATCTAGGCTTCACGCTTGTTATTTTCGAGAATTTTACACTAGAACGGTATTTTAAAACTTTAAATCAAGGACTAGATTCAATGACTCAATTTTTACTTGGAAAAAACATTATAACGGACCCTATTAAATTCAAGAAAAAATTCAAAATGTTTCGTAATCGGAATTTTGAAAAATCATTAATTAATAATGAAGAAACCACTACTGAAGAGACTTTACGACAAACTTTAGAATTCCTGAATATATCTCCTTTAGACCCACAAATATTACATAAAGCTGTATTAATTTATCATTCCACGGAAGGTGCTTTTTGGAAAATTAGGACGACTGCTAAACCGATTCTACAGCAATTAAAAGCAGAAAATTTCAAATTGGGTGTTCTTTCGAATGCGCCATTTCATCAGGGTATACTATCATTTTTAGAGGTAAATGAAATCTCCCAATATTTTGATGCAATTGCTACATCTGCGCAAATTGGATTTTGCAAACCCGATAGGCGCACTTTTGAATTTATTCTTGAAAAGCTAGAAAGTAAGCCATCTCAATCAATAATGGTGGGTGATGATTTGAAAAATGATATATATGGGGCTCAACAGCTGGGGATGAAAACAATTTACCTAAAAAAGAACTTTAATCTACCATCTTCTCACTCAATACAAATAATTCCTGACTATGAAATCGAAGATCTGCCTGAAATTATTCCAATAATACGTAAATGGAATAATTCTTAAGAGAAAATGTTTCTTTTCTACAAGAATATTTTAAATATGGAAATTATTTATATATAAACTGAGATAACTGAAAAGTCTATATCTGCTCAAGAGAGGGTCAAATAATTAATGTCTGTGCGGGAAACGTTTGAACGCAACATGGAAGGATTAAATGATATTTATTTAAAATACGAAAATGATATTAGAACTAGTCTCCAACGATTAATCGATGAAGGAAAGTATGAAGAGGCTTTGTCTCTCGTAGATGAAAAAATTAATATTGCGATACTGGATTTTGAGAAACGTAAAACGAGTGTAAAGAAAATTTTACAAACAAAATTAAGCCTTTCATTCAATGAATCCGATAAGGGGCTAATTTCCGAATGGGAAAACGCAATTATTGATGCAATATCGAAAATGGAAATGTTAGGAAGCACTTTTATCCAACAAATAAACCAAAAAATTACCGAACGGGTCCGAATACCAGCCATTGAAAAATTTTTGTTAGAAGCCGCTAAACGTAAAGCATTTATGCGAATGACCTTTGATTTTGTAGCTAAACGCTTAAATGTTCCCCGAGAAAAGGTGGAAGAAGTAGTTGAAGACTTAATTTTTGATGGAAAATTGGCAGCAACTATTGATCAGGTTACAGGTACAATAATTTTTGCAGATGTCGCCCCTTCAACTGTATTTACGCCTCCAGCTCCATCCTCTACTGAAGCACCTATCTCACCAGCTCCAAAACCCTCCCCTATTTCTCCTCTCCCCCCTAAGGAAACTATCACCCCCTCTAAGGAAGCTACCATGCCAATATCTGAAGGACCACAACCAATTGACGTAGAAACCCCCATTCCAGAAGGCCCTCAACCAATTGACCTTGATACTCCTGTGCCCGAAGAACCTCAACCGATCGATGTTACGCTTGAACCACCAGACTTAACTGAGGAACTTTTAGAAACACCACCCCCTGATCTTGAAATACCTCCGGAGATTGGAGCAGATAAGGAAAAGCCAGTTGATTCTCAAGCTGCATCAGAGATTCCTCCTCCCACAGTACCCGAAGCCCCCTCTGCTACTTCTGAAACTCCCGTACCTTCTGAAAGTCTCCCCCCTACTATGTCCGAAGAAGAAAAAGAAGCGCGCTCTATCATTTCTTTTTTTAAAAGCACGGTAGAAGAACTTACTGAAAAAGAAAGGGAAGAACTTCGGAGAAAACGAGAAGAAAAACGGAAAAAACTACTAGAAGCAAAAAAAAGAAAACAAGAGGAAGCAAAAAAGGAGAGTAAAAAAGTTAAAGAGGATATAGTAGAGAGTATAAAAAAGGATACTGAGCCATTAGGCAAAGATGAGGCGAAGCATCCTGCTTTTAGACCCGCTGGTGATATTCAGAAAAAAATTGATGTAATTGATAAAGGTTCTCCTTCGGAACCTCTCACTCCAAAGCTTATTATACCTCCCGAATCCAAATCTTCATCGGAGAATGAAATTCAATCCATTGAGAAAAAGACATCAGAATCTACAGATTTAATAACTTGTGTCATTTGTAAAAAAGAAGTTGTAAAGGATGACCCAACGGTAATTGCTTGTCCACATGCATGTGGCGCTTATGGTCATAAAGAGGAATTTTTAAAGATAGGTAAATGTCCAAAATGCAATGAAAAAATTAGTGAAGTAGATATCGAGTTTAGCGAGCTTCTTTAATTTCAATCTTTTCTTCGCCAGCTTCTATTGTACGAATCCTTACATCAGAAATATATTTTTTAGCAAGCTTTGCGAGCTCTCTTAGAACTTCAGGCTTTGTAGCTGGCAATTTAGCAAAACTTTTATCAAGAGTACCTCCACTCGCACGAAATTGTTGCAGAATATATCTCGATACATGAAGTTCATTTAAACGCTTCGCGATTTGTTCAATTTCTTGTAGTTGATCATTGAATGTTGGAATGATGGTCGTACGTGTCTCAAAAGGAATTCCAAATTGTAGGAGTAATTGAAGGGTTTCACTAACATTTTTGACTGCCTTTTCTCCAATTGAAATATTTCCAATTACTTTTCCGTATCTTTCCGGAGAAAATGGCGCTTTAATGTCTATTGCCACATAATTTAACAATTTGGAAGATAATAGCTTTTTAATCCGCTCTGGATAAAATCCATTTGTATCTAACTTATTCAATAATCCTCTGTTATGGGTTTCGCTCAATAATTCAAAGAGCCCATCGATTTGAACGGTGGGTTCTCCCCCAGTAATACAAATACCCGTAATATATTTTCGATATTTATCTAATTGCTTCATTATCTCTTGAACGGGAACCGAATCACAATCATTACCTTGAACTAAACTCCAATTCTGACAAAATGGACACCGAAACGGACATTGACAGAAAAAAATAACGGAGACCATTTCGCCAGGATAGTCAATAGTAGACGCTTCTTTTATTCCGCCGATTTTTATCTCTACCACGAGAAATTCTTCCTTATTATAGATAATTACAGAAAAAAAAGATATAATTCATTGTCATTTCTCGATTGCATCTGTAACGAGATCGAGGATATCTATTACATTGAACTCATTCTTTTTTAGAGATTGCGCACTATCGCGTAAATTCCTGACACAGAAAGGGCACGCAGTAACAATTGTATTGACTCCAATTTCTTCTGCCTCTTTGATTCTATCTTGAGCAATCTCTACAGCTAGTTCAGGGAATGCTGATTTCACACCTCCACCTGCACCACAGCACCATGCATTTTCCCTGTTTCGTTTCAATTCGACTAATTCTATTCCTGGGATCTTCTTCAACAATTCTCGTGGTGGCTCATAAATCTCAGCGGCCCGCCCAATATGACAAGGGTCGTGGTAGGATAGCTTCTTATTGATATTTTTAGTGAGTTTCAATTTTCCCTGATTCACAAGATCTAAGAAAAATTCCGTTGCATGATAGACTTTAAAGGGCAGTTCCTTACCGAGAATTTCAGGATAATCCTTAACAAATGTCCGATAACAACCTGCGCAATGGATCACAACATTCTTTACACCCTTTTTTTGAATTGCTTCTACATTGTGTTCCGCGAGTTCTTTTGCAATTTTTAAATGCCCCGTGCGTAACGCGATAGATCCACAGCACCATTCGTCAGGATGTGCAATTGTATATTCAATCCCCGACGCATCTAATATTTCTACCATTTTCTGAGCATATTCAGGAAGGCGATAGGGCTCAGTACATCCCATATAATACAAGGTATCTGCCTTTTCTGGAAATTGCCGCCCGCTAAGCCATTTGATTCTATCTTCATGTTTTTCAAAATAGGGATTATGATTTTCTTCAATAGACTGGATTAACTCTTTATGCCGGGGCATGGCTAATCCCATTTCGACAAGATCTGCTCGAAAAGCTTCCCACGCCTTGGTATGATCAATATAATTGCAGATGAACCAATTGATATTCTCATCGTAAGATTGATGGCAAATTGCATGACATGAACCGCAAGTTGGACATTGAAAGAAAATACGCGCTAATTCTTCACTTGGCTCAAGAGTACCTTCTAATATTCCATAGAGGACGCGTAGCTTACCTCGTGCATGATAAGGTTCAAATCCTGGAGAATGTTCATAAGATGGGCATACCCCAAACCGTCCTACTGTAGGGCGAAACCCAATTCGACAATCCCCAATTCCAGAACAACTGATGATCATATCTTTTAATTTTTTAATGTGTTTGTAACGTTCAGATTCTGTCATTATTCTTTGCCTCCTAAGTAAAATTTCCCTGGGGAAATGATTCCATTTGGATCTAAAGCATATTTCACGGCTTTTAAGAAATTATAGTATGGATCTGAGAAAGCACCCGCATCAATTAATGCACGCGAATAACGCATACCTGCCATATACGGCATTCCACCTGATCTAACGACCATTTCTAAATTACTCTTCCATAATTTCTCATTAATTTCCCGAAATTCTGGTTTATTGAAAACTATCAAGCCTGAATCCATTTCTACAGTTGTATGGTCACAAAGAAGTGCCGATCCCAATCCATGAATTGCAGGACCCGCCTTCATTAATAGATCTTGGTTCTCAGATTCCCATTTACTGAGTGCATCCATCATTTGTGGAATTTGATGAATAGGAATATGATGTTCAGCCGTTTGAGGTATTGAACCTCTTCCTGCCGCACCCCAGAAGCCATGGTATATCTGCCAATGTCCATTCTTTTCATAATGCCATTTTGCAATGTTTCCATCCTCAATTTCTGGTCCAAACATTTCGACACCTTTATTTTGGAGTGCCAATTCATTCAGCTTTTTAACATTTTGCTCTAATTCTTCTTCAGATTCAGCCTCGCAGGTATAAAAGAATACATCCTTTCCTTTTGGATTAACCTCTTTCCAAAGCTTAAAGACGGTGAATTCACTCACAATTAACCCTAAGCCTGCAGCGACCGAGAGATCTGGTAACCAAAATGCATCATATATTCCTAAATCTCCAGCTTTTCGATAATCTAAGAGAATTTTAGAAACTACTTTTGGTGCTTTTCTTTTAATCATGAAGGTGCGATATGATCTATATTTAGGTTTAGGATATATGAGTAAAGTTGCTTCAACTTTAATTCCCATAATTCCTTGATCCCCTAAGAATATACTAGTTAAATCTGGTCCAAGTCCCCAGCGACTAAATGGTTCTTTTATGTATTTAGATGCTCCAGAACCTGTCGTAATGATATCTCCATTCGCAAGCACGACTTTCAATCCTACACAATGGCGAGTTACAGCCCCATATTTTGCGGCGCCACCTCCACCGACCGAATGATGTGAGAGCCCCCCGCCTATAACGGCAGACATTCCAGAACCAGGCCCTAGACTTCCCGTATAATAGCCACGCTCCATCAAGAAAGTATTTAATTGCGCCCATGTTATACCACATTGAACTGTAACAGTGAGGTTATCCTCATTGAAATCTAGTATTTCATCCATTCCAGTCATGTCTAGGACAATTCCTCCTTCTTTAGGTGGTAAGACTCCATCTAGCAGTCCTGCACCACCACCCCGTGGAATTATAGGAATTTTTTCTTTATTTGCTACTTTTAGAATCTCAGATATTTCCTCGACGGAATGGGGGCGAACTACATAATCGGGGCGTTTCTCAATTAGACCACCTGCAATTCCTTTACCATAACTCTGGCGAATAAAATCAGCATCTGATACATAATCAGGACCAACTATCTCTTTTATAGTCTTTAATAGATCCATTTCTCTAACATCTCTAAGTAACTCTTTTAAAAAGAAATTACAAATTTATAATTCCCATTCTATGATAATACTTTTGCTTTGTGTCTCTTGATTAATTTTTTCATATGCAAAATATAGTAATCCACATTTCAAACAAGTGACTTCAAATCGAATATTTCCCTTTTTAAAGCTCACAATCTTTGGGGTAACATCTAAACTATTACAGCGAGGGCACCCCTCAAACTCAATTAGTTCAGGATATTGCTGATAACTACGAATATTACTTGGAATTTCCACTTCTTTCTGTACCATAATATCTCCACTTCTTTTTCTTTTCTCTTGGAACTAAAAAAATAAAAAATGTATTTTTAGATTATTTTACCAGGTGCAATATTAGTACTTCTGTCTTACGACTAAATGTTCTAATACTTCTTTAATTTCATTTAGCCGCTTATTAATTCGAGGGACACATTCGAGAATTTCAACTACTTGACCACCTTCCTGCCTCATCACTAATTTTGCAGACCATGGTGGCATAATTCGCTCAAAAATATCCCTCGTTTGCTTCTCGAAATGGATTGATGGCGCAGGATATCGCCTCTCATCTTCTAAAATTCCTACTTTGTAAGTAATTTGTTGGCTCGTGACCTCTAGGTAATTAAATCGACGTGAAATCCATAGAAGCCCAAAAACAATTGTAAAAACTGCTGTATATACCAGATAAAAATCTCGCGTAAGGGCTAAGTTGGGCAGCGGAATAATAGTAGGGAAAAAGACGAAAAGCAGAATAACGCCAAAAATTACCGCTAACAGTCCAAGGAATTTAGCAGATGAGAACTCGAATGCCACGACAAAGACATTGAAAGCAAAAATTCCAAACCATAGCCAGCCAACCCAGTAATATTGTGCGTCTTGGATTGGTATTGTACCAATAATTGAAATTAGCCATATGAAAAAGGCTAAAGCCCACGTTGGCCATAGGTAAATAATCTTAGGATAACTCGTAACAACTACTCTATCTCGTATTTTTTCTTGTGGCGGTGATGTTTCTTCACTCATTTTTCATCCCTTTATTTTTAGTTTTATATTAATTTACTATTAATTTTATTTAAATATGCTACTTTTTTTAAAGTAACTTCATAAGCCTTTAATACAGCAAATCATGTAACAAAATTCTGAAAATTTCATAATTCTTAAGTACTAAAAATCAAATAATAAATTTCTAATAACCTTGAAATAAAGAGGCTTGAAGAAAAAATGTTTCAATTTAGAAAAGAACAGAAAATATTTGAGATTGGAAAAATCAAAATAGGAGGTCAACCTGGACAAAATCCACCCGCCTTGATTGGGTCTATCTTTTTTAAATCTCATAAAATAGTTGAAGATGATAAACGAGGTATTTTCGATAAAAAACAGGCTGAAACATTAATTAATCTTCAAGATGAATGGGCAGACAAAACTGGAATGCCTGCCATTTTAGATGTTGTGGGAGAATACCCTGAAGCCTTAATAAATTATATCGAATTTGTTACTTCCATTACAGATACGCCTCTCCTTATGGATGGTGCTACGGGAAATGTCCGTATTCCCGTTTGTTACCATTTGAAAGAAATTGGATTAAAAGATCAAATTATCTATAATTCTATCGATTATCATTCAACTGATGACGAACTTATAGCCATTAAAGACGCTGACCTAAAACAAGCAGTATTACTGGCATATGGACCTCGTTTCATTTGGCCAAAGGATAAGTTAAAGTTAATTGCAGGGGATATCCAAGGAAAAAATTTGCTTGAAAAAGCAAAAGAAGCTAATGTAGAGAAAGTATTAATCGATACGGCTGTATTAGATACTCCATCTATAGGATTATCTGCCCGCGCTATTTATCTCGTAAAAGAAGAATTAGGGCTCCCCGCAGGAACGGCACCTTGCAACTCAATCTATACCTGGGCGAAAGGAAAAGAGTTTAACGCCATTAAAAACTCAATAATTTCTACTTGCGCTATGATTCATACACTTGGAGCTGACTTTATTTTATATGGCTCTATCGCAAATGCACCTATAATTTTTCCCGCATTAGCAATAGTAGAATCTTGTATTTCTTACAATAATCGACGTGAGTTTAAGATCCGTCCAGCAGAAAATCATCCCATTTCAAAAATATTCTAATATCTTCAAAAAATTAACAGATATTTTTTAATATCCCCCGACATTTCTTGCAAATCTCACCTGTACGCCATTCATAAATCGTTATCGGCGCCGAACACTTCCGACAGGTGAATCGAGGAAGGTATAGTTGGATATTTGATGCCATTATCCACAACTTCTTCTTTTCGTTATATTATGACTATAGTATAAAATCAAAGTATATAAAGAAAGAAGAGCGCAATTTATAATTAATTGGTGAAAATTTTCTCAACCTTTTTTGTCTATAACTCGTACATTATGATTAATTCTTTGACAAAAAAAGGAGAAAAAGCACTTAAGGATCTAGATAAAAGAAAATCACTTAAGGATTTAGATGATGCAAAACATTTAAGAATCACATATTCAGAAAAAATAAACGAAAATAAAATTAATAAAACTTAGAAATATGATTAAAAAATATAAGTTGAAGTAAAATGAAAAAGAAAAAAACTGAT
>SUPS01000144.1 GCA_005191415.1 Candidatus Helarchaeota ASGARD archaeon Hel_GB_A
GCTAAATACCTTGTCTGGTTTAGTAATTTTTCAATTATGGCTTGATATCCTTTTGTTGTTAAGATATCATGTGCTAACCAGCAGGCTGCCGCGGAAGTGCCAGGACGAGAACCTTCAATTGTAGGCGATAAGACATGTAAATATGGAGCGCTGTGCTCAATTAATTCTTTATAAATTTGTTTTTTAAAAAGAATTGCAGCACAAGGATAATGCACAAACCCTAATTTATGTCCATCAATAGTGACTGAATCAGATTCTTCTATACCCCTAAGTCGTTCCTTTATTTCTGGAACACACAGCGCATATCCCCCTATCGCTGCATCCACATGAAAATACATTTCATATTTCGTTTTAAGTTCTATCAATTCAGAAATATTTTCTAACGTACCTGTCTGGGTCGTTCCTGCAGTTAAAAGAATCGCAATAATTGGTATATTCTCTTTACTTAAAGTTTCCAGACATTTTACGAAGTCTTCTTTTCTTGGTAAAAGTTTAAAGGGCTCCTGTTCGTGATTATAAAATTTTTCAATCTCAATTTCATACTCAGGATGTAAATTTTTAAAAATCTCAAATCGATCGTTTTCTAAAAGTCCTGCTTCTTGAAAATGTCGTTCATCAATTGCTACTGGTATTTTAATGAGATTCCGTGTCCCAATTCCTAAAATCCACATACCCTTTTCAATAGAATAATGTACATTTGCAGTAGTAAGGATTACGCCTGGCTGTCTTGAATATAATCCCTCAATTCCTATCACCATCTTTTGATTTCCTGCCATTCTTTGGTATTTGTCGTCTCTTGCAACTAATATTGCCGTAAGATTTCCTAAAGTTCCATCACATACAAGAGTCCCCCATGCTTCTGACGGATACCCTATCAATCTTGTATAAAATTCAATACATTCTTTTTCCATAATCGTAGTTGCAGGCGAGACATTTTCTGTGATGTTATTAGGATTCTGAATTGAAACTAAAAAACTCGCAAGGACAGCAGGCAAAAAAGGTGGTGGATGAATGTTAATCAAATTTTTTCTATTAAATCGCACATTCTCCATAATTCTGAAAAGTAACTCTTTCACTTGACTATAATTATCATTAAAATGATGTGTCTTTATGAATTCTTCTAATTCTTTCTTTTTCTGCCTTAAATCTGAAGCAGAAACCTTGGCATCAGCTCCTTTCCACCATATACCAAGTGCTTTTACTGCCTTTAATGTGGTATCTAATAAACTCTCTAGATTTTCTCCAGTAGGATCCAAAAAATAATTTCGGTACGTCTCATCACTCATTCAGCTTTGCTCCATTTGCCGTATCACTCGCTAATTTGCTTTCCAAAACTCATCTATCCAGTTGTTTTATAAATAGAAAATTTCATTTACAATTTTTTTCATATAATAAAAAAATACTGAGGCGAGTAATTTGTCATCATCGAACTGGAAAGAATCATTAGTCAAATTTATTGTACTTCGTAGTGGCCTTCTTTTCGGGGATTTCACCTTAAAATCAGGAAGGAAAAGTCCATACTTCTTCAACTTAGCAAACCTTATAAATGATGGAGAAGGTTTGACGAAAATCTCAGAAGCATTCACTATGATTATTAACGAAACAATTGGATTTGATAGTTTTGATTACATTCATGGTCCTGCCTATAAAGGAATACCTCTTGCAGGCGCAATTTCTATGTTAATTTATCAAAATTATAAGGTTAATAAACGATGGGGCTATGACCGTAAAGAATCAAAAGATCATGGGGATACCACAGAAGCTTGGTTAGTCGGATCAATTCAAGATAATGATCGAATTATCCTTGTAGATGATGTAATAACCACTGGTATAACCAAATTGAAAAACATAGAAAAATTGAAAAAATATAGTAAAAAATCGAATTTACATTTTGAAGGAATTGTGATATTTTTAGACCGCCAAGAAAAAGATCCCGAAGGCAATGACCCTATTAAATATCTTGAGAATAAAGGTCTGAAAGTATATTCCATTCTACAAATCCGTGAAGTTGTAAATTTACTGAAAAATCATTTAATTGATAAAACGCGTTATCAACTATTCCAGGATTATTTTGAAAAATATGGCACTTAAAATTTAATCATCAATTCCTTTCAACCCTTTCTTAATAGTTCATAATTAAAACTTCTTTTATTTCTCCTCTCTTAGTTGCATCACTGTTTATTGCCCTCTTGGCATCTACTGTAATAATTTTATAATTTTGATATAATTTCAAAATGAATTTATTATATGAATTGCTTAACATAACTTTACACCCTTGTTTATCTAATTCTTGATACACTTCATATAATCGAAGTTGAGCATCCTCGGCAAACCCTTCCCTTGTGTAGCTCGTAAAATTTGCCGTTTCTGAAAGAGGTTGATAGGGAGGGTCTAAATAAAGAAAATCATTTTCTTCTGCAAATTTTAGACACGTTTCAAAACTTGCTTTACAGATTTGAACATTTCTTAACACACAATTTACTGCTCTTAGATTAATTTCATCACAAAATTTCGGATTCTTATATTTACCAAATGGAACATTAAATTCTCCACGACTATTTACACGATATAATCCATTATAACAACACCTATTCAAAAAAATAGTTCTAGATGCCCGTTCAATGTCCGATAGTTTGCTAAATTTTTCTGGATCTCGATCCATATTCCTAATCTTATAATAATACTCTTTTTCATTTCGATGTTGCTTTAAAGATTGAATTAATTCCTCGACATGTATTTGGATCATTTTATAGCAATTAATTAATTCTTCATTATTATCGATTAAAATCGCACTTTCAGGCAAGAGATAGAAAAATACTGCTCCTCCTCCAACAAAGGGTTCGATATATTTCCCAAAATGGTTTGGAAAAAAGGTGTCCAATTGCCTCAGTAATTGCCTTTTCCCCCCAGCCCACTTCACAAAAGGATGAGGAACCCCAACAATCGTTTTATATTTCCTATTAAGTTTCCTTTTCCTAGAGCGAAAGGTTACATTCTTTTTAACGAATGGTTGCTCAATAAATTCTAATAATGACCTATATTCTGGATCTAATTCAAATTTCATAGATTTAGATGATATGGGCACCTCTATCTCCGCATTTTGCTCTTCTTTAATTTAAAGAAAATCTCTCTAATTAATTTTTACTTAAATTGTCGAACTAATAAACTTATATATTACAATTTACCAAAAAACTAAATGAAAAGCCTAATTTCTACTAACTGAGGGACTGAAATCTTCAGATGGATATCGAATTATATGATAAAACGCATTCACTTGAAAAGAAGGAACTTCAATGTATTAGAAAATCTGGAACTATCGCTATCCTTTGTGGAGTCGTCCAAGCATCAGTGTTATTTATTTTCGTATATCTTGCATTTTTTTCAGTTATGGGTATGGGTTTTTCTACTGAGATCTTCAATTTAATCGTTAAATTAAGCTTCCCAATTCTTGCAATCTGCATAAATATCCTCCAAATATATATCCTTTTTCAAGGATTGAGGATTCTTGTAGAACATAAATGTGCAGGAACAAATATTTTTAAATTAAATCTCTTTTTTTTAATAATTTATACAATTTCCATTCCAATTTCAATTATTTTTTTTTGGGACGTTGTTTCATGGTTTCCATACGGCTTTTTAATGCTAAATTTGTCATTTATCAAACTTCAACTTTTAAATTTGGTTTGGTGTCTTTTTATTATTCTTCTTTTAGCTATTACGAATATTACCTTCGGATTTTTACTTTTTGCTATAGATCGCGAATATCTAATGATGGAATTAAAAATTCCTGCTCTTTTTTTCCTCCTTCAAATAGTTCCATTCTTAGGTCAAATTGGGATCTTATTTGATCTTTTAGTTTTAAAAGTTTTATACATGTACTCGGTAATTTTTGGAATTTTAATAATTATAGCTTATTTCTTATTAGGTTTTCAATTACGGAAAGCCTCTTAGATTAATATATGCGATAAATTAATCTACCTTTCTATACAATATCTCATTAAAACAGAGGTCATTAAATGGCTCCTATACCAGTACTTATTGATACAGATCCTGCGATAAGCATCTTTGGCGCCGATGTTGATGATGCGCTCGCAATTGTTCTTGCGTTAAATTCTGAAAAATTAGAAATTGATGGAATCACTACTGTTTTTGGCAACACAAATGTGGAGAATACTTATCGAATAGCGAAAGAGCTCATGAAAATTGCAAATCGCCAAGATATTCCTGTATATAAAGGAGCTTATAATCATACATGGTTAAAAGTTCGTTCTCCTGCTGTTCAATTTCTTATTGAACATATTATGGAACATCCTGGCGAAATTACGTTAATTGCCCTTGCTCCTCTCACAAATATCGCCAGCGCTTTTCTTTTAGAACCTCGGCTTGCTGAAAATCTTAGAAGTCTCTTAATAATGGGTGGTTTATTTTTCCCATCACGGCTTCAATATCCTTTCATTCGTTCTGAATTCAATTTTAGTAGTGATGGATTAGCTACGAAAATTGTTTTGGACCAAGATATTGATACCACAATTATTGGTTTAGATGTAACAAGCCAAGTTTGCTTTAGTGACGTTCATTATGTCGCACTCCAACAAGCCGAAACTTCTATGGCAAAATTTTTGGCGAAACATTTAAAATCTTGGCTTATTTTAAATAAAATCCTCTTAGGAAAGGGATTTTATCCTCATGACCCCATTGCAGTTGCCTATTTGATAAAAAAAAGTCTATTCAAAATGATTACCGCATCATTAGATGTTTATGTTTCTAAACGAAAAAAATCACTTCCCAAATTTGCCCATAAAAGATATTCAAATTCTCTTCCATTTGTAATTTCACATTTATTAAGAAAAGATGGGCAATTATCAGTAACAATTCCCCCAAATGATTCTAGAAAACATAAATTTAAGATTGGTATAAGCGTGAATGAGAAAGCATTCCTTAAATTACTGATTAAAGAATTGACTAAATAGCGAATAAAATCACTCCAACAATGGTAATTCCCGCCCCGATACAATAATATCCGAGTTTTTTTCTACCGACAATTTCTTTGAAATAAAGGATACCCCAGAGCGCACTCACAAGGATCATAACACTTTGAATAATTGGCACACCAAAAGATAATCCAAACTCCGCTAAAATATAAGACGTTATCTCGAATCCCACCATCCAAATTAATCCTGCTCCAAGCGCATAAAGATGGGTCTTTTTTGGCTGTGCAAACCATTCTCGCAATTTTGAAATTCTTAAATTAAAGATTATCGCCCCTAATAAACTCCCAAAACTCATACACATGGTTGCAGTGAAGAAAAGAATAGTTGGATGCGGAAAATATTGAGCGATTATTGCATCCGTAATGAGTACATTCAAGATACTTATGAAGAATGTAGCTAAAAAGACGGCAAAAACTCCTTTCTTATTTATCTGTTTGTTGTTTTCACTTAATAAAGATACAATAATTGATCCGCCTATTAGAAATGGAATTCCTATATAGAGAAAAAACGTTGGACTTTCAGAGAGGAAGATTATTCCGAAAATAAATGAAATTATAGAGACAAAATTCAATATCACTGTTGTTTTAGCCATTCCAATATTATTTATTCCTACAAGGGAGAGCCTATTTGCAAATGCCCAAAAAAATCCACCCGCAAAACTGAGCAAAAAAGGAGTAAGTGAAATTATCTCAAAATCAAATATACAAGAACCTATAAAATATGTAATAGACGTTGCTATGACTATTCCTATAATCATAGTTAAATTATAGTACTCCGTTTTTACTTTACCCGCAAGTTTTTGCGGAACATATTGTGTTCCATAGCAGATAGCCGCGATCATTGGATAAATTATCATTTTATCAACACGCGCGTTTATTAAAATCTAATTTCACAAATAGGAATTCTTTTAATAAGCATCTCCTTTTTTTAAATATATAATGATGCCCCATGACTTTTTAGAACACTTACGGGAATTATTAGAATCTGAGAGGGATGTAAACCTTATAAATCATCGTCTCCAACGGAAAACGGGGCTTCGAAACTTTTTCGAGTGTTCTCGCAGTATAGATGAATTTTTACAGTTTATAAAAGAATTCCAATCTGTTACTGAGAAAGCTAAAGATTTGGGTGACTTCCAGACTCCAAGTAATCTTACTGATAAAATATGTAAATATTTAGTTAGAATTGGATTTATACCTGACACATTGATTGAACCTACTTGTGGTACTGGGAATTTTATCTTTTCTGCTCTAAAATATTTCCCATCACTCAAATATATTTATTGCATCGAACTGCAAAAAATCTATGAGTGGGTTTTCAAATTAAATCTACTCCAATTTGCCCATAAACAACCTCTAGATGTGAAAATAGAATTCCACCGTGATAATATTTTTATTCATCACTTTTCACCTGAATTCTTGCACTTTCTAAATCATGCAACTCGAAAACTTTTGGTAATAGGGAATCCCCCATGGATAACAAATACAGAACTTTCCATGCTTGAATCCCAGAATGTGCCGCTTAAATCAAATATTAAACATGATAAGGGCATAGAAGCAATAACGGGGAAAGGAAATTTTGATATTGCTGAATATATAATTCTTCGAATGATTCAAAAGTTCTCCAATCATGCTGGAAAAATTGCCATGCTCTGTAAAACCTCAGTAATTAAAAATATTGTAAAAAATTTAAGAAGATTAAACTTAAAGCTGACAAATATTAAATCAATTCTCATAGATGCAAAGAAGGAATTTAATATAAATGCTGAAGCTGCACTATTTTTAGCTGATTTAAATGGCAATAATCAAAAATTCTGTACCATTTCTACATTAGAAATGCCAGAAAAATCATTACAGACATTTGGCTGGGTAAATGGGAAATTTGTTTCAGATATTTCGTTATATAAGAAATATATGTATATCGAAGGTAAATCACCATATATCTGGCGACAAGGTATCAAGCATGATGCTTCAAAAGTTATGGTTTTACTAAAAAATAATGGTTTTTTACTAAATGGATTCAATAAAACAGTGTCCATTGAAGAAGATTTGCTCTACCCCTTCTTAAAAAGCTCGGACCTCAAATCAAAAGTAATAAAAGAAACAAATAGATGGGTTATAATAACGCAGCATTCGCTTAAGGAAAAAACTCATTATATTGCTTCTTCGTATCCAAAAACTTGGAATTACTTAATATCTTATTCCCAACTCCTTGATACTCGTAAATCGGTAATTTATAAAAATCGTCCGCGGTTTTCTATCTTCGGAATTGGTGAATATGCCTTCAAACCCTATAAAGTAGCTATCTCTGGATTCTATAAACATCCACAATTTTCTTTAATTTTCCCAATCGATAACAAACCAACTATGCTTGATGATACATGTTATTATTTATACTTTGATACGTTTCAAGATGCTTTTTTTACCTGGCTTCTCTTAAGTTGTGATGAAACCCACAATTTTTTATCGTCGATTGTATTTTTTGATTCAAAACGTCCTTACACAAAAGAAATTTTAATGAGAATCGATCTTGGTAAATTGCTTAAATTGCAAGCGTTTGAAACCTATTTTAATTTTTACCAAAATCACCTGAAACAATATATTGAATTTCAATTTTCTGAAAAAGACTTCAAATCGTATTCTAATAAAATATTAAATTCAATATCCTCTAATTAGGCTGAACTCGAAAGGTAATTATTACATTTCGGACATCGAATTTTTCCAATTTTTGCAACGCGATATTTCCTATTACAGTATGCACAATACATATATATTTCTGGCTGTTGCGTTCCCATTGCTTGTTGTTGCTTTAAAATCTTAAGAATCAATTGGGTTTGCTCTTCTATCCACTTCTTTCCATCTTTGTAATCGATTTCTTTTGCGTACTTATAAGCCTCTTTCAAATATTTTAAGGCTTCTTGGTAATTAGCGTCATTAATTTTTTGAAAAGCTAAATCTGCTAGTGTCATATATTTTTCAATATATTCCTTATGCTTCCGTTCTTCTTCCTCTTCTTCTTTAATTACAAGTCCTTCCTGAATCATAACAATAAGTTTTCCTAGCTTGTCAAAAATTGTATTGATACTTTGTCCCGATTTGGCAGATGATTCGTAATATGGAATATTCCTCTCTCTAGCAAGCGCCTCTGCTTCAGACCGAGCAACCACACGATCAGGAAGATCCGCTTTATTCCCTACTAAGATGAGAGGTATGGAAAAACAGGTTTCCGCGACTTCAGTAAACCACCGATCTAAATTTTCAAAGCTTCTTCTATTAGATAAATCAAAAACTACAAGTCCTCCAACAGCCCCTTTATAATAAAGCGGTCTTGTATAAGAAAAACGTTCTTGCCCGCCTGTATCCCATATTTGAAATTTGACCCGCCGCATTCCATATCCATTTATTTGTATATCCAAGGTTTTTATCGAGAAATCCACCCCAATCGTCATTTTATAATCATCACGGAAAACTCCCTCCGCAAATCGAACGGCGATTGCTGTTTTACCGACTCCACCATCTCCTACTACGATTACTTTGAAAAGATAGTCATACTCGCTCATTTTTTCAATCCCAGATAATCTTATTTTCACTGATTGATATATGCTTTCCCTAGTTGAATAGCTATTATATATACTTTAAATAAACATCATGGAAATTTTCTCAATGAAATCCTTATGATTGATAATAAAAGTATCAAAATTTTTAAATTAAACTATTCTTCTTCTTTATTTACTTAATTCATAATAAATTCTGAGAAAGAAGCCCTAATATGAATGTACAGCTCCAAATATCCCCCAATCCTACTGGATTTATTATTTTCTTATCAATACTTCGAGTCACAATGGCATTAGCTACAAGGAGTTCGGGGAGTGGAATGGTGTTTTCTTGTAAGGATACTTCTTGGACCTCCTTCGCGGTAGGAAATGTATTTAAATCCGTCTTAATTACCGTTGCCTTATTGGCAAAATTCATACAATCTTTTACTGTTTCTTCATCTGTTGATTCTAATCCCAAGACGAATTGATAAGATTTAGTATGACAAACAAGGATCTGATCCTTTTTTCGTAGTTTATTTGTCATTTTATAAAGTGTAAGGGGATCATGTGCTGTAATTGATTCTCCATATTTAAAATTATACCAGCTCCGGAATTCTTCATCATTTCCAATAACTATTTTTGCTTTTTCAACCATTTGATAGAATTGTTCTAAGCGATTATATTCCCAACTAATAGTTCCTCCTAAATCTATTAGGGAATATCGTAACTTTAAAAAGGGATCAACCAACTTAAAATCATTAAAATCCTCTGTGGTTGCAAAAACGTTGGTCATTCCTAAGAGTGCCATTAGATCTGGATTTAATTTCTGTATTATTGAAGAAAGCTTCTTTAAATATGGTTTCAAACTTTCTATACGCCGAATACTTGGTATTCCTCCAAAACTGATTATTCCCCGTTTTTCCCTGTAAGGAATGATAATTGAAATGGGTATATAACTTGTCTTAACGTGATTAGCATATTCTAAATAGACTGAATCAATTCTTTGGTCCTTTGGAAGCTTTCTGAAAATATCTGAATTGTAATTTCCTAAGAAATATACTTTTGTAAAGTCAATTGGATACGCAGGATCTTTTAATAAATTAATAGCTGTAACCGTTTCAATTGCTGTGTTTGCACCAATATGTGTAGTTTTTTGAGAACTAATTTCTGATAAACTATAAATGCAATCAAAAAAGGTTTCAAAACCAAACCCTGTACTTTCAAGTTGTAATTCACAATCCTCCGGACGCTCAGCAAGAAGTAATTCCAAAATTGGCTTGAGAAATGGATATTTTATGCATAATTCCGACTTGTATTTTGGTAATTCTGGAATAAAAAAGCTCATATCACAACAAATACCATCAAAGCCAAAACAAATTGTCCTAGGTGGCATTTCTCTCGACTCACTTTTTAATTGACCCCTCTAAATCTCATATCATATAAGTTCCAATATTTATATTATGTTCCTCTTACAAATTGAAAATCACATAAGATAATTC
>SUPS01000145.1 GCA_005191415.1 Candidatus Helarchaeota ASGARD archaeon Hel_GB_A
GGTCCCCGCGAGTCTTCTGGAGGCTGGAGGAGACGCGCCCGTAGACGTTGGCGCGCTGCCGCGGGGGATGTTGGGGCGAGGGAGGAGGAGATCGGGCGGCACTTGATGGTTTATTTGCGTTGGTGAAGGCTTTGATCTGGTGGTAATCATACTGGCGGTGCTGCCCGGCAGCGCGGAAGGTAGGCTTGAAAAGTCCTGTTGCATCCCACCGACGTAAAGTCTTCGGACAGACGCCTAGGAGGCGAGCAGCTTCGGAAATAGTGAGGAACGGTGGCATAGGTGGGGTGAAACCTAGCCACCCCTTTTAAAGGCGGCAATATGCCCGTATAATCGCGATGTTCTTTTTCCTTTGCAAAACTCCTCTATGCAAACCCTTTATAAATGGGGAAGTTTGTCTAAATTTAAATTGTGCAGCTGACTACACTAAATGATTAAAAAAGATGATGCGTTGTTTTATTCAATGATGTATATTACAAAAGATCAGGTAGAGCATAATGCATATCACAAAAGATCAAGTTGAGCATATTGCCTGGCTCGCTCGAATTAAACTAACAGAAGAAGAAAAAGAAAATTATACAAAACTTTTTAATGACATATTAGATTACTTTCGGAAAATCGATGAGGTTGATACTTCTAATATTGATTATACTTTCCACGGTGTAGATATTAAAAATGTCTTTCGTGATGATACTATACGTCCTTCGCTTCCAAAAGAAGATATCTTCAAGAATGTTCCTAAACGGAAGGATAATTTCGTGAAAGCGCCTAGGATGGTGTAATCTGTAAAATGGCTTCATTTTATGAATTAACGGCGTATGAACTCCACTCCATGCTACAAAATGGTGATATTACAGCTGAAGAACTTATCTACTCACTCTTTGATCGGATTCAGAAGACTGAAACTAAAATTAAAGCGTATATTACACTTCTAAAAGAAAATGCTATAAATCAAGCTCGATTACTTGATAAAAAATTACGTAATTCTAATTTTTTTGGAATTTTAGCTGGGATTCCTATTGCAATTAAGGATAATATATGTACGAAGAACATCCGAACAACCTGCAGTTCTAAAATGCTCGATAACTATGTTCCTCCATACAATGCGACTGTAATTGAACGAATTTTAGCAGAAGGCGGCATAATCATTGGTAAGACAAATATGGATGAATTCGCTATGGGAACGACCACCGAAAGTAGTTATTATCAAATTACTCATAACCCTTGGAGCCTAGAACATGTGCCGGGTGGTTCTTCCGGAGGAAGCGCAGCTGCAGTTGCCGCTGATGAAACTATACTCGCATTAGGCAGTGATACAGGAGGTTCTATCAGATGTCCCGCCAGTTTCTGTAATATGACTGGAATTAAAGTTTCTTATGGCTCCATTAGCCGTTATGGATTAATTTCCTACGCTTGTAGCCTTGAGCAAATTGGTCCTCTAACAAAGGATGTGCGTGATTGCGCGTTACTCCTGAATGTTCTTGTAGGTCGCGATCCCTACGATAGTACCACTTTAAATAGACCAAAAATAGATTTTCTTGCCACTTTGGATGAGGATATTAAGGGGTTACGAATAGGAATCCCCAAAGAATTTATGGGCACTGGAACCGCTGAGGCGGTTTCCAAAGCTGTATGGAATGCAGTACATCTTCTGGAAAGTTTTGGGGTTACATATGACGAAATCTCCATTCCATTAATTGATTATGCTGTACCTTGTTATTATATTATTGCAATGTCTGAAGCTAGTTCTAATTTAGCTAGATATGATGGAATCAGGTATGGTTATCGTGTGGAAAAAGATGAAGGGGAATGGAATGAAATCTTTGCGGAGGATCGCCTCGCATTTGGTCCAGAAGTTCGTCGAAGAATCATGTTAGGAACGTATGCCCTTTCCGCTGGCTATTATGACATGTATTATTTAAAAGCCTTAAAAGTACGCACTCTATTACGAAATCAATTTGAAGCTCAATTTAAATCATATGATATAATTCTTGGGCCAACCATGCCTACGACACCTTTTAAGATTGGTGAAATGATCTCCGATCCACTTGCAATGTACCGCACAGATATTGATACAGTTGCGGCTAATGTAACAGGATTACCTGCCATCTCCATTCCTTGCGGATTCTCAGATGGGCTCCCTATCGGGCTACAACTTATTGGAAATTCCCTCCAAGAAGAGCTTTTACTGCGTGTTGCCTATAAATTTCAACAGGAAACCGATTATCACAAGAAGAAACCACCAATAGGAGGATAAATTATGGGAACTGCAGTAGAAAAAGATAATATGTTTTCTGATTCTGATGAAGTTTTAATTGGTCTTGAAATTCATGTTCAATTGACAAAACTGAAAACAAAGCTTTTCTGTGGGTGTGCAACTGATTATCGGGGGAAAGAACCCAATACCTATGTATGTCCTATCTGTTTAGGATTACCAGGAACCTTACCTGTCGTTAATAAGAAAGCAATAGATTTCGCTATCATGGTCGGATTAGCTTTAGAGTGCGAAATACCACTAAAAACCTTCTTTTACCGCAAAAATTATTATTATCCTGATATGCCTAAAAATTACCAAATATCGCAGTACAATAAAGCTGGTGGGGTTCCGATCGGACTCGGAGGACACGTTACTATTGAAATTAACAAACAAAAAAAGACCATTAATCTGACCCGTATTCAACTCGAAGAGGATCCTGGCAGACTTACCTATTTGGGAAGTATTACGTCCTCTGATTACACATTGGTTGATTACAATCGTGCTGGAATCACATTATTAGAAATCGTTACCGAACCCGATTTACGATCACCAAGAGAAGCTCGATTATTTCTTCAGAAATTACGCTCGATTATAGAACATCTTGGTGTTGCTGATGGGAGTTTAGAAGGATCTATGAGGTGTGATGCAAATATTTCCATACGTGGCGGTAATAGAGTAGAGGTAAAGAATATCAGTTCTTTCAAAGCTGTACAAAAAGCGCTCCAATTCGAATTAATACGCCAACGAAGGCAGAAAGCTGATGGTGTTAAAACAGTGATGGAAACTCGCCATTGGGATGATGAAAAAGGGATTACAATCTCACTCCGCACAAAAGAAGAGGAACATGACTATCGTTATTTCCCAGAACCTGATCTTGTACCAATTGAGATCACTCCTGACTGGATTGAAAAAATTCGGAGCCAAATGCCTGAACTTCCAGATGCCCGGCGTGAAAGATTTATACGCGACTATCAAATCCCTCCATATGATGCAGGAGTGCTGACAAGTAGCAAAGCCTTAGCTGATTTCTTTGAAAATTGCATTAAATTATATAACCACCCGAAAATCATTAGCAATTGGATTATGAGTGATCTTTTGCGTCATCTAAATGATTTAAATATCGAAATCAATGAATCTACTGTTACTCCTGAACAGTTTGTAAATATGCTCAAATACATCGATACAGGCACCATAAGCAGGCGTTCCGCTAAAAAGGTCTTATGGGATATGATCCGAGAAGGCAAACCCCCTGAACAAATAATCCAAGAGGATGGACATCAGCGTATCGGGGACGAAAATGTCATTCGACAGTTTGTAGATGAAATTTTCAAAGAATATCCACAAGCTGTCCAAGATGCTATTAAAGATGATAAGGCAATTAATTTCCTTTCAGGGCAAGTAATGCGAAAAACTCGTGGCACTGCAGACCCTAAAATTACCTACCAACTCATTAAAGAAAAAATAGATCTATTAAGAAAAAAGGCAAATTAGGCGTGTAATCATTATTTAAAAACAAAATCTAATTTATCTATTTTTTCCAAGGCATCATTCAGTAATTTTGTTATTTGAGGAATTTGGTTAATAAAATCTTTTAATTTTTTCAATGGCAACCCCTCTACTTTTGGAGTTGATTCAAATAATTTCGAAAACCGTGTATGAATCTTCTCAAGATAAGATATATAACTTCGAAATCCACTTAATAATATATCTTTTGGACCTTCCTCGACATAATATACTAATTTTTTTCCCTCTCCAAATTTACGTTTGCGTATATAGCCTAAATTCTGTAAAGTATTTACTGCTTTGTTAATAGATGACCGACTAAAGTCACTCTCCCTTTCTAAAGCCTCTTGTGTCATAGGAATCTCTTTTAAATATATTATTGCAAGTATCTGCCCGTACATCCGACTATAACCTTGCTTCTCTAATAATTCCTCAAATAATTCATATACGTCTCTGCGAAATCGTTCCATACTTTTTTATTAAAAAATTGAAATTTTATAAATCTTTCTATCATTTGGTATTTATTTAACTATTCGAAAATCCGAAAAAAGGGAAAATAAAGTAATTTAAAAGATTTCATAACGAATAATTCTTCAGACAAAGCAATAATTAATTTCATCTTAAGAAAGCATTAGGAGAGTTATCTTATGACTGATATCAGACGTGTTGTAACTAGCTTTCTACGATATAATGGAAAAATTTTAGTATTTCAGAGGAGTTCTAAAGTAGGGACTTACCAGGGCCATTGGGCAGGTTGCAGCGGCTATATTGAGGGGAATGAGGATCCTTATAACCGTGCAATAATTGAAATTCAAGAGGAAACTAAATTACCGCCAGAGAAAGTTAAACTCGTCAGAAAAGGGTCCCCTGTAGAAGTTAAAGACGATGAAGAAGGAATTACCTGGATTATTTATCCCTTTTTATTTGATATAGAGACCGATCAAATTCAATTGGATTGGGAACATATAAACTATAAGTGGATCACTCCAGATGAAATAAAATATCTAAAAACTGTTCCAAAATTAAAAGAAGTTTTTGATCAAGTTAAAGATAGATAGTCTATTTTATTGAATCTTAAAGATTATCCTCTCATTTATCATTACGGTAATGATGCTTTTATTACCTTTGCAGAATAATTCTTTAATTCATCTAAAGTCAAATAACCTTCTTGTATCATCGTTTTTAAGATTTTATATGCCCCACATTGATATTCTTTCTCCCTAATTTCTTGTCCTTCTTTATAAAATTTACATCTCTGACGACAAACAATCTCTAAAAGTTCTTTATCCAATTCATCTAATTTTGTCATATTCTACTTTCACTCCTTAGGGTATTTAAAACCAAATGCCATACATTTCACATGGTCGAGCCCCATCAAATGGCCCGAATTCACATACGCCCGAAATCGGCAACCTCCTCTGCAATCTTGCAGATGAGGACAATGAATCGCGGCACATTCTAAATCACTCTGCCTCCATATAAATTTTTTCTGTAATATTCGCCAACATTCAGCAAGCGACATATTCATTAGGTTGCCCACAGGACTACTCTCAAAAAATCCACATTTACAAACGTCACCATTTGGCATGATTGCGCAAAGATGAGCTCCACATGCATAAATGTTATGTTGATCCTCAAATGGTGCTCCCCAGCCATACCTCTTAAGTGCTTTACCCGCCTCTTCGAGAGATGGATATAATTCAGGATGATTTTTAAACTCTCCGGTCTGAGAAGGTACATCCAATGCCCAACTTTTAATTTGAAGTTCTTTTAAAAGTTTCTCTAATTCAGGTAACTCGTCTAAATTTTGGGAATGGACCATTGTTGCAACAGATACATCCATACCTACTTCTATTAAATTTTTAATGGCTTGAATTGCTTTTTGAAACGCATACGGATTATTACGAAACTTATTATGAGAATTCGTCCCATCAACTGAAATTTGGACTTCATGTACAAGTGGTTTTAGTTGTTGAGCTACCTTTTCATCGATTAACATTCCATTACTTAGTAACATCTTCCGTAATTTGATATTCTTAATGGCCTCTAACATCTCAAAAAATTTGGGATGTAAAAGGGGTTCGCCTCCTGAAATGATGACTTTCATGCCTTGAAGTTTCTCAAACTGAGAAACTGCCGATAAGAATCGCTCTAAATCTATAGACTGCTTCTGTTCCTTATCTAAATAACAATGGCGGCATGCTAAATTACAAGCACGAGTAATATGAATTAAAATAGTACGTAAAGAGGGTATCGGCGCTCTGGCTAGCTCTAACTTACTAGGCGCATCTTTGTCGTGTTCATTTATAATAATTTCAGGTCCTAATTCCTTAATCACTTGTTGTATTTCACTTTTATCTATTTTGAGTTTAGTTGCAATCTCCTCTAAGGTATTAGCACCCGTAAAATACTGAAAAGTAGTAAATGCCTCTTCATCCAGTTCCCAAAGATCCTCTGAGAACATATCATATAATAAGGGGACTTCAAGATTTCGCAATAACACGCGATTAGTGAAATGGGGATAAAACACAAATAAGTTAATGTATAAGAGCATTCAAAAATTTTTCGGTTTCCTGGAAGTAGATTATGATGGTAAATCGGATAGGTAAAGTTTTAGTAATAATTGCATGTCTTACAACGGGCATAATTTCTCTTTTACTAGCTCCTATCATACCATTTCAATATGAGGGGACTAAAAAGGTCAATTATTCCCCTACAATTAAGCAAATTAATCTTTTTATCACTAGTGATGTTGCAAACATCCAATTAAACTATGCAACCGACCCAAACGCTGATTTAATTAATATATCCTATTCCTATGTTATCGGAAGTTCAATTATTGTCACTCCCCCTTCTATTTTAATAAGTTCCCAAAATTCCACTTTTGGAAATACACTATCCGTTAATTTAACTATCGATTTCCCCCCATCCATTCTAAGTTCTGTATGGAGCACTATGACTAAAATAACCCTCAACCCTACTTTACTTTCTAATCTGACAATACGAACAGAAACAGGCAATATTCTAATAGATAACTCAAAATCACAGAATAAAACATTCATCGACCTAACCCTCGAAGCGACAACTGGCAATATTGAAGTCATTCTCGTTAATGAAAGTAATATCTTTGGTACATTCCATATGAATAGTAATTCGGGCAATACTCAACTCCTTTTAATGGAAAATGTCACTTTAAACAATGATTTCGTCATAGAGACCACAACTGGCAATATCGATTTAATTTTAAATAATCTATCCCTAAAAAGTCAGGTGTTAAAAGGGATTGTCCTATCCTCTTCAGGAACTATCCACGCCGAAATGTATCAGTGGCTAAATCCCACTGGGAATTTGACATTAAATATAACAACGAACTCAGGGAGTGTGCGCCTAGATATTAAGTTAGAGGCTGATTTCTTTTCGTCACAGATTAGTCCCCAGACCAGCACGGGTACTATTTGGTTTAGAACTCCTCACCCAGGGTTTAATCAGATTGATAGTTCACTAATCTCGATAAATACCGGGCTAAGTTCCTATATTAATGTAAATATTACCACAATTTCAGGCAATATTGACATTTATGCCGATTGTATCTAACATTCAGTTTTTTTTATTTATTAAAGTGTAAATTATCTTCTTTTTTTCCCAATTCACTCAAAAATGATTGATAGAAAACCATTTATAAAACTCAAAAATAAAAATAAAAAAAACAGACAGCTCAGCGGATTTAAAAATGAGTAAAAAGAAGAAAGATGGCATCTTAGTTTTTATAAGTTATGCCACTAAAGATGCCCAAACATTCCAAATCCCTATTATATGCGAAAAACTGACTGAGTATCCAGAGATTAAAGATGTACTTTATTGGCAGGAAGATCTTCAAGATGATATTTGGACATACATGGATAAAAATATTGGAAAATGTGATATTTTCGTGCTCTTCTGCAGTCCTAATGCTATGGAATCTGTCCCTGTCCAAAAAGAATGGCATGCTGCGGATGCCCTCAATAAACCTATAATCCCTGTTTTTTCCTCAATAGAGTACGTTCCCCCTCTTTTGCGTCCGAGGCTTGGTTTACAAGTAGATGTATTTAATGTCGAAGAAAATATTAAAAAATTATATGAATTGATCAAGAAAAAATATATTCCTAAGGAAGATCTAACCATTTCACTTTCATTTACCTATAAAAATAAAACGGAAATTATTCATGCAGAGAAAAAAGCTTATTTCCTTACTCCACTTATTGAATTTTGTATGAAAAATAATTTATCCATAAAAAATATCCTCGTAACCACCTCAGCAGGCACCCGCGTGCCTGATGACCTATTTGATGAATCTGTCTCTTTCGTCTATTCAAAATTCGGAAATGAATTCATTATTAATATAGAAAAAATGCAAATTGTCGCGAATTTTAAAGTTTGTTTAATTGGAGATGCAGCCTCTGGGAAATCAAAACTCCTTCAACATTGCATAGAAGCCACTTATGACGAGGAATATATGCCAACTATTGGAGTCGATTATTGGGTGAAACCATTCCATTTTCAATCCATTGATAAAAACTTCGATATTGTTCTAATATTTTGGGATTTTGGGGGCGACTTTGAAGAAGCGGGCAAAAAGAAGGAATTATTAAACGAAAGCGATGGAATTTTCGTAGTAGGTGATCTGACCCGGAAGGAAACTTTTGAAAGAATTGAAACTGGATGCGTACCTAAAATACGAAAAGTTCTAGGGGAAGACATTCCTATAATTCTACTCGCAAATAAATGTGATTTAGAACACACCATTAATAAAGAGCATCTCAAAGAATTAGCAAAAAGATTGAAACTTGAGAATGTTTTTTTAACTTCTGCAAAAACTGGTGAGAATGTAGAAGCTGCCTTTAAATCTATAATTGCACCAATGATTACTCGCGCCTTAAAGATTCTATAAATGGTTTTTAATAGAAGAAAATTTATGAATATATAAAGACAAAAATTATGATAATTGAAGGATGTAAAATGGCAGAAAAACTAAGGAGGGATAGAAACGCAGTCTGAATGGCAACGTCAACTCCAAGAAAAGGATGCGATAATTTATTCACAGCAGCAACAAATTCAAGAATTACTAGATCGCTTGGAAAAAATTAAATATTTAAGCGAAGACGTTATTCGCAACAGTATTGAAACTGAAGAGCAACTTAAGGCAAAAACTGCCGAAAATAATGCCCTTATTCTTGAAAATAGGCAATTGAAGCGACAGGTTGAAAGTCTCAAAGATGCAGATGCAAAAATTACGTCCTTAACGAAAGAAAATACTATGCTAAAAGGGCTCATCCAAAAGGCGAATTCTGAAAAGCTAGAAGCTGTGAATGAGCTTAATAGAAAAAGATCTCAATTCGAAGCCGAGAAGAAGGCACTTCAAGAAAAATATTCTCAACTTGAAGCTCGAATTGGAAAAGCGGCTGAATTAGAACAAAAAATTCTGGTTTTAAATAAAAATAATGAATTTCTCCTACAGGAAAAGCAAAGTTTACAGAAAAAACTTATAGAATTTGAGCATAGAAGCAAACAATGGGAACAGAGCGAAGAAAAAATCAAACAATTGGAAGAAACTATCGAGAAATTGGATAATGAAAAAAATTCTATTAAGGCAAAATTGAAAAAAGCCGAAGATGAACTAGAACAATAGTCAAAATTCAAAGAACTCTCCGAAACATATCAAAATGAGAAGGAAAAGCTGATTGAAGAACATAAACATGAAATTACTAAGTTAGAATCAAGCCTCAATGAGAAAATCTCCTCTTTAAAATCTGAGAGAGATGAGTTACTCAATAAA
Source organism: Candidatus Helarchaeota ASGARD archaeon Hel_GB_A (assembly GCA_005191415.1). Classification (GTDB taxonomy): domain Archaea; phylum Asgardarchaeota; class Lokiarchaeia; order Helarchaeales; family HEL-GB-A; genus HEL-GB-A. Next base: position 9,570 of record SUPS01000145.1, read on the forward strand.
TTACAGGCGTTAGAAGAAAAATATCAAAAAATTTCAAAGAAGGCAGAAGAAGTTGAAGCCCTTCAAAAACGCAACTCCAATTTGGAACAGGAACTTGACAATCATAAAAATGAAATTCAAAAATTAAAGCAACAATTAAACTCTTTAGAACCTGTATTAGAGAAAGTCGAAATCCTACAGAAAACAAAAAATGATTTGAAAGATCAAAATCGAGAGTTACAAGAAAAAGTTAATGTATTACAAAAAGAATTATCCGTTGCTATTTCTTATAAAGAAGAATTAGAAAAAATGAGAGAAGAAAATATCACTTTAAAAGAAACTCTCGAGAAATTTGAAGGCAAATCTTCACGTCTTATCGAACTTGAAGCTCAAACAAAACATTTAAT
>SUPS01000146.1 GCA_005191415.1 Candidatus Helarchaeota ASGARD archaeon Hel_GB_A
TGCGAACAAAGCAAATGCCGTCAAATGAATGTTTGAAGGCTCATTTTTCTTGATGCCAAACCCTCCGTCTTCATTTTGAGCATTTATTAGCCAGTAAACTCCGCCTTTTATTGAAGGATTCAGATTCTCTTTCGCATTATTCTCCATAGATTGTTCTAATTTCTTAAAATAAGATTCTAATTCTTGAATATTACCTCGAATCTCTTCCATAATTTCTTTTTTAGACATTATGGCTCATCTGAATTCATTAATTATTGATATTTCAATTCATTTTATTCGAAAAGTCTTTCAGGAGGATCTGTCGCAACCTTTTCCCAGATATATTTTACTTCATTTACAAAATTTTCAACAAATTCCGCATGTTTAATCCAAGTGCCCTTATGTTCGAGCCGTCCTGGGGGGCGAATGGCGAAAATTACAGATTCCTCATCAATAACCATGAAGCGTATTCTTACTTTCTCCCTTACAACTTTAATTTTTGCACCTGTATTAATAAGTTTTCGGGCGCGTTCTTCTAATTTTTTTACCATTTCTGGATCATCATCATATAGCCGCCCAATCACTTTAATATCAATCCCTCTATCGGCCGCGGCTTTAATTTCTTTCTCTCGAACTAGCGCAAGCATCCAACGATCTGTTACTGCATATATTGAATGCTCTGCTTCATTACACAGTTTTGCTTGCCATGCATAAAAGTCTTTATAGTCGTTAAATACTAAACTTTTAATCCCTTCTTCGTACAAGAGAAGGAGTTCTCGTTTCGCGGTTTCCAATATCTCTATTTCTCTGTTTAATTTATCCCTTGCTTCCGTTAATTCCATAATTTTTTTATCAAAAATCGTATTAGGCGAGACAGGTTTGATGATTTTTTCGGTACCGACTTTCTCGATTTTAATCCAATCATTACTCTGTAAAATATGTAAATTTTTACATCTTCGATGAAATTGCGAACGAAAGTTACTTAAGGACATTTTACTAACACGCAATAGTCGTTGGTAGCACTCTATTGCGTGGGGTGTTGCTTCTTCGGACAATAGTTTAAAAGCATTTACTACTTCATTAGTTACCGGAGGTAAATCTTTCTCAGTCTCTTCTGACTTTTCCAATTGTGCCTTTTTTTCTGCGGCTGAATCTTTTGCCATTAAAATCCCTCACAATTATACTCTTCAATTAGTTTTTCTCGAACTAAAATTAATCTTAAAAATAAATCTCACTTTTTTTAATAAGAATAATTAAGAAGATTTTATAATTGTTTTCAATCATTAGTCAACTTTTCTCCTTCTCTGAATAAGAAAGAGCTTTTTGTTTTTTCAAAGAAATTGTAAATTTAATTCAATCATTAGTCAACTTTTCTCCTTCTCTGAATAAGAAAGAGCTTTTTGTTTTTTCAAATCCTCATTTAGCCATTTAGAAACTGGTAGTGTGAGGAGCCCTGAAATTACTCCCATTACGATGGAAAGTATAGCACGAATAATCAGGAAATTAACTCCTAAATAATAGAGTTCTAATGGGAGGCGCATTGGTCCCATCATTGTTTGTCCGGCAATGAATGCAATTAAAAAGTGAGATTCCACTCCTTTTCGCGCCAGCACTAACACTACAGGAAACATAGCGAAAATAGGTCCTGGGGTTATAACACCTAAAATGGATATAAAAAACAATCCTCCCAGAAGTCCTGTTTTTTTAAAAAGACGGACAACAAGCTCTTTATCAACCCAGATATCTACCAACCCAGCCAGAAAAGTTGCAACCAGGAAGATGGGAATTATTGTAATTAATTCATTTAACCCCATCCTAAACGAATCTGCGAGAATCTCGGGGTAAATATCCGGAAAAATAATGATTACAATGATAATTACAGCAATAACAATAAAAATTAAACTTATATCCAGCAGAAAAGTGCCTATGTCAAACTTCTTTTTCTTCATGATGTCACCTATGGAGGTATTACATATGGAATACCATGTGGTATAAACCAGAAAACCATTTCTGTGATACAACCTGCTATAAATACAACGATTACTGCAGTTAAAGTTCTATAAGCAAAGAATCGAGTCCCTATCATTTTAATTTCGATAAACATTCCTTCAGGAACATCTATTATTTGTTGTCCACAAATCAATGCCCCGATTGTCCCCAATCCTGCACCTTTCCAGTATAGCGCGTTTGCTATAGGATAAATCGCATACCTTGGACCTGGGAGAGGAAATCCTAGCATAGTTCCAATAAAAATACCTTGGACGCCCGTCTGAGAGCCTAAAGTATTCTGAATCCACTCGGGTGGCAAAACATGATCATTCATCAATAACCCCATAAGCATGAGGGCAACTACAAAAATGGGAAGTGAAATTATGAAAATTCTTAAAGACTTTTTTATCGCAATTCTTGTTTTCTCTTTATTTTTTTTATAACTGATGAAATAAAAAACAATGACTAAAATCCCAATCAATAAAGGGGGTAACAATTCTTCCCACATTTTTATTTCGCTCCAATTATCGACTTTAATGGACAAGTTTTACGTATTTTCTGAATTTATAAAATTTTTTATATGTTTTATATACAAAAAATAGTAAATTTTAAGTAACGATTTGTATAAATTGAAATATATTCCTAAAAATTTATATAATTTCAATAAAAATTGTTTTTCTCTAAACTATCGATAAATAAAATTTGGTGAATAAAATGAGCGAAGAACCTCCAAAAAGCGATTATCCAATCTGGGAAGGCTGGTACAGCGTTGCGCGCCCTATAAATATAATTCTTCCTTGGGCTATTATTGGACTTAGCGTCGTAGGATGGGTATTAGCCGGTTTAGTTTGCGTTCTCGGTATTTGTACATATACTTCTGGTGTACTACTAATCATGCTACCGTATCTAATTATAGGCATAGTGGGTGCAATTATCTATCTCATTGGCTGTTATAAAGCAGTTGCCAACAAAGAACTCACGAAAAAAATGCATATTTTCCTTATCATTGCAGAAGTGTTGACCTGGTTTGGTTGGTATTGGGCAGGAGTTCTAATGACAGTACAATTCGTCATGGTTGGCATTCTCAGCGACAAACCTCTCTGGGTTGCATTTTCAGAAGGCTAAATTAATAAAATCTAGATTCAAACTTTTTTTTTATTTTTCATTTAATTATACATTTGATCATCAATGAACCTTGCAGATTTTTTCTTATTTCTATCATTAGGACTTGCAGCGGCTATTCTAGGCGCTCTAATGGGCGTAGGGGGTGGCTTTTTAATGGTACCCTCCTTTATTTTTTTAGGTTTTACGAAAGATTATGCGCCTGTATTGAGTCTCTTTGTTATCATTTTTGTTGCAAGTTCTGCAACTACAAGATATGCGCGCGAACAGTTGATAAATTATCGATTAGGACTCATTTATGCGCCATTCTCTATTGCAGGAGCATTTATGGGGGCGTACCTCCTCCATGTAATTAGTAATTTGGTTTTTAAAGTAATTTTTAGTGGGTTAATAATTGTTGTAGGAGGGCGTTTAATCCTAAAAAAAGATCAATCAGATGAAATATCACATGAAAGAGAAAGTCGATGGTCATATTATTGGGTAATAATATGGGGGTTCTTAACAGGGATGGCAGCCAGCTTCGTTGGTATTGGTGGAGGACTCATTGCAGTTCCAGTAATTCATTTATTTTTTATGGAAACTATTCATGTGGCTATTGCCACTTCATTATTCATTATGATTTTCACTTCTTCATTTGCTACTTTACAACATTTTTTATTAGGTTATATGGACATAACCTTACTTCTTACGGGGTTAATTGTAGCAATTGGAGCCATCACTGGTTCACAGATAGGCAGTAAAATTCAGACAAGGTTAAAAGGGAAAACTCTACAAAGAATGTTTGGCGGTTTTATGATAGGAATTGCCATACCTCTTTTATGGCTGGGTGCTTGAGTAAAGTCTAACGTTGAGGGGAAGGAAATGTCATAGCCTTAACAATGTCTTTTTCAGTAATGATCCCGACCAATTTACCGTTTTCCACCACAGGAGTCGCGCCTATATTATGATTTCTTAAAATTTGAGCGAGTTCATTGATAGAAGCATCAGCTTCGACCGTAATTACTGGCGATGACATAATGGTAGAAATTTTTTCATCAAATACTATATCCAGATTGTTCTTTTTGAACTGTTGAATTACATTTTCTTGATAAAAATAACGTAGCAAATCTTTAACGGTTATGAAACCGACTAATTCATCGTTTTCTACAATCGGGAGACGTCTGAATCCACGACTACACACCTGACGGAGGGCGTCTCCAATAGTACAATAAAGAGGGCAAGTAATAACTTTATGTGTCATAACATCGCGTACTTTTATCTCAATATTCGTATCAGCTAATAGGAATGCAATGTGACGTTCAGTAATAATTCCTGTGAGGTCTCCATGCTTATCAATTAGAGGGAGCGTTCCAATATTCTGTTCATTCATAATATGAACGCCCACGAAGAGAGGGATATCGTCTTTAGCTTTGCGTACAGCTGTTGTCATAATGGTGGAAATAGGGCGCTCATATATTTGGTTATAACAATCGGGTCTGGTTTTATCAAGTTCGCATTTATCACCGCCCCCCAAAAAACTGCAAATATCACTGCAAACGATTATTCCCCTTACATGAAATAATGTATCATCTGTTAATATTAAAACCCGCTTATCATTTTGGACCATTAACCGTATGGCATCAATCACTTTCACTGTAGAACTTGCACAAAGTGGTTTTTTTTCCCCAAAGAATTTTATTTTTCCTTTGACGTTAATGAATTTCTCCAGATCAATATATGCTTTTGTCATTCAATGCGTCCTTCACAATATCCTAAAGACTAATTAATACTTCTAGTTCTCGATAATACATATTATTCTATTAAATTTAATTTTGTTTGTTTAAACTAAGTATTAGAAATAAAAAGGTGTATCCTACAAAAGGAATCCTTATTAAGTAAGTAATAGGTGGAATTATGCCAGATATCTTTGAGGAAGCATCAGTTGAGCGGTTAGTAACAGGAGGCACGTACGTTCTTGTATTTGGGTTATTAACAGGACTGCTTGGTTGGATGTTTATGTCAATTGCTAGTCGCTCGGATGTTGGAGTAGGGGGCGAATATCTTGGATTCATTACGGCAGCTACATCCTTGCATGTCATTGCTATGTGTATTTCAGGCGGTTTCCACCAAGGTCTTTCTAAATATCTCTCCGAAGCACTTGTTGAATCAAAAGAAAAGGCGCTTAAATACGCAAAATCTGCTTTTTTTATCTTCAATATCAGCGGATTAATACTTTTCATAATTTTTCTTATAGTTTCAATCACACTATTTCCCTACAATTTAGGATATGGAATCGTCTTCGGCGTGATGGCTGTAGCTTATTATTTAACTTTCTTTCGGGATAATTTTATGGGAAATCTTGCTTCGGTTCATCGTTTTGATTATATTGGGAAATTAAACTTTTTATCAGGAATTGCAGGAATTGCGATAGGGTGTGTAATTCTTTTCTTAGTCCCATTTCCGACTAATGCACTCCTTCTGCCCCTCCTTATCATTGTCAGTTTAATTGTTTCAATTATATTACTTTTTTATTATGGACGAAAAGTTATTCCATATTCATTAACAGAGGTTTTTAAGGGAGCTAATCGAAAAGAGGTAATAGAACTAGCAAAATATATGCTTTACTGTACGATTCCTAACATAATTTTTTCAGGTGCCATTCTTTGGATACAAAATTTATGGTATTCAGGATTTTTCAGTTTTAAAACCATCCTAGTTAGTGCGAATGGGCTCATTATCGGATATTCGGGAATCGTATTTGCAATTTGTCAATTCGGGTGGCCACAAATCCCAGCCGTTTCTGAAGCAAAAGCCAAGAATAACCATGACTTAATTAACGATTATATGAAAAATACACTTCATACTGGTTTCAATATTACCGCCTTTTTCCTTATAATCTATATTGGATTATCATATCAGTTGCTCTACCTCTTCCATGGTTCCGAATATCTAATTGCACTCAGTCCTTTTATTATACTTTCGACTGCGGTCGCAATTCTTGGAATTGAATTTCTAATTTGTACATTACTTATAGGATTAGGTGAAGGCAAAAAAGCAGCCTATTTAATTTTGACTCTTACTTTAGTCCAATTAATTCTGGTGCCTATTCTGATTATGATGCTGATTGGAGTATTTGGTCCAGTTGCTCCAGAAACCCTTTATGCGGGTCCTGTAAGTCTTCTAGTGTCATCAGTTGTTGTGTTTCCCTTTACATTTCACTATCTAAAAAAATTTACAAATAATCCTGTGAGAGATTACACCTCAATCCTTGCAAAAGGGACAGTTAGTATAATAATCACTTTAATTTTCTATGCAATTCTTGATATTACTGTTTTCCCAGATACCGCCTTTCAAATAGGCCTAATAGTGCGAGGTATTGTCTTATTCGGGCTTTTTACGATTTGTATGCTCATTTTTGCGGGATATAAGGATAAAGATTTAGAATTTTATGAAAAAATTCCATTCTTTAAACCAATTTTGAATGGTATGAAGTGGATACTCCATCACTCGCCTTTTTATAAACAGGAAGAGGTGTAGAATCAGGTGGAATTCGAAGACAAAGCGAAAGAAGCAGAGGCTCAAGGGGATTATCTTTCAGCCATTAAATATTATTCTCAAGCCTTAGAATCATTGAAGGAAATGCAATTATTAGAAGGACTTCAATTCGAGTATGGGCGAATTTTCCAGCGAATTGCTACTTTATATACTGAAATTGGAGATTATAAAAATGCGGTAAGTTCTTTTGATAAAGCTAGTAAATACTACTTAGAAAGTGATGAACCCCTAACCAAAATTTATCGGCTCGTAGGTGAATGTTATACAAATATTGGTGCTTGTCATCTTGCCGAGAATAATTTTAAGGAAGCATTCTCGTTTTTTAAGAAAGCATCGGAATCTACAATAAAAGCTACAGAGCTTGAAGAAGAAATTTTACGGCGATATATTGTGGAACGAACTATATTCAACATGGCTCTTGGGGTACTTTGCTTAATTAATTTAAAGAAAAAAAATAAGGAAATATTATCCTATTTAGAGAAAGCGATTTCATTATCGCAAAATTACAATGTCAAAGGACTGGCACCCAATTTAATTCTCTTCTTTCAACATATTTTAACAGAAAAATATAGCGAAGCTCGAATGATTTTAAAAAATGAAATTGAGGATGCTGCCGAAGCCATGCTATTAGGATCTCCCCTTCAAGCTGCTATTTTAGGTTTAATCGAAGATCTAGCTGCTAAACATATTCCTGAAGCGCGAATACAAATTCAAGACAAAATTATAGAAGAAAAAGGAGAAGTCATTCTTACCACTAAAATTTATCAAGATATGATTTTACATGGCCTTTCCTTTGCAAATAAAAAAATGCCTCAATCAGAATATAGAGAGGTTTATGGATTAATTGTCGGAAAAATTAAAAAAGATGATGTTATTATAAGTGAAATTGTTCCTATTATGTCTGGAAGTGAGGTAGAGGTTGAATTTAAAAATGAACACTACACAAAAGCCGCGATAATTGATTCTATGGCAGCTGAGCGGAATGAGTTCATCGTTGGTTGGTTTCATACCCACCCGGGTCTAGGATTATTTCTATCACCAACGGATGTAATTAATCAGCTAGGATATCAGTCAGTAAATAATAAAGCAATTGCCATTGTGTTCGATTTCACTAAATTAACACCATTGGAACCTGGTTTTGCTATTTTCCGCCTGGATGACCCTTCAATGGGACATGCCTCAAATTATCATTTAGTTCGTTGGCGAATTAAGGATGCACCAAAAAATCTTTTTGCCGAAAGTATCACATTCTTCGAGAAATTTCTATTACAATTGAATAATCTCATTTTGAAGAAACGCCAAATGACGATACCCCAATTAGCCACAGAATTGGGGCGTTCTGAGTTCTTGCTCGAAGAAATTATTCCCCAATTGGTCGCATTACAATATTTACCCAATATCCACTATGATCCTTCAAATAAAATTATTTCAATTAAAGATTGAATTTTAAAGATTATTCTTAAAAAAAATTTAAAATAAAAAAGCCATTCCTTTTTATTCTTTCTCTAACTTTTTTACAATTTCCTCTAATACTTCTAATGAGCGGACTCCAACAAAACGATCCACATCCCCTTGCTCAGTCTTAAGGGTGACCAATTTTCCATTTTTAAAGAATTGAAGCGTCGGAATTGCTCGAATATTCAAATCAATTGCTACCTGCTCGTTTTTATCAATATCAATTGATACAATAGTAGCATTAACTTTTTTCTCAAGCTCTGTTAAAATTCGATGTTGCATTTTGCAAGGTCCGCACCATGTAGTAAAATAATCCACTAATACAAGCGGTTTTATTTTAATTATTTCTTTTAATTCTTGCGCATCAACTTCTTTAACCATGTTTAATCGCTCCTTCTTCTTTAAGATGAGTACAACTTATATAATCCTCCTTTTAAAATATACCTTACTTTGTCAATCTAAATGTATTTATTCCAACAAGATATTATTTTCTATTATGAACGATGAAAAAGATAATTTGATTACTTTGAAAATTCATCAAAAACAATTTGACGCGCTTTATAGGATGTTACTTGATACTATTTTTGAGGGTGATACGAAACGAATGGTAGATCTACTCTACCGTACTATCCGAGTTCCATTTAGAAAAAAAGGTGATCAATTAGCACTAATTCTTTTAGATAAACGGCGGCAAAGAATCACTGCAGCCTTTCTAATCAAGTTAAAAGTGGGTGGTGATATTCAAAGCATCGAAACAATACCGTTTAATCTTTCTTACGGAGAACATATATTTTCAGAAATATTTCAGGTAAAATCTTCAGAATTTTCTCATACAACAGAATTAGCAAAGACCATTTTAGAGCAAATTTATGGAAAATTATGGACTTTAATTATTGTCGATTTTATTCAAATTTCAAAACTATACTTCAAATTAGATTTCGAACCTACAAAAGAGCTTGTAGGAAAAATAGTAAAGACAATCATTGATCGTATTAAAGAAGGAAAAATAAGCCTTAGCCCAATTCCTGAAGTTGTTAATGCCATTGAAAGAATTGTATAAGTAGCTGCATTCGATGAAGATTCTAGAAAAAGGAGACTAATTTATTGCATGATCGTTATGTGGTAAAAAAGTTACGAGATCTTGCCTTAAAAGAGTTCAGAGAGAAGCGTCCGAATCAGATTCTTGGACTTCGTGTCAAGAAATCTGTTTTACTCCAACGAGGTTTTGGACCATCGATCATTCTTTCTGGATTAAAGGGGCAGGCAGTCCCATTTCTCCTCTTGGCTGACTATGGTGAATATTTTCGACTGTATTATTTCCTTGAAAATGGTATTATGCTTAACGCTATTAATATCCCCAGAAAACAATTTGAACGAGAACAATTGAAATTTGAGAAGGCAACAAAAAAATTATTTCAATTCCCCAAACCTCAAATTCCTGAAAGGAAACTTGAGCACTATAAACAACGACTTAATACGCGATTTAAAAATTATCTCAATTCAATTGAAAAACAAACTTCGTGTAAATTACCTGAGATTCCACTTATTACAATATACCAATCTCCTTTAGAAGATAAACTAGTTATCAAACGAGAGCGCAATTTTATAAAAATACCAATAGAGTTAGTTACGCACGAATTAATTGATGGATTTCTTCTCCGTGAAGCCTATCGATTAATATTTCCATCATTTATTAAAGAAACAGAACAAGAACTAGTTTATAGACTAATAGGCGCTTATCATTTTTTACCAAAATCAATAAAACCCAAATGGTTGGTTTATTGGAGTAAAAAATATCCCCTTAAAGATTTAATCGCTCAGTATAATGA
>SUPS01000147.1 GCA_005191415.1 Candidatus Helarchaeota ASGARD archaeon Hel_GB_A
CTGTATCCTCGGGGCATTTTGAATCACTAATTAGTCTTTTGAATTTAAATATGTTTTAAGATTATTATAAATCTCTTTAAGGGCGAGGGATGCAGGCGCCTCAGGGGCGTATTCGATGATGGGAGACAAATTAACTAAAGCTTTGGGGACATTATCATCAATGGGAATTTGCCCAAGGATTTGGAGGTTATTATCACGTGCAAACTCTTCTAATTGAGATATTAAGGGAGGGTATAAATCATATTTATTAATAATGAGGCCAACTTCTTGAGTAAAATGCCATGCTAGCGAGAGCACTCGTTTAAGATCATGAATTGCTGCGGGCATAGGTTCGGTAAGAATAATAATAGCGTCAGAATCTGAAAGACTGGCAATTACTGGGCAACCAATCCCTGGTGGACCATCATTTAGAATGACCTCACTATTATTTTGTTCTGCAAGTTTCAACGCCGTCTTTTTGGCTTCTGCAACAATTTTGCCACTGTTTCCTCGCCCAATAAGGAGTTCACCTGATACGATAGGGAATCCATATTTTGACTCTGAAATAATGAGCTCACCAGTCTTTATGGGAGATAATTGGATACACTGCTGAGGACAAACAAGTGAACAAACTCCACACCCTTCACATTCAAATTCATTTATTATCGGCTTATTATTTTCATCGCTCCATTTAATTGCTTTGAAATTACAGTGATTCATGCATTCTTGGCAGCCTATGCATTGTGATTCATCTACAACTGCAATATTTGCGGAATAAATATCGTTTCGCTTAACTTCTTGATTTTTTAGAGTGATTGCTAAATTAGGGGCATCTACATCACAGTCGGTCAAGACGATATTCAACCCATCATTAGCACACAGACACGCAAGTGCTGCTGTGAAAGTCGTTTTACCCACGCCCCCTTTACCGCTTACAATTGTTATTTTCTTCATATTAAAACCGCCTCTAGTTTTTTAAAGATATCTTCAAAATCCTGACTAACAGCGGTATCTGGAAATTTTTCCATGACTGGAACGCCTTCCGCGTAACTTAACTGAATTTCGCGGCTCATAGGGATTTCCGCAAGAATTGAGGCTTGATATTTTTTTGCGATCTCATTAAACGGCTGTTTTTGAGTTGTTAAATCAGAGCGATTAATTACAATGTGGGAAGCGGGACTTGAAGAAAGATATGTAATTAATTCTAAAATACGTTTTAAATCATGAGTTCCAAAGGGAGTTGGTTCAGTTACAGATATAACGATATTTGCGCCATCTAAGGCATGGATAATATCACAGTGGGCACCAGGGGCTGTGTCAATAATAATTAGGTCATATTTCACCTCTTTTAGTCGGGCATCAGCGTATTCTCTGACAGCACGAACTACTTCCGCGGATTTTGGTTCACCAATCTGAAGCTCACCTACAATTAGATCGATACCATATTTCTGCCCTCTGGAGAGTTTTCCAATTATTTTGTTATCGGGTTCTATCGCATTATGTTCGCAGACAATTTGGCATGCTTTACATCCAATACAGAGTTCGGGGAATAAAAGAGGCTTCTTTTTAGGAATATTTAATAGTGCGTGCGGTTGGCAAGCCTTTTGACACTCTCCACAACCAATACAATTATCATTAAAACGAGGCAGAAAGGATTCTACCTGCTTTATTTCTTCTAGGTCGGCGTTCATTAAGATAGCCGCATTTGGAGCATCTACATCACAGTCTAAGAATAGAACTTTATAGTTATGCTTGCTAAATAAGTAGGCTAAATTAATAGCAACAGTCGTTTTTCCAGTACCGCCTTTTCCACCTGTTACGGCAATTATTGTGGGTTTATTATTCAAGAGTATCTTACCTCAGCTATGAATATATATTAAAAAAATAAAAAAAAATTATCTAAATTGACCCCGTCCTCTGCCACCACCGCGTCCCATACCGCCACCGCGTCCCATACCGCCACCGCGTCCCATACCGCCACCGCGTCCCATCCCAAAATGGGATGGTACAGTCGCTGATGTTGCTTGCTGGAGTTTTCCTTGAAGGTAATCATTTATAGCTGATTCAACAGTTCCAGATGCGCCAATGTAGACCGAAATCCCTAATCCTTGAAGAGCTTGGCTAGCGTTTGGACCTACATTTCCTGTAAGTACCACATTAGCCCCTGTATTACTAACAAGTTGAGCTGCTTGAATGCCTGCGCCCCCACTCGCCATCATACCAGCGTTTTCAATTACTTGAACATTCTGAATCTTTCCATTTCCGAGGGTTACAATGGTAAAAGCGCGGCATCGTCCGAATCTGGGATCAACCGGTGCATTTAATCCATCCAAGGCTTGGGAACTGACTGCAATTATTTCATTTCCTTTCATACAATCACTTCTTTTTTATAATTTATCGATCACTTTTTTTAATAATTTTTATTTGTTTTTTTAATTCTTTTATCTGATCTTTCAAAAGGTCTATTCGATCCTTTTTCGTTAAAAAAGAGGGGTCTCCGAGTTCATTTCCGCATTCAGTACAGAAGTATGCATCGTCTCTCACGCGGGCACCACAACGGTTGCATATACGATAGTTTTCAATAGAAGGTGGTGTCGTCTTTTGAATTACGGATGGTACAGATGTAGGAGAGGGAGCTTGCAAATTTGATAACGAAGTTTTAGGAAGTTGAGATGCATGAATCACTTTTCCATTCGTATCTTGATAGTAAGCATTTGGTCCATAGCCGCATCGGCAGCGTCCAATATAAGTATAGTTCTTTGAAGCAGAGAAAGTTATTTTTCTATTCACGAAATTGCGAGGCTGTAATCTGTTTGTTCCTTGATAATTGGGATTTAAATTTGGGTTCGCTCGGAGACTAGCCCATCTACAGCCTTTTCGACGTCTCATTATATGATCATCTCGTTATAGTTTTATCTAAGTAATTTGTGCATAAGCACATATTTATATTTTGTGCATATCCACAAAAATAAAAAAACACGATTAGAAATAAAGAAACGAAATTTTAAAAAATCAATTTTTAATATCAAGTATAACGCCGATTCACCTATGATGGAGGAAATGTGGATTTCACAAACAAATTATGGCGATATTCCAGACACTCTGAGAACCAAAGCATTTTTACCTCTCGCGCGTAATATGTGGCCGATAATCAAAAAATATGGATGGGATTACTCGCGTGATGCCATGAAAAAAGTTTTTACGAATTATTATAATTTAGTGAAGGTACGCTTAGACGAAGCAATTATGACCGCACAAGATGTTATAGCAGGAAAACTGAAGCGTCCAGACCGTATTTTGACTTATTTTTTCTTTCCCGTTGTATTTTGTATCCGTACCGATCTACAGCAAGGCACCACAAAACTCCTATTCGGTGAAAGTACTGATACAACCTTTATTCTCTTAGATGATTTTGAAGAAGGAAAGATAGGGTTAATGTTCAACTGTCATATGGAGGATGGCGTTCCTGTAGACTGGTGGTTAATTGATGAAGAAAATCAGGGTGAGATTTTAAAGCGGCGGCATATTAAACTAGGGTTAAAATTGAGAGATTTGCCAGTACGTATATCGCCATTATTTAAGAGCGGACAAAGAGTAATTGAAGTATTGCGAGATATTCGTAATGAACGCACACCTCAATGGTCTCAAAGCACCTATCATGTTTGTCTCTGTTGGATGAGTGCAGCTTGTAACTTAGGGGTTGAAATTAGTAACCATGAATCATTTGCTGGAGTTTATGATGCGTTAACTGCCAAAACGAGGTGGAATCTCTTTGATAACTATGTTTCTTTGATTCCTTGGCCTCCTTTAATCCCTACATTTCTCCATCTTGGGAGAGGAGGATTTACGAAGCGGCTGGCAGGATTGTTTTGTGAAGATTTTTTGTATTTACAAGGGTTAGGAGATTACTGGATAACGTGGATGAAAGGGACAATCCCCGAAATATATGAAATTACCCTTCGAGAGCGGCTTGAGGAACAGGGCGTGTATTTTCCGATTCAAACAATCAATTGTGAGCTTCCAAATCTGCTTGATCCCAAGATCTATGAGAAAAGTGACTTTTCTTGGAAATATCCAGAAGGAAACAAAATCCTTGCTAAAGATCTTGGATTTTCAGTAGAGGAAGCACTCCAAGGTATCTATCTTAATGTGACACATGAAACCCCACCCACAGAACCAGTTACACCCGAAAATATTTTGTCGCATGGGATAGGTAGGGATACTAAAGTAATTAAATAAAAGGTTATTGAGAACAATGAAAAAAATACTACGTATTCTATTTCTGATTAGTCCTCTTATCATACTTAGCCTAGCTTATTATGAACAGGGACGTTGGACCCCTCCCTTAGACCCCAATACCCCTCAACCAGTTTCAATTGCGACATTATTAGAGCATCCTGAAAGTTACCAAGCACCTATCTTACTTATAACTCATGGAGACGTTTTCAACAAATCAGGGGATATTATTTATCTCAAAGGTTTTGGAGGTGTTTTCCTAAAAGTTAATTGTACCAACGTTGATATCGGCGATGTACAGGAAGGAATGACACTATATTTAAGAGGATACTCCTATTATCATGACCCCAGTAAAGAATATTTCCTAGCCATCGAGATCCATATTCATGTCTCGTATTCAGTTTATTTATCAATCCCGATAGCCGTCCTTGTGTTGATAATTCTATTTTTTGGGTTTAAATTCAAGTTGAAAGATTTTAGTTTCTCACGACGGAAAGAAGAAGGTTCAAAGAGTTCTACATCACAAGAGGAGGGAAATTAATTATGCCGGATTGGATTACCCATTTTTTCATTGCATATCTCATTATATGGACTATCAGTAAAATTCCAAAATACGATGCTGCATTGAGAAAATATTATTGGTTCTTTATCATTGGAATGTTATCACCAGATATAGAACGCTTCATCAATCTTATTGCGCAACAGGTAGGTAATGAATTCTTCATTAGTATTGCAGTTACAATAACGGATATCTGCCATTCGCTATTGGGCATAGTAATCATCAGTTTATTTATTACATCTTTTTTCCCTCATGAAAATGATACGAAGTATATTTTCCTAACAGTTTTTATTGGAGCATTTGGACATTTACTGACTGATGCCATAATGTGGCCGTGGGCAGGACAAGGTATTCATTTCTTTTATCCCTTAACAGGACCTGAATTCGCGTTCTCGTTCCATTTAGTTTGGCCTGGTGGATTCGTTCCTTTAATTGTGACTTCTTGTATCGTGGTAGGAACAATTATTGTCGATTTAATCCAAGGAAATTTTTCCGTTCTTGGATGGAGATTCCAGTGGAAAGGAATAAAATAGACGGGAAATATCGATTTTTAATTCAAGTAATTATCGTAATTGGAGTTACATTAATTGTCCAATTTTTAATTCCTTGGTCATGGCTTCCTTTTAATGCAATAGTAGGGGATGTCTTTGGATCTGGAATGGTAACGTCATTGCCCATTGCTTCGATGAGTACTTGGATTTTCGCCTTCTCTATCGCCTGGTTCATTTTCCGAGATAATTCATATATCAATAGTTTCCTAGTATGTGCAGTTTTCCCACTATCTGTAATTGTCGGTATCGAATTTTCATTCTATAGGCTTGTTTGGGATTATATTCATGTATTACCACTTATAATTGGCATTTATATCATATGGAAAAAACGAGATTCATTAATTCGGCGATATATTCTTCTATTTTCGGGGATCCTCGTGGGAATTATACTTTTAGAATATTATATTGGCGTCGCATATTCTGCTATTCCATTACTTTTATTAGCTCTCCTTTTACCAATTTTTGTTTTGGTAACGATTCAAATAGAATTTTTGGTTACACATCAACCACATCCGAAAAAGAAAATAATAAGACGCATTTTGAAAGGCTTTATTTATGGTTTATGGATTTTTGGAATCTTTCTTGGCACAGTTTTAATAGTTTGGTACCTTCGACCAAATACGGCAGATATAAAGAATAATATAGTTATGGAATCGTGGGTAGCGGTCACGGGACAACATAATTCAAATACGGATCTCATTTATTGGAATAAAACTGGGCGGATCTATTTGATCCATGACCGCAGGCCATTTCATCTGGGAAGTACGGATGCCCGATTAATCCTTTGGAGCTCTCTGGATGCACGTAATTGGACGAAGATCACCGAATTTTCGGTTCCAGGGAATGACATTCGAGATCCAAAATTTGCAATCATTGGAAATCGACTATTTCTTTATGCATTGAAAAATCTAGGTGTGATGGCAACACCTTATCAAACGGTTTATACTTTTTCGGAAGATGGAATAAATTGGCAGCCTTTTCAGGAGATTTCCCTTTCTGGTTGGCTCTTCTGGCGTCCGAAAACAAATGATAATTTAACATGGTATGTTCCAGCTTATTGGCACGAACATGGACAATCAATACTCCTTAATTCTACAGATGGAATTAATTGGAATATCGTTGCAACGATCTATACGGGAGAGGCTAATGATGAAACTGCAATTGAATTTTTACCAGATGGGCGGATGATTTGTACTGCAAGATTAGAAGGAATTGCCGATAGCCTTTTTGGAAGTTCGGAAGCCTCCACTTTAATTGCAACTTCATCTTATCCGTATACGAATTGGTCATCATATATTAAATCACGAGAAACGCGGCTCGATGGACCTGTTCTTTTTTCGTATGCCAACAAAATCTTCGCAATAGGGCGACGACATCTCGGTCCCAGAACATACTTTACCGAACTTGGTTCAATATTTAGTCGGAAACGTACTGCTATATACCTTGTGAATGAAACTTCGGGATTACGTTTTCTGACAGATTTGCCGAGTGCTGGAGATACGTCCTACGCGGGTATTGTAATAAAAGGCGAGGAGCTCTTTATAAGCTACTATACAAGTGATATAACTAAGGATTACAGTTGGATTTTAGGTATGGTTGCGAATTCGGATATTCGGATTGCAAAAATCAACATTAGCGCCCTTGTAATGATAAGCTAATTTCTAAGATGAAAATAAAAAAAAATTGGAATTTATAGATTTTCGGTGCCTATGATTTTTTGAAACCATTTTGGCTGAGTAAAAGCGATGTACATTAAAAAGGTGTATGCTACAAAGGTCAGACGAACGAGAATGACAGCGATACCTGTGATGCCCATCACCTCAAATATATAGCCAATTGAAACGACAATAGTGGCAATGCCCATTACCAGAGCACGGTTGGATTTCGGAATAGACTCCTTCCGGACCATTACAGCGTAGTAGAAGAATATGAAAATCGGGATGATCATGGGCGGCATTAGGAGAGGGAGAATTAAGATTAATAATTCGTCCGCATAGAGAATTTCTTGTTGGGCACCGAGGGTAGGTTGATTCAGTAATAAAGTAATTCCAGCAGCCACTAAAAGTATTGCGAATAAGACCGTTAGTTTTTTTGTCTTGTCGGGATAGGTCATTTCAAAAGAAAAGATATCTAATAAAAGAATGACTCCTAAACTGACTAAAATTGCAATATTATGGAAAATAAGACCAAGTGTGGGGTCCAGCAGATAAAGTAATAAGATTCTATCAATTGCAACGCAAGCTAATGCAATACCAACTAAGATGAAATTCAATGTAAAGATTAGGGTCCCAGAGATCGGCTTTTCTTTATATTTTTTAAATATAAAAGCACTCAAAACAAGCGCGATTCCCGTAGCGATGAAAAGTTCAATAATACTAATAAGTTGCAGGGGATCTAGACCTTGCATCCTTTAACCTCACGTTTATGAATTTAAAGAATTATAGATTACGATGTGTAATTATTGACAAAAGCAGATTTTAATTATTTCTTTAGATTTTAATTTATAGAATTAATTGATGAATGAGAATGCTGCAGAATGAAGCTTTATAAAGTATTTTTAAGTAGCAGCCGTGTAAATTTAGGGATTGGAGCTATATTGGAACTCCTTTATATCTTTCATTTAAAAGACCTTGTTTGGATTCTATTAATTTATCCACCTCCTTGGGAAATGATCTTGGTAAAGCTGGTGCCATATCTGGGATTATTCTTTATCGGATTAGGGGCACTTTTTTTGGTAGGGGGAATGGCACTTTACCTGAAGGAGGATTTAATTAAACTTCAAAAAAGAGGCTAAATAATTAGATACGCGCCTTTTTCTCAAATTGACGTTCATAAAGGTAGGCAATCTCATCAAGGCTGGTGACTTCAGAGGGATCTTTATCGAGACGAATACGTTTAATACGGGCAAATCGAAGTGCATAGCCTGCTGGATATTGAGGACTCTTTTGAATTTCGTTAAAAGCTACTTCTACAACAATTTGAGGCTTCACATACACGGTATATTGCGTTTCATACGTTTTAATTTTCTGTAAATTTGCGGTCATATCTTGAAATTCTTCATCAGTTAATCCTTTAAAGGTTTTTCCTACTTCATGGAACGTACCTTTTAGAGGATCGAGGGCTGCAAGATGATAATTACTTAGCCAGCCTGTACGCCGTCCAGATCCCCAGTCAGCGGCAATAATGACTAAATCAGCGTGTATTGCTTCTTTTAATTTTAACCACTCTTTCTTACGTTCGCCTGGACTATAAGGACTATTAAGTTTTTTAAGGAGTATCCCTTCATGTCCTGCAGCCAAGGCGGCTTGATAGAATCGTGTTATTTCCTCTTTCTCGGAAGAGATAATTCGATATGCTAGAGTGAGACCTTTACAGATAGTTGCAAGGATGTTCCATCGTTCTTGATAAGGATAATCGAATAAAATTTTATCATCAAGAAGTAAAATATCGAAAAGATACAACTGCACGGGGATTTCTTGTCGAAGGCGTTGAACTTCATGAATTCGTTTAAAACGGCGCATCAATTCTTGAAAAGGTAAAGGCCGTTGATCGTTTCGTCGAATAGCAATAATTTCACCATCTAGGATACAAGAATGATTTGGTATTGTTTTTTTAATGAGATCTGCGATTTCTGGGAAACTAGATGTGATATCTTTTAAACGGCGTGAATAGATATGAACTTTATCAGCTTTTTTATGAATTTGAACGCGAACGCCATCATATTTATATTCTATTGCCATTGGTGAAACAGGTTTTTTGAATAATTCATCTAATGAATCGAGATTTTCGGCGAGCATAGGTTTTATTGGGGTAAAAGGTGCGACTTCGATTTTACTGAGTCCTTCTTCTCCTCCTACAAGGGCAAGTCTAGCAATTTCGCCAATATTACCATATATTGCACTTAATCTTTTGATAAGTGAATAATCTAAGTGAGCGGCTTCTGCAATGGCTTTTATCATCAAACCTTTGGCGACTCCATGGCGCATTTCACCAAGGATCATCCTTACAAGAAATTTTCGTTCAAGCGGAGAGCTTTCACGGAAAAGCATTTCTAAGAGGCGTTTTCTTTTCTTACGGGCACCTGAACCAGATATTTGTGCCAATTTGCTGAAATATTCATGAACAGCACGAATCGTAAGAGGCTGATTAAATAGAGTTGTTTGTTTTGCGGTATAATTAGTTTCTAAAATAGATCTCCATGAAATATCAAGAGTTTGGGAATCGGATTCTGCAAAGGGCGTGCCAATTATGAGAAATACCGCAGGTTCAATTTCATAGGGATTTAAAGATGTTAGAAAATTTGAGAGGAGGGCAATTTTTTCTTTGGTTTTAGAAATCTTTTCTAATTTATCGCAGAGCTTCGCGAGGTTTAAAAAGGAAGTAGGCATAAATAATCCACCAATTGGACTAAACCGGAAAATGGAAATTAGATACTTTCTTCAAATTGTTTTAGAAGCTTTTTGATTTTAGCGATTTTATCTTTGAACTTATCAGTAGGAGTTGGGGGTTCTTGTTTTGAATTT
>SUPS01000148.1 GCA_005191415.1 Candidatus Helarchaeota ASGARD archaeon Hel_GB_A
GTTTTTGTTACGTAGCACTCTCAATTTTTATTCAAAATCTAGAGCCTAAATGAAAAAAAAGAGAAAAAATCATAGGTTCTTAATAAAATCATTAAAATTTTAAAAATATTCGTGACATTAACTTCTTTAACGTCGGAGAATATTCACTACACTTGCAGAGCCTGTTGCTCCTCGTCCCAAGCCAATATTATGCTGCAAACCGATTTCAACATCAGGAACTTGAACCTTACCGGCTGTTCCTCGTAATTGTTCATAAATTTCCGCAATTTGTGCTACACCTGATGCGCCAATAGGATGCCCCTTAGCTATCAAACCGCCAGAAGGATTTACAGGTAGTGATCCATCCAAATTCACTACTCCCTCTTCTATCATTTTATGTCCTTCTCCTTTCTTACAGAATCCAAGGTCCTCGTAGTCTAACATTTCTGTCACGGTAAAACAATCATGGACTTCTGCGACTTGAATGTCCTTTGGAGTAATTCCCGCCATCTTATATGCTTCTCTTGCCGCTATTGCAGTAGCAGGAAAGCCAATCAAATTCTCATCTAAGCCGCGCATCCATGAATCTACACCACAACCAGCTCCCTGCCACCATACAGGCGTATCTGTATATTTCTTTGCAACATCCGCATGTGCAATTAATACACAACAAGCTCCATCTGTTATTGGACAGCAATCATATAAACCAAGAGGCCAGGATACAATCGGGGCATTTAAAACCTGATCAACTGTTGTTTCAAATTTATAATGTGCATATGGATAAAGCGAGCCATTGTGATGATTTTTTACCGAAATCATTGCTAAATGTTCGCGATTAGAACCAAATTCATGAAAATGTCTTGTGCCACGAAGACCGAAAAAAGCAGGCATAGTTCTAGCGCGATATCGCCACATTTCAATGCCCGATTTAGCAGCAGCCTTTGCAATAAGCCCTCCTGCGGTATCCCTCATCTTTTCAACGCCACAAACTAGGACGACCTTATAAATACCGGCTTTCACGGCATAACAGGCATTTCGAAAAGCATCAGAACCTGTGGCACATCCATTTTCATTCCGCGAGATCGGTATCCGAAATAACCCGGTAGGGACTGCTAAAGAAGCTCCTGACCTTTCATAAGCCGATCCAAGCCATGCGGCTTCAATCTCTTTCGGTTCAATACCCTTATCAACGCTATTTAAGCAGTTAATATACGCTTCCTCAATCATATTATCTACACTTTTATCGAATAATTCCCCAAAATGAATCATTCCTGCTCCTATAACCGCAACTTCTTTACGCATTTACAATTCACTCCCGTAATGGTTTAAATTTAAAAGATGGAACCGATAAACCATCTTTGTGATAAATTTCACGAAAATCAACCTCCACCCGTAACCCTACTTTCATATCTTCATGTTTTGTTTCAGTAGAGATGGCATAAATCCGACCGCCAGGGGGGTCCAAATCGACAATTGCTAAAGGTAGAGGGGTTTCAAATTCAGGTGGTAAGTAATATGATACAATATATGTATGTACCGTCCCAGTCCTACTTAATTTTACCTTTTCCCACTGGTCAATTGCCCCACATTTTAAACAAATGCGATGATATTCTGGATATGCAACGTATCCACAGCTTTTACACTTCAACCCTTCAAACTTCAAATTCTGAGCAATATCCCGATATAATGGAGGAGTTGACATCCTTTTATCCGCCTCATACTTACTTTATACGAATTGTGAAATTACTTTATTATATTTCAGATGTGTCGTATAATTCACATATTCCTTATGTTTAAGGAATTTCTCAATTGAAACTGCCTGGGACCGCTTTGTATTAACAGGATCTTTGATGTTCCAACTAATTGCATCACTTCCCCCAGCTCCATAGGATATTGTTAATATTTTTTCACCCGGTTGTCCTTTCTCAAGCACTTCTGTTAGGGCTACTGGAAGGCATGCAGCTCCAAGATCTCCAAATTTATTAATATGGATTCCAGGTGCCGCTAATCTAGCTTTTATTTGGTCCCTTGGAATTCCTAACTTCCCTAAAGCTCGCCGTACCCATTGAGCATGAGGTTGCTGTAAAATTACATGGTTTATTTCGCTTATCTCACAATTGATTTTGCTTAATAGACTTTTACCAGCCTGGATCACATGATTAATATAACCCTTATCTCGAATAAATCTTCCATCCCCTAATCGAGGAAATTTATCCTCAAAACTGCGCCAACGTTCCTTTATACCCGTCATATAAGATGCAATCGCTTCAAACTCGGCTATTATCTCTTTATTTCCAAGAATGATCGCTCCTGCCCCTGCTGCCGAAACATACTCTGAACCCGCATCTCCTGCACTAGTGCCTAATCCCCCGACAAGGATATCCGCCCCCACGACTAACCCGTATTCTATCCGCTTACTATTTATTGCATCTAAACACATTTGAACTGCAATAGTAAAACTTCGCGGCGAACCGTGCAAATCCGCAATTGTTACGGATGGTTTTGTCCCTATAGCAATTGCAATGTCTTGTGCATAGGAGCCCTCTATCATACTTGAATTAGAACAAAAATAAACAGCTCCAATATCTTCTGATGGAATCCCTGCATGGCTTATAGCATTATCAGCCGCATTACGCCCCATCGTAAGAGGAGTTTCATCTGGCGCAGGTACCGTCTTTTCTCCTGCAATCTTTATATTTCTATTCCATGCTTCCGCTATGTCTGAAAGTTTAATTCGATAATATGGTAAATATACTCCGCTTCCAACAATCCCAGGCATATTCATAACACCAATATATTTTCATTTTGTAAAAACTTTAATAGTAAATCCCTTTAATAATATTATCAAGAGTTTTTACTATAGTCAAGAAGTTCTTTTTCGTTATTCCATCCCTATAAACATAAGAATAAACCAGGTTACAATATGTTTCATAATATACCATGGCTTCCAGAAATTAAAGGATTGAAATTCCGAATATCATCCCCCATTGATATACAAAATATATTCAATTTCTTAAAAATGATGCAAAATCCAGACGGTTATTATAATTCCTTAGAAGAACTCTTCTGGGCAATAATAGGATTAATTACTTTAGAAAAGTTTCCCCAAACCGCCTATAAACCTCTCATCAATTATATTATGAATTATCGAATAGATTCAGGAGGCTATTCCAGCAAAATTGGGGGCGATTTCGCCGACATTTGGTCCACCTTCTATGCGATCGCATTATTTGATATATTGGGCGTTTTCAAAACACGATTTAGTGACGAACCAATCTTTTGTCCTAATTGTGGACAAAAACAACTTTATAAAAATGAAAAATGTTTCTATTGCAATACTTCCTTAATTCCTGAAAAGATTCATTGCGCGATTTGCAATAAAGTTATTCAACATTCCCCACCTGAAAATATTATTTGGGAGAATCTTTGCGATTCCTGTCATGACTCTTTTTTAGCCGATATCGAATTCATTCTCCGAATTCAAAAAAAGAGAGGATTTACTCATTGTGACTCAAGTAAATGTTTAATTTGTTCAGGAAAACCATCCTATAAATCAACTTTTTACGCAATCAATGCATTAAAAATCTTGAATCATATTGATCGGTTAGATCAAAAACTCCTTCTTACATTTTTAAAGAAAAATCAATACTCTCAAGAACTGGATCGAATATATCAGATCCTCTCCTACTATCTTCTAGAAATTCAAGACGATATCGACTATGATTTTCTTTTACATAACATAATACCGTTCCAACAGAAAAATAGTGGATTTAGTTTTGGGAAAAAAGTTCCAACGGTTTCTGATACGTTTTGGAGTGTAATTCTCTTTCAATTATTCAAAAAGTTAGATTTAATCCAATTAGGTCCCATTTTGATGTTCCTATTAGGACAAAAACGAGGTGATGGGGGATATTCCGAACAAATAATGGATACAATATCGAATGTGATGAGCACCAGTCAAGCATGTTTAACAATTTTAACAATTTTCGAGCCAGTAATTGAAAAGATCGAAAATGCGATTCTTAAAAAATGCGAAGAAACCAATAGAATTTATTTGGACCCCATCGCTGAGGCTATAGGCATTTCCACAGAGTTTGTGGAGAAAGTCGCTCAGTATCTCCTCGATCATGAATGGTTTCAGGGAAAAATTTTAGATCAGTTAGACTTCTTTATAAATTATCTCGAGAAAAGTGGCGGGATCACTCATAAAATTGGATATAGTTTGCTGAAAGCGATTCAAAATCAATCAGAAATTAATATTGCTGAATTCTGTAAAAATTCAGAATTTACTTTTGAAAATGCAGAGGAACGCGTTAAAACCGTTATGATCGACTTTCTCGCCAAAAAATTTCTTGAAGGGGAAATCCATAAAGTAAAAAAACATTTCATTTTGCAAAATATTCGTTTACCACGAAAATTTATTTGGCTTACCTCTGATACTCCAATTCCCGTGAATGAAATTTTTAAAGAAAAAACAAAACTTAGTCCTACTCAACATTTAATTAAAACGAACTATCAAGAATTATTGAATTTTCCAAAAAAAGTCGAGAAAGAGCTTCTGAAATTTTTAGACCAGAATAATCCCCAAAAAGCGCGCAAATATTTAGAAACTGCCAAAAAGGAGTTTATTAATACCATTAACGCATTTGAGAAAAAAATTAATGAAATTGCATCAAAATTCAAATATATTAATTTCAAAGAATCTATGGCTGCTTTTTTTGATGAATGGCCTCTTAATAAGAAGACTTTAATCCTATATTTCAATAAGCTCCAAGAAAAATTAGTCGCTCTAATCACTAAAAAGGAAGAAGCTATTGCCCATGAAAAACGACTCTCAAAGGAACGCAGAATAATTAAAAATTTTGAAGAATATCTTAGACAACTAATCGATAAAATTGAATTACTTACTAAAGAATTTGTTAATTATTTCCAAAGACATTATACAGACCAGGAATCTGCGAATGCTAAATTAGTAGAATTTTCCGAAAACATTGCCGCTATTGAAAGTGATATCACAATCAAATCTACACAATTTACGGAATCTCTTGAAGTGTCCCAAAAACCTGAAATAATAAATGAGTTATCTCAACTTTTAAACTCCAAAATCGAATCTCTAAAAATCATTCGAGATGAAGCCCAAACAATTTTAACAAGTCAAGAAGAAATTCCACTCCAGCTCAATGAATCTATTACGACTTTTCGAGATCAATTAGCTAAAAGCAATAAATCTATTACCGAAAAAATTGAAAATAAAGAATTTGAATTAGCATCAAAGGAATTAGAAGCTCAGGATAATGCCTTACAAAACTTTAAAACAGAACTTCGCTTAAATTTAGAAGAAAAAATCAAACAAATTAAAGAATCGCTTACTAAATTCACTATTCCTTTTGATAATTTCCGAGCTTTCCTTGCCGAGAAACTACAACAACTAGAGAACGACTGGAATACTCAAAAAGAGGAACTTTTGTCGAAATTTCTAGAAAAAACTGAACTTGCTAAGAAAAATCAATTAAAAAATAAATTAAAAGAAAACATTCAAACCAAAACAGAGAAATTCCAAGCTCTTAAACAAGAAATTGAAACGTTGATCAAACATGAAAATCTCTCAGAAGCCAAATCAAAATTAGAAACATCTATTTCCCAATTCATTCAATCATTTAATGAATTTGAAACAGAAATTAATGGCTATATCAAAAATATTTCTAAAGAGTTCAAAAATTTTAAGAAAAATGTGAATGAACTTGTCCTCGACTGGCGAAAGGAGAAAAATTTTATTTTGGAATCAATGAATACTTTAATGGATAGCCTTAAAACTCTTATTATTGAGAAAGAACTACTAAAAGAGAAAAATAAATTAGGATTAATTATAAAGAATCATAAACTACTCTTATCGAAACGTTTTTCAACTATATTGCAACAATACCGTGATTCAATTCAAAATAATCAACTACTTAAAGAGGAAAATGCCCTCCTTAACAAAATCAATGAGATACGGCTATCTTTGAAGCAAGCAAATTCACAAATCAATGCGTTCATTAAAGAAAATACCAAAAAATTTGAAGAATTTCCCCGTATCATAAAAGAACAACTACAACTCTGGCAAAAAGAAACAACGTTTCTTACCAAAATCCTCCAGAAATTACAATCAAATATCGCCGAGAATGTGCTAATTGAGAGAATTTATTTCGTGATTAAGGCCTTTCAAGGCTATAAAGTCGAATTAAAATATTTAGCCAAGACCATAAATATGAAAACATCCCAGTTGAAGGATAAACTCGTCTTTTTGCTTTCTAATTCAAGATTAAACGGTAGTTTAGATCCTATTCACGATATGTTAATCCTCTCTAGTTTGAAACCAATTGCTGAAGATACCCAAAACTTCTTAAAAGAAATGGAAGACGAAATTCATCGCCTCCTTAAATTTGATCTCAAGAAAAAAGAAGCTATGCCTAAAGAATTAGAAGATAAAAAGCGTTACTTGCTCCAAATGCGCTACCTTCTTATAATTCACCGAAAAGTAGGCGCCACACTTTTCCACCGGCAATTTGGAACGTGGGAAATTAACCCCGATTTAATAAGCGGATTTCTCACCGCAATCCAAAGCTTCGGATCCGAAATTAAATCCAAAGATGTTCCTATACGAAAAATGGCTTATAACGAGTTTGAAATTCTCCTAAATCAAGGGGAACTTGTCTTCGTTGCCTTAATCGTCGATGGAAAAACCTCAGAATGGCACGAAAAGAAGTTAGCCGAATTTACTCAGGCTTTTGAGCAAGAATTCCAGGAAAATCTGAAAACATGGAGTGGCGAACTCACCCAATTCAAAAGTACTGGGCTTTTAATAGACCGCATTTTTGAATTGTTTCGGGTATATACTTAATTTTTCAATCAGATTAGATTCATTTGCTTTTTTTTAATAGATGCTTAATGGATTATTTCCTTATCTTTAAATATATAAGATCAAATTTTTTATACGAAATTTGGTTATAATTTTTTGATATTAATGACAGTAATTAAGATTCCTGATTATATCCCAAAAGAAAAATATATCGCCATAATAAGAAATATCGTTATTGCAGTCGGAGATACCCCTAGTGAAGTTGCAATGACGGTTGCAGAAAAATTTCCGAATAAACGTTTCACAATACTCTATAATGGTTCAACAAAACCCAAAAAATTAGAATACATCTTTATGATTAAATGATAAAATAAATATATATCCATTTTAATTATTTTTTTACCAGTTTTTTTGCCAATTCTTGGAAAACTAAATCCACATTTTCGCCTGTTTTTGCTGAAGTTTCAATAAATTGCAAATCAAGTTTTTCTGCTAAATCCTTTCCATCCCATTTCTTAACCTGTGCCGTCAGGTCTATTTTATTTCCAATTAAGAACCCAGGTAATTTCCCAACGACCTTTACCATGTCTAAATACCATTTTTCAATATTTCTAAAGGTTTTCGGATTGGTAACATCATAAACAAGAAGCACCGCATGGCTTCCTGAATAGAATTTCTCTCGAACTTTTTCGAAAAGATCTTGTCCTGCAATGTCCCAGAGATGAAGTTTCACTTGGGTCAGTTCATCAAGTTCTAGGTATTTAAGCGAAACTTGCACGCCAATAGTTGGTATGTACAATTCTCGAAATGCTTTATCGATGTAGCGAAGAATTAATGTGGTTTTTCCAACCCGTGGATCTCCTATGACAATCACTTTAAAGGAGAATTTATGTTCATATTTTTTTTCTATGGATGGTTTTATCTCAAATCGTGTAATCTCATCTTTTTGTCTTGTTTCGAGGAAATTCTCAATTTGATTGTAGAGATTCATCACCGCTACTGTAATGTTATCGTTGTTTTGAAGAAGTTCAATCAAGTTGTCCTGGGTTGAGATTATTTCCGCGAGAGATTCCATCGTTTTATAGATTACTGATGTGTACTTCTCATTGAAAAGGACTGAGATGGTGTGAGTAATTACTCCTCCTCGTGCTGCTTCGTTTTTGATTTCAAATATGTAAATGACCGCGGTCATGTGGAGTTTAGGAAGGGGCAAAACAGAAAGATTTTCAGGTGGTGGTACTGAGCCATCTTCTCCTGCCAAAATTGAGACGGCTTTAACTGAAATTTCCGTGAGCGTAGTGCTATCAAACCGATCTGGATACGCCCCAATCGCCTCGGGTCCTCGATCTCCAAATCGAGAAACGACCACACCCTGAATAATGTCTTTTTTCCCGGCTTGCACTGGCTCTTGCCTCTTGAGTTCTTATTTTCTAATTAATGATTTTTTCCTAATAATTTTTCCTTCACATTGAAAAGAATCGCCATTAGGTTCTATTTTGCATAAGGCTTTAATTCCCGCCCACACCGAGGACAGGTACCATGCCGTAGGATCCAGCGTTGTAATTCTGGTTTATGTGCCGCCACATTACAATATGGACATCGAACTAAATCTTCTGAAATTTCCTTTCGACAAAAGAAACATTTCTCCTTCTCACTCAAATAACAGCATCTCATTTATTTAATATGATTTAATTTCACATCTACGGGAATACCACGTCTTATTGAAGTCGTTACCACACAATATTTTTGATAAACTTCAAAGCATTCTAACAAGTCTTCTTCATCTTCTGGATTTGCTAATTTAATATCTATCACTACATTGATATGGATAATATTCAAGATTTCCCGCTCATATTCCTCATGCCAAACATGTTTCATCTTTGATTCAACGTGAACTACCATCTCCTCTATTTCTATATTGAATTTTTGAAGACAAAACATGAAACTCACGCCCTGACACCCTGCAATTGACACTAACAGAAATTCGCCTGCACTTGGCCCCATATCATTCCCATGGAACGCTTTCGGCTCATCCATAATGAATTCAGGGAAATCTTTAATGCTTACTCTAAATGCAATATTCTCAATCCATGTTGCTTTCACACGCGTCGGCATACCTTTCACCTTGCTTATTTTCTATACCATACAATAACCAAGGCATTTGAAAAACCTTGCGTATTCTTCTTTTTCTCCACCTTGGTCTTCTAAAAAAATTCCAATTTTCTATATTCGAAAGAGCTATGGAAGGAATGCAATGAATTCTTCGAGGGTTGCCAGGGCAACAGACCAACTTCCGATGGTGCTAAGCAATTCGCCGAAGGTCTGATGCTCACCTCCAATACTTTGATATTTACGACGTTCCCACGTCGTGTAAAATTTCGGGTAGAGTTTCGAGAGCCCTTTCGTTGGGCATTGCGGCAGGATTGCCCACTCCCGGGATGCATCGCGGTAAATCACCTGAAATGTGCTCTCACTAGAGTAGTTCTCACAGAGGTAGAGGTCTTTCAACTCGAACCCCAATTTGAAATTGTAATATAGGGCGCAAGTCAGAAGGATATGGTATTTTAATGAGGTATAGGGGAACCTTCGGGCTTCTACGTATAAGTTCAGCAGTTTGGAGTTGAGAATTGCTATATGTAACTTTAAAGGGTCGGATTCTTGGAAGAGGTGCGCAGCCTCGACTCGCTGCAGGTTCGCCAAGGTCCGCGTATTAGTGACATTCCGCATCGGAAAGATCAAGGATTTCCGGTATAGCTTTTTCTGAAACTTTTCCCGCAGGAAATTGCGGCTCATCCAGGCGGCGGTCCCATCGGCCCGTACTGCCAGTTCATCATGAAGAGCATCTCTGTGCTTCAATGCCCCCGTGATGCGGATCTTATGCAAATCATGCCGTAAAATAGCTAACATCTCAGCTTCATATTTCATTTACCTCACCATTTTTATTTGAGGTCCAGTCATGGACGATATATTCCCCAAACCCGAATTGTCCGAAAAGGTTCTTGCGCAGGATCCCACGCAACGC
>SUPS01000149.1 GCA_005191415.1 Candidatus Helarchaeota ASGARD archaeon Hel_GB_A
ATACAATTATTTATTGTGAGTATTATGCGCCACGCATTAGATGATATTTTAGTGATTGATACAAGTCAATTCTTATCGGGACCTTGGTGCTCGACTTTATTGGCAGATATGGGCGCAAAGGTTATCAAAATCGAGCCGAAAGTCGGTGAAGCCATGCGCCTATATACCTATATGAACCGCAATTTGGAAGCCATGCTGAGTCTGCTTCATCGAAACAAATTTGGGATGACACTTGATTTACGAACCGCTAAAGGGAAGGAAATTTTTAAGAAACTTATTGCAAAAGCAGATATTTACGTAGATAACTTCACACCTGGTGTATTAGAGAAATTAAATTTAGGTTATGATGTTTTGAAAGAAATAAATCCCCGACTAATATATGTAAGCATCTCCGGCTTTGGGAGAACTGGCCCATATCATAGCCATCCAGCATTTGACATTATTGCCCAGGCAACGGGAGGAATTATGTATGTATCTGAGCGAATGGACCGGCAACCTGCCTTATTCTTTGCAGACACGCTTTCAGGTATTTTTGGGGCATTAGGGGCGATGCAGGCGCTGTATTACCGAGAAAAGACAGGTAAAGGACAGATAGTCGATATTTCAATGCAAGATGTGATGTATGCAATAAATACAAATGCTATTGTGAAAGCGTTATTTGAACGATTATTTTCAGATAAAGATCGTGAGAAAATTGGATTAAAAAGTAAGGCAGGGGAAGCTTCAATCAAACTACCTCTTTACAATTCCTATCCGACTCGTAATGGATATGTGGTTATCGTAGCACTAACCGATCGCCAAGTAAGACGATTATTTAACACGATGGGACGCCCAGACTTGATAAAAAGTAGAAAATTTAGTTCAATTATTAAACGATTAAAAAATATTGATGAATTAGATGAAGAAATACGTAAATGGACTTTACAACACACAGTAGAAGAAATTCTAAATCTTCTCCATAAAAATCATATTCCTTGTGCGCCAGTTTATGACCTAGATCAAGTCAATAAGGATCCTCAACTCAAAGACCGCGGAATGTTTCAAGAAATTAGCCATGAACGAATTGGTCGCATTCGAGTTCCCGGCATTATCATTAAATTATCAGAATCACCAGGAGAAATTATTCGCCCTGCACCAAAACTCGGAGAACATAACGATCAAATCTTAAAGGAATTAGGTTATACAATCAACGAAATTAAAGAATTCAAAAACAATGGGATAATTTGAATTTAATGCAGATCGTATTAAATAATGCACTTTTCTAAAATAGAAAATACATAAAAAGTATGATCCCTAATCATTATCTTACTAAAAGAATAAAAAAAATATATTTTAGAACTCTCCCGTCCTTTAAGGGAGCAGATTAGAGTAGATGAAGCGAAAATGGGAAAAGTTTCTAAAATATTTTGGATAATACTTGCATGTTATATCATTTTAGGTATTATAACTTTTTTCACACAGCCCTATTCTGAATTTTCCCAAAAAACCTATGCGTTTTTATATGCACCAGTGGTTAATTTTTTCACAGATTGGCAATTGTTTTATCAAGTTCTCTTTATTATCGGAATTGTTTTTGTTATAGTATCTGATGGATTGATAATTCCATTAGCTTTATGGCATTATTTCAAATCGAAGAAACTGGAATCGAAAGAGAAAATAAAATTCTGGCTTCCAATAACTATTTTAATTCCTGCGTATAATGAAGAGGTCAATCTAGCCCGAACCATTGAAACTTGTTATAAGGCGCGATATCAAGGTGATAAGGAGATCATTGTTATTAATGATGGAAGTACTGATAAAACAGCTGAGATCGCAGAAAAATATGTAGAAAAAGGCTGGTGTGAATTAATAAACCGAATAAATGGTGGAAAGACTGCTGCCATTAACACAGGGTTAATTTCTGCTAGAGGGGAAATTATTGTAGTTATAGATGGCGATGGGATTATTAAAGAAGATGCTTTGGAAGAGTTGGTCAAAAAATTCCAACGACCCGAAGTAGGCGCCGTGGCAGGCAATATCAAAGTTGGTAATCGATACAATATTGTCACAAAAATTCAACATCTCGAATATATCCGGGATATAAATATTCCTCGCAGAGCATTTCGGATGATGAATAGTGTTATGATTGTGCCAGGTCCTTTAGGAGGTTTTCGCCGAGATCTTCTTTATTCAGTTGGGCGTTATGATAAAGATACGAAGACTGAAGACTTTGATGTTACGGTAAAAATATTGAAATCGCGGCATCATGTAATTGAAGTATCTCAAACTGCAATAGCATATACAGAATCC
This sequence comes from Candidatus Helarchaeota ASGARD archaeon Hel_GB_A, assembly GCA_005191415.1. Lineage (GTDB taxonomy): Archaea > Asgardarchaeota > Lokiarchaeia > Helarchaeales > HEL-GB-A > HEL-GB-A. The sequence goes on from SUPS01000149.1 coordinate 2,290, forward strand.
CCGACTACGTGGAGTGGGCTTTGGAAACAAAGAATGCGCTGGTATGGCGGGATGTTTGAAACTTTACGAAAGCATAAAGATGCAACTACCTTTAGTTTTGCAAAATATGGGAATTTAGGGCGGTTTGGAGGATGGTATACGTTTGTTTCACTAACAATTATTCCTGTATTAGAATTGTTTATTTTTGCAGGTCTTGTTGGCTGGATCGTCATGTTAATAATGGGGCTGCCTCTTTCGCTTCCTTTATTGCTAATCTCGTTCTTTTCATTTATAGCAATTGAATTTGTATTGACTATAATTGCTCTTTTGATGGATGGAGAGAGTTTATGGTATGCGGCATGGGCCCCCGCATTCATTTTTCCCTATCGCCAATTTCTGAATGTAATCAAAATTATTGCCTTTTTTAAAGTTCATGTTTTTAAGAAACCTATTAAATGGGTTAAAGTGGAAAGGAAAGGATTAAAATTAGATGAAAATGCTGGAGTTAGTGCTCATGAAGAAAGTGGAAGAAGTTGAGGTAAAAAAAGAAGATAAAAAGGAAAATGAAACCGAAGACCTTTTGGCCAAATTAGATGTTACTGCCATCGAAGGGATTGATACAAAAATAGCTGCAAAGCTCAGACAGGTTGGCGTTAAGACTATTGAGGATTTAATGAATATCAATTCATTTGTCGCCCAAGCAAAGGTAAAGCTCCCTCTTCATAAAATAATGGAATTTAGGAAAAAAGCTCAGTTAATGCTTCGATTACGATTCAATGAAGATATTATCAGTTATTTAGCAGCGAAGGGATATACTATTGAACAAGCAATCGAAGAGGATCCAAAGGTTTTGAAGAAAATAACACATCAAGATATGGAAAAAATTATGGATTTTATCGAGAAACTGACACAAATTACAATATTCTTAGATGCCGCTACTTGTAGAAATAATTCCGTGAATATTCTTCGTAAATCTATAACAGTAGAAGAACCTACAAAACCTGAGATCCCTGAAGAAGAAGAACGCGAGAAAATTGCAAAATACCTTGAAAATACCGAAATTGCACTCTTGTTAGAACGTATGTTAGAAGGTTATATTCGCGAATTAACTCCGAAATGGGCAATCACGACAAAACTAGGTTTTGGATATCCAGAGGCGGAAGAAATCATTAGTCCATCCAATGAAGTTACCTATAATATATTGGCAGAACTTTATACGGTCGGGATCTTGAAACGTCACTTCTGGGATAAGATAATGCGATGTCCGAAATGTAGTTTCATTAATCTATCGCTAAGATTTATCTGTGTGCGCTGTGGAAGCCGAAACCTCATTCGTGACGAGATGATAGAGCATTATGATTGTGCCCATGTAGACTTGGAACGGCATTTTAAATCAGGAGACGGACTGGTATGTCCGAAATGTAATAAGGACCTAAAACAACTCGGATTAGACTACTCACGCCCAGGAATAATGTATGAATGTCGCGATTGCGGTGATTTAACAGGTAGTCCATTTCAACGATTACTCTGTTTAAATTGTGGACATATAATGAAAAAAGAGGTTCCAATGCTCGATGATGTCTGGTCATTTACACTCAATGAAGAGAAAAAACATATCATTCTCGAGCTTTTAGATCCCAAGCATACTATTATGAATATTTTAATGGAGAAAGGATTTAATTTCGAAGTAGAGCGATTAGTGGAAGGCAAACTAAAAGGAAAATCAGGTGTTCTTCACTTCTTCGATATTTATGCTGAAAAAGGAGATGATCGGCTCTTAATTGAATTCATAACTGATGAAAATCTGGTGGTAATAAGTTCCGTATATGATTTGATCGCTAAAGCTCAAGATTTAGAGGCAACAATTGTTGTACTCCTTGCAATCCCTGCAATAAGTGATGATGCCAAACAATTCGCAGATTATCATAATATTAGCGTTCTTGAAGGAGAAAATCTTGCCAATATCCTCCCTAATTTTAAAGCAAAAGTCGATGACATTTTAAAACAAAAATTCAAATAATCAGTCCATCGCAATAATTAAAAATCATATTCCCTCTCTTTTTTAATTCCATATTTTTGAACATAATATCTAACAAAAAAAAGAGGAATTTTAGCTTTTAGCCGCGGCAATTTCCGGCTTTCCGTATTTTTCTCTGATTTTAGCTCTTAATACTTTTCCAACCGGGGAAATCGGAAATTCATCAACGAAAACAACAGATCTTGGTTTTTTATATCCTGCAATTTTACCTTCCACAAATTGAATTACTTCTTCTTCCGTTAGATTTTCTCCTTTTTTAGGTATAACGACAGCTCTGACCGTTTCACCCCATTCTTCATCAGGAACTCCAATGACAACAACTTGATCTATTTTTGGATGTTCTGCTAAGACTTCCTCTACTTCTAAGGGGAAAACCTTCTCACCGCCCGTATTGATGCATTCTTTTTTCCGCTCAACTACGAAAAGTTGCCCATCTTTTATGTAGCCTAAGTCTCCACTATGAAGGAATCCATCTTCATCGATTGTTTGCTTGGTTTTTTCAGGGTCTTTATAATATCCTTTCATTACTGAGGCGCCTTTATAGCATATTTCTCCAATTTCACCTTCTGGTAATGGATTATTGTTATCATCGACAATTTTCATTTCTAAGCCGTCTAAAATGGTACCAACACACCTATCTTGGACTTTTTCAACTATTCCATCTACTCGCATTGATGCTACAGGTGCCATTTCGCTTTGTCCGAAAGCATCTACGATAACCGCATTAGGAAAATATTGTAATATTTTTTTCTTGTATTTTGCTCGTAAGACGGCGGCTCCCGATAAACATATTCCTACAGAAGATAAGTCAAATTTCCTTTCACTTTTTTCTAATGCATCAAGAACTCTTTTCCACATGGTTGGAACTAAAAACATTGTTTTTAGGCGCTCTCGCTCAATCATCTCAAGTAATTCTATGGGGTCAAATCTTTTACTTTTGAGAAATACAACCGCTGATCCTTGAAACATCCAAGAAATAAGAAATACAGCATATGATGCTAGGTGAAATAGCGGAGGGACAAGGATAGTCTTTTCGAGCTCTTCCTCCTTTGGTTTATTTCGTATTGCTCTTTTCAGGGCTTTCTTGACTTCCTTTTCACCCGTTATTTTAATTCGTCCTTTTAACATTAATTTTAGCATTTTAAAGATTAGTTTAATTTTACCTCTCCTTGAATAGGATAAAGGTCTTAAATTAGCAAGTTCCCTCAATCGATCGGCAATTGCCATTTTAACAAGTCCATGGTATTTTCCTTCTGGTGGTTTGCCTACAAATGTTTTTAATTTCCCTTCACGTATTGCATATGTCATTGTAGAGATCGAGGGCCCTTCTTGGCTTGGTGCTTCTATTACTATAACCTTGTCATGCATCTTAGGATCTTCAAAGAATACTTCCGGAATTCCAGTTAAAGATTGAGTAGATTCAAGTAATCTCCGCTGGAATTCATTCTTTGCATATACAGGCTCATCTAATTCTTCGACTGGAGGTAATAAACGCGAAAGGAATGCCATAGCCGATTCTTCATTATAAAGAATATTATCATAGCTTAACATAACACCTTTCGGGCGCCCTGTCGTTCCTCCCGTATAAATGATAACTGCAATGTCATGAATATCCATATCGACCTTGATTTCTTTATCTTTCGCATTTCGGATTATTTCCTCATAATTCAACATATCTTCAGGCGTGTTCGGTCCATCATGGATCAGATATTTAACATTTGGAATTTTATCACGTATTTTTTGGAGTTCCGGTAAGGCGTCATCATCAAAAATGAAAATAGAAGCATCGCTATTATTTAATAAGAATTCCATTTCGGATGCCACATAGCGAAAATTCATGGGAACGGGAATTGCACCCAACTCCTGGATTGCTAAATTTGCTTCGAGGAATTGAGGTGAATTATAGAAAAGGAATGCAACTTTATCCCCCTTCGTTATTCCTAACTTCTTTAAAGCATTAGCTAATTTGTTAATTCGCGAATTTAATTGTTTCCATGTGATTTTTTCTTCACCATAGATTACTGCCACACGATCCTTTGGATAATATTTAGCTTTAATATATACAGCTTCCTTAAATTTCCCTAATCTTACCAAAAAAAGTCACCTTTCTTGTTGTTGCTTACAACAACTCATACTAAAATTATTATAGCGATATACTTCCTTATATAATCTTTGAAATTCAGTAGATGCGAATTTTGAATTTATTTGGTTTTAAGTCATTCTCTTTTTCAAATAAAGAAGAAATAGCAGTTGGCGGCAAATGTCGAAGTGATGACTGTAATGAAGACGGCGGTAGCCCCGAGGGATGGATATTTTGCGTAGAGAAAAATTCCTGTTAAAGTCGCAAATGCAAATCCTATTAACATCGCTACAACTGCAAGGAACATAATATTCAATTGATATACAAAGAAGGCCATTAGGAAAAGAGTATAAAATCCCATAAAGATCCGATTTAACCAGCGATTCCTCAATGGAATATTATCTTGAATGATTTTACGTAGGAAAATTTCGTGCGAGAGAATAAATGGAAGCAGACCGATGACTGAAAAGACGAGATATTGGATAGATAACGGGGAAAAGACAAACAATCCAAATCCATATGCGAGCGTTAAGTACCCTAAAATCGCAAAAAGCCCTAGATGGAAGCCAACTAAGATCGAACTCGCATGACTATTCGAGCGAATTGCATTCCAAATAGCTTTTCTTTCAATAGAATTTCGGTTAAGATATATTAAAATCCCTAGGGAATAAGCAAAGAAAATTAGACTTCCAATTAATAAAGAGAAAAATAAGTTACATACTATAAGTTGTATCCCGTAAATTGCGAATATAATTCCCACATATGGGAGAGTCGTTAGTGCTATGAATTTAAATCCTCGAGGTTTAGCTGGCAACGTTTCTTCGCGTGGAACTATTTCTTTATACCAAAATATAAAAATCAGGGAAAGAATCGATAAAAATAACCCTAACAAAGTGAGCAATTGGAGTATGTAATAGGACAAATAGGTAAAATTTGATATAGAAAGAGTATTTTCGCTCGGATCTATTCCAAAAAAATGATATTCAAAATGAAGTATTGTCTGATATACCACCCTATCATCAATTAAAAGGTGATCTACGCCCTCAAGGGTATAATAGGTTGCATTGGTGCCTAATGTTTTATTCGCATCGAGTAAATTTGCATAAGGCACAACATCATCGGCCGTGCCGTGAATAAGAAGAATCCGAGGACCATACACATCGGGCGCAAGTTGTGCGCCTAAAGATCCATTAAAGTATGAAACTGGATTATGATCGAACTGATATGAAAGATTATTGAAGAGGTCCATATCAACCTTCAAATTTCGCAGGATATAGGTGAAATCTACCTCATTAGATTCGAGGGCATCGAGCATTCGGGATGTATTAAAAACTCCTGCCCAAGAGACACATGCATTAAGTCGATCTAGTCGCGAAGCCTCATAACCAGCAGCTAAAAGAGTGGTCCAACCTCCCAATGAATGGCCACACATCCCAACTGCACTCAAATTGAAAAAGTCTGGACGGGAATAAACATAATCTAAGGCTCCAATAGCGTGTTTCCAAAAGTAAGGACCCAATATTCCCGTGGTATGTCCATGTCCCGATAAATCGATAGGTAATGCAAAAATACCTCGTTTAGTTAATTCGGTAGCTAACCTTAAATCAGTCGTTTTAGTAACTTCGAATCCATGGACAATTATAACTACGGGATATTTTTCGCCGGGAACATAATTCCTTGGATAAAAAAGATTTCCGCTCGTAATTTCGACAACAGGTCCATTCTCATCCAATGTACTTGGGAAGGAGACCTGTTCAATTCGGGAAGTCGTGTTAAAGAATAAAATTAATTGCGCTGTTAAGCTCCCCGCGAAGAACAGAAACGGGAGTATAAGTAGAGTGAATTTCTTCCTAGATAACATGGATAATAGATTCTATATCCTATTTAAAAAAATTTTGAAAGAGAAAAAATTGGCTTTCTCCATATTATGCGTTTTTCTTTTTTATTGCCTTGTAATAAATTGCTAATGCAATCCCAGCGAAGATAAGTGAGAACAGAAAGACCCATAGATATCCGAGAGTTTCTGCAATAAATCCACTAAAAAAGCTGCCAATAATCGCAGAAATCCCAACGATTATACTGTATATTGCTAGAATTTCACCCAAATTTTTCTGAATTAACCGAGGGAGCGTATTTTGAAGTGCAACATTCATTAGACTATATGAAATTCCACTGAAAATTAATAAAAGAATTACTAGAGCAAAAGAACCAGTAAAAGCAAGCGTTAAAATAGAAAAAATTGCAAAAACGCCATAAACAACAATTCTAATTAGCAATCCGATAAATAAGACATTACGATTCCCCATCTTATCTATCCAAGTGCCGGTAAACGTATAACCCACTACCGAGACAATGTAATAGCCCAGAAAAATCCAGAAAATAAATGAAGGTGCAATCAAAAGTTCTTGTGTAATAAATGCTGGGAGAGGCGTAAAAGTGAAATTCGAGGCTAAATATAGAGCAAATGACGCTAAAAAGAATAATATAAGCGTAGAAGTAATTTGGCTCTTTGTCGGGGCATCTTTGACTTGTGATTCATAAGAGACAACTTTACGAGGAGTATATAATGATGAATAAAAAGGTAAATCCAGATTTATTATAGGAACTCTCTCAACTTTCTGCCTAATCCGATCTATACGAATATCTTTAATAAAAAAATAGCCTAAAACCGCGCTGATACCACAAAGGATTGAACAAACCAAGAAAAAGATAGCAAAATTTATAGTTATAAAGAAAATTTGAAATAAGCCTCCAAATATAAGCCCTGCGCAAGCCCCGATTCCGGTTCGCTGTTGATATTTGGCAATTTTTTCTTCCCATTCAGTTGGTGGATATGTGTCAAATATATACATGTTCTTGGCGGTGTCTCCTGCTCCCAAAAGTAATCCCGATAATACAGAAAGAACTATGAGCCATGTAAGATTAATGGCTAAAAAATATCCAAATAAAATGCCAAATCCGCTTATGAACATTATGAGTATGAAAATTTTCCGTTTTCCAGTATCATCGGTCAATTTTCCCCAAACAAAAGCTAATGGCAATCCAACACATGAAGAAAGAGCGGATAACATTCCTATATCTGATACATCGCCCCCTATTGTTGCTGAAATAATAAATAGAGGAATTAATGTACCCGCTGCAGCCATTGCGGCTGAAAAGGGTAAAAATGTATTGATCCAAAAATCCTTATTTAATTGTTTAACTATCAAATAACCTCATACCTTTAAATTAATGGTCTTATTACCTTTATCTTAGGAAAACAATTTTGAATTTTTCTTTAGAATTTTTGTAAATGGTAAGTTCTATCTGAAAAGTAATACTTAATATTTTCGTTGAGTTTTGT
>SUPS01000150.1 GCA_005191415.1 Candidatus Helarchaeota ASGARD archaeon Hel_GB_A
CGGAAGGAGACGGCGCAGCGGTTCGAGGAGATCAATCAGCGGTTCGAGGCATTGAATGAACGGTTGGAAGCCGATCGGAAGGAGACGGCGCAGCGGTTCGAGGAGATCAATCAGCGGTTCGAGGCATTGACAACCTACATTGATCGGCGATTTAAAGAACTTTCTATCGGATATGGAGGCACCTTTGAGGGCTTTAATAAAACTATTCTTCGTAAAATTTTACAAGAACGCGGAATTCCCGTTGAGGCTTTCAATGTGACCCCGATTCACTTTAAAGATCCCACTCGGAGTGTCCATCCTGATACCACCGATGTCGAAATTAATATATTTAACGAAACACCCCCTATTATAGGTGAAGTGACTTCTTCTTTGGTGGATCTCAAAAAACTTAAGACATTCATCCGAAAAATTCAATTTATCGAACAAAAATTCAATAAACAGTTCCAACGATTTTTCATCACCCTCTATATCGATGAAACTATCCAATCCGAAGCCTATTCGCTTTTCTCCGAAAATAATATCGAAGTTATCACCCTAGAATAATATTTCCCCCTCTTTATTTATGATGTGCAATCCGATACTCTCCCTAATCATTAATGACATTCAATGAAAAAAAACTCGAATTTGAATCAATTTTGGGGCGGGAACGTTAAGAAAACCTTAAAGGTTTTCAGACAGGAATATCCCGAAAGTATATAAATATCCGAAGAAAATAGTGTATTTCAATTTTAAATTCTGTGGAGCAGATTTAATGTAATGCCAAATTTTACTCAGAAAATCATATATAGAACGGCAAAATAACTTCCAGCAGATTTTCACACTTTAAACGTAGTTTGGAGAAATATTACATGCAACAAATAGGTTCTTACAAATCAAAGCTTGATATTATGTTAATGGCTTTAAACTTTATTTTTATAAAATACGTAGCAAGGAAATGCAGAAAAAAAAGAGAAGATGGAATTAAGAAGTACTGCCAGCCAGCCTTCTCTGATGCATTAGATGGATTCAAGCAAAAATACCGATGATAAACTTACTATCAATTTTTAGATTGAAAAAAGTGGGAATGAAATATAGTAAATTCATTATTCTTTCTTATTGTTTTCCTTGATCGATGTGCAATTACGATTACTACTATAACCGCTACCAGTTCCACGAAAGAGTCCCATGGAGATCCTATATTTGAAGGCTGAGCGGCGAGCTGGAGAGTTACCGTACTTTGGTTATTCAATGTATTATATGGACATGTATCTAGTATTGTACTATGATTGATATTCATTAACGCGATTCCAATAGTTGATCCTGCTCCTGGTTGAATATCCTCCTGATCCGTACTCCCAATAGGGATCGCGATTTCTAAAAGATAGACAAAACCATTATAAGACAAATTCGCAGCCCCATCTTGCGTACCCGCATCAATAATTAGATCATTCAAATCCGCGTAGCCATCAAGCCAATAGAACCCACTCGCATTTCTATACCCCATAAAAGCATTTTCAACTCCGAAGTTGGCCCAATTTCCATTATTGTCCTCATCAAAGAATATGACGAATCCATCCTCGTCATGAGTGAGATCGGTCCATTGGATGCGAAAGTAAAGGTATTCGGCATCGTTCATTGCCCATAGATAAATTGTATATTCGGGATTACCCATAAAATCGTAAAGTAGAACGGAATTCATGTAGGCGGTATCCCACTCACCAGAAGTAGCTTTCCCATCAATTGTCGGTGGTATAGGTGCCCAATTGCTCATTAATGTTGTGGCATTAGAGGAATGTGGCAATGATATGATCAGAAAAAAGATAAACAAAGATATAATAATTATTTTCTTTCTAATTCCAGCCATAGTTATATCTCCCACCTTTATGTTCGATTTTTAGTTATTTATTAATTTTAAGGAAATAAAAAAGTTTTGGTTATAGAAACTACTTTAATAAGAGAAATGCTTTATTGTGACCATTATAAAGGCTCTTATACTGATATATTCTCGTATGTAAATTCTCATTTTTTAGCATCATTTCTTACACCACTTAAAAAGCAATTTGGATGCCTTTCCTTCCTCTCTAGACCTTATGGGTCATTTTCGTCCTAAAAGCCTTGATGTCTTGAAATATCCACCAAAATGGCAGATAAGGCCTTTTAGCTCAATTAATTAATGTATATTATAGTTTAATTAATGCAAGTATTAAAAATTCATCTTAACTACAATTTTTACCTCCATTTTAGTTCGTTCCAAGCTTCTTTCCCCGCTTTTTCGACAACCTTTATGATGTCTTCTTCGTTAGATTGGAGCGATTTTATTTTTTTTATATCCCAGAAAAATTGGTCAAATATATAATACAATTTGGTTAATAATTGCCGTAAAAGTTGGTATAATCAGCGTACCAATCAATTTCATAATGGTATTAACCGTAAAAGGATAAACTCTCATTTTCTCGGCTTCAATGTAACGATTATTTTGGATCATTACCCAAGTACCCATCTCAACTAATTTATAAATTTCATCTATGGATTTTTCTTCAACTAATGAAAGACCTTCTCGATATTCTCGATATATTTGATATTCCCTCTCATAATCGCGTGCTGCTTTAGTCAGAAACTTATATCGCTCTCTTTTGGCAATATAATGAATATTTAAGGTTGGATAAAAGAAGACGACTAAAATTAAAATAACCGAGCCAACCGACACAACCGTGGAAATAATATACCAAAATATCTGAACCATACCGAAACCTGCCTCCGAAAAATAGATCATATTATATACCCCCCATGGAAGATACATAGATAATATGACTGAAGTTAGGATCGTAAGCTCAATGGCTATTTCTCCAATGGCACTCATCCCCCCAAAGCGGTCTGGATTTAACGGATTTAATTTAAAATTGTAATTCCTTAAATCTTTCGTAATTTTCAGACACACAAATGTACCGCGCGATGCCATTATCAAAACATATCCCAATACTATAAAAGAGATCCCATCTCCAAGAATTTGGTAAATCGAATGGAACATATGCACCGAAAGATCTTGAAAATAGATAATGAAAAATAAAAGGTAAGCTATAACGACTAAGATAGCAAACGTTATCCAAAAAAGTCTCCATTTCCGATCATAAAACTGTTTTTCATATTTAGATACTAACGCTTTGTAATCATTTTCCGGTAAATCGATTATAAAACGCATCTCATACCATAACTCCCAAAATGTATTATCTTCAGCCCATCTTGTGAGGATTACACATATAGGAAGCCCTAACCAAAAAAGAGCTCCTGTAAAAGCTCCCAAGGGGGTCCATCCTTCTGCCAGCTCTGGAATATTCCATATATTTGGATTCCATAAAATAATCCAGTTCCAAAGCGGTATAGAGAAAATAAGAAATCCACTCACTGGATAAGGTAATTTTTTTAAAGGTCCTTTATTTAATAGTCGATACAACCAACTTCTTCTACCTGTATCATAAGGATTCTTCATTTTTTGTTTGGTAATTTTCGATAAAATAACTTCTATCTGATTCCAACTCATTTTTTCACACCCATCTTGCATATCTTCTTTCCCTATCTTTCGCATTCCTCCATTTGCTACATTCTATCTCTGCAATTCACTCTTATTTAAGATCATATTTTCCAAAGTAAATCTCTATGTTCCCCTCAGATTCACATTCACTTTCCAAAATAGCTCATCTCACCCATCTTCCTCGATTAATGGAACTAATTTTCTTTTCATCTCATATAAATTTATTGATTCAAATTTTATCTATTCTACAAATTCTAGGAATTTTACTCATTACAAATCTTAACCCGTTCCTATAATTGAGCCAAAATTTTTCGTCCCTTAAACCGTAATAGAAACTTTCGGCGATTAAATGCTATAGAAAAAAAGAGAAGAGAGAATTAAATGCTATAGAAAGAAAAGAGAAGAGAGAATTAAATGCTATAGAAAGAAAAGAGAAGAGAGAATTAAGAGATACCACGACACAGACTTCTCCGATGCACAAAATGGACGAGCGCAAGCAAACCGATTATCAGATACAGGAAATCAAACCCTGGGATGCCACCAGATTCTGAGGGAATCCCGAACTTGACCAATACGAAATCACCAGAACCCGCCCCGAAACTATATGTGTAACCCGCTACATAGAGGGCATCATTTAAACTAACTGCCACGCTTTGACCCTAACCATCTCAAACTCCCCCCCATATGACATTCCACACCCTCATACCGTTGAGGTGGAACTTGACCAGCGCTAAATCATTAGAACCTGCCCCGAAACTTTGTGTATACCCCGCCATGTAGAGAGTGCCATCTGAACTTAATGCCACGCCAAAACATTCATCGGTCGAAGCGCCACCCCACGTGACGTTCCATGCCTTCGTCCCGTTGGGATAGAACTTGACCAGTGCGAAATCACTCGAACCCGCCCCGAAACTTTCTGTCCATCCGGTTACATAGAGGTTGGAAATGAAGAAATATCTGGAAAATAATACTGCCCCAATCTCGCTAATTCCTCAAAAATCCCCTTATATTCCATTACTTTCTCGAATAATATTTTCCGCGTCTTCTTGTCAATGAGGCTTTCTACTATTAAATGGATGCTCTCATCCGAAAAATCATCAATCACGCCCTGCTTCAATGAATTTATCCCTAATTTCAATAATTACCGCGCAATATATGAAAAATTTACATTTGCCCCAAATCGTTTCCTTATATACTCCTCTTGAACTCGCTCAATATTAACATTCTTGGTAACCTTCTTCCTTTTCCGCGCCAACCTTCGAATCCCCTTTAACTACTAAATGCTTTTTCACCTCCAGTTAATTTCTGAACTTTTTCGTCTCCTAATTTATCCAAAATCTGAAAGACTTTCAGCAAGAGGAGTATTTTCACTCGAGGAGTAGGGAGTGAGAAATATATGCATGCTTATCAAAGCAGGAGAAAATAATAAGTGGAAAAACATAAAAAATTTTACTTATTTTACAAGTGCGATAATATTTGGTTTCGGTTGATAAATTTGCCCTTCATAAATCATTCGTGTGATGGCCATAAGCACTAGTTCTACTTTAAGATCTTCATTTTTTGCAAGTGATACTATCTTTTCTACTGAAATTCCAGTTCCTTGGTCGAGATTTTTTAAATTTGTAAATACCCATCTGATAGTGTGATATAAACCTTTAGTATTGGAAATAATTATGTTTTTAATATCATATTTTTGGTGAATTTGAGAAGAGGGTTTGGGGATAGGTATTTTTGGACGAGAACTCTTTGTGTTGCTTGTCGCTTGTATTTTCTTTTTTTCTATCGTCGCTTGTATTTTCTCTTTTTCTATCGGAGACTCTAATTTTTTCCGTTGAATTCTCAATGTGAGTTCTGTATTTAATTTTTTTATAATATTTTTCATTTTTTTTTCTCGAGTTAATGCTGCATAATGGAACGCTTCATCGACCGTATTTTGGGTAATTAAGATGTCAACTTTCCCCACAGTGCGCCGTCCTGTCCGTCCGCGTCGTTGAATATACCGAATTTCGCTGGGGATAGGTTCATAGAAGATAACCAAATCAACTGTCGGGATATCAAGTCCTTCTTCGGCAATACAGGTTGCAACTAAGGTGTTAAATTGGCCGAACCTAAAATCATCAATAATTTCAGCTTGTTGTTTTTGGGAAAGACCAGGGTCATTGCGTTTATGAGCCTGTCCAATGAAGCGTGCCGCCTTTACGTGAGGGATATTCCGTAAGACATCGATAATTTTCAGTGCCGTATCCCGGTATTGCGTGAATATAATAATTCTGGCATTTGGTTTTTTTGCTAATTCTTCTTGGATTAATTGTTTCAATTTTTTCATTTTGGGATGGAGAATGTCTTGATAATATTCACACATTAATAAGAGTGTTTGAAAACGCTCATCCTTAACAATTATTTGAGCGAATTTGGTTTCTTCCCGGAGCGCATCGTCTTCAATTTTATTTAAGAAGTTTTGGAACACGGAGATTTCCTGAGTGGCAATTAATTCTGCCGCATGCATGAGGGATATTGCAGCGGCTTGAAAAATAATTCCAGTAAATATGTAGCCCTTATTAGTAATTTCCTTATTCTGAAGATGCCTTCTCAATTTATTTCCTAAATTTATTAAATCCATCTTTGTAATATAGTTCAGTGGTTTCAAAGAAAGTAATCGCATCTGCCGTAATTTCATTAATTTATCCTGAAGAATTTCTTCGATTGTACTTTTGATTTGTTTATATTCTTGAGGTAACTCCACCTTATGCCAGTTCATTTGAATTGGGTTAATATAATTCTTTACATCGGCATCTTCTTCCGTTCGATATTCAATTGCCTCAATGAATAAATTTCGACATAATTCAGCAATATGTGCCATATCCTTTCCTGGAGAGGCAGTTAACCCCAATATCACTGGGTCCGAGTTAATTTCCAGGTATTGCCGAGCAATCAGATTATAGGCGTATTTCTTTCGGGCGTGATGCGCTTCATCAAAAATTATAAGTGCGACTTCCTTTAAATTGTACCTTTGGTTGAGCAAATCATTTTTAATAACTTGGGGGGTCGCAAAAATGAATTGTGAATTCTCCCATAAGCGTGTCCGTTGTTGAGGTGGATTGCGTCCTGTGAGAATTTGGAATTTCCGTTGGTCATATATTAACAGATCTTTGAATGTATTAAAGTGTTGGATCACGAGCGGCCTTGTTGGGGCAAGAAAGACCACTTTCGCCCACGGATATATATCTAGGCGTTTAACGGCGGTTAATAAGGCAATAATGGTCTTTCCTAAAGCGGTGGGTAGAATTACTAAAGTATTTTTCTGGAAACAAGTCTGTACGATTCTTTCCTGATAAATTCGCGATTCAATTGTATTTGGTGCAATCATCCAATGCTTTATGAAAGTGATAGAGGACACCTCATCTTTCCTAAAGTGGTGGGTAAGCTTACTAAAGTATTTTACACTTGCTAATTTAAAATTCAAAAATCTCTTCTTCTTTTTTAGGTTCTTCAATGGCGGATTTCTTTTTTATCTTTTCAATCGCTGTTATCAATTGTTCAACTTTCTGGGTAGTAAGAATTTCTTTAAAAATTTCGTATTCATCCCGATTCATGATATAGAGTCCTCTTTTTTTTGTGGGTTTGCCAGTTTTATCGGCAGGGTTTATTTCTAATGCTAGCGAGGGGGCCTTTTTTTTAGATCCGGGAATCTTCACGATAAACACCCCTGGAACCACAGTCCTAATTTTTTTCCAATCCTCTGCTTCTTCTAATAACTTAGTTAATTTTTCTTCTAAAGTTGCACTCATCCATTTCATCTCATCATAGCTTTTAAAAATTCATAAGACATGATATCTAATTCTCTTTATCTTTCCTCTTATTCGTTTCAATATTTAAATTTAAAGTTATTAGGGACTAGATCGGGTCAGAATTCTTTTATTGCTGACAGAATCTATCCCCTTTCCACCTTGAAGTCTTTCGGGCGAACCCCATTTTATGTCGGCAATTATACGGGAATTATTTCGGCGACCGCATTGCTTCGAGGAGCCGCATGCACAACACTCTGAACTCAATTGATATAAATCAACGAACGCGGTTTATATCAACTATGAGTGCTTTTTTTACGCTCTTATTTCTTATAGGTCATATATACGTTGGGAATCTCAGAGGAAAAGGGAATCATTTCATCTGAAATATTCCGGCTTTGTATTAGGATTATATCTAAGAAGTTTCAAATTCCAAAAGACCTTTCATATAGATTAAATATAGTCACTATTAAGCGTATATTCTATTTCATCTGAAATATTCCGCCTTTGTATTAGGATTACATCTAAGAAGTTTCTAATTCCAAAAGATCTTTCATAAAGACTACATGGGATTTTTTCCCACTCTACACGGAATTCTGCGATAAAGTTTGGATCTCTATTTTGAGCTATAATGATCCCAAATAATTCTGTGAAAAAAAAGATATCGTTCATATCTGGTTTCATTTGGAGGGTGCTCAATTTCATATCTTGGGATAATACAAATTTTAAAAGTTCATTGATTCTTTTAGCTTCCAAATTGTTAGAAAAGTCATCCAGTAAATTATAAATTAATTCGATTTTATAAGGAGTTGATGGGAACCTTTCAACTATATCGCATAACTCAGGAACAATCCTTGTCCCATTAGATCTATAGACAAACCTCATTAATATTAGCAATAAATCAAACAACTGGCTTAATGCCTCATTTGCCTCTTCAGACTCTGGATCTAGATTCGTGAGTTCCTTTTCAAAAGTCTCCTGGATAATTTGGAAAAGAGGTTCGGTTTCTTCCCGATCAAACATGACCTTATGAAGGAATTGAAAAATGTGATAATATAATTCCGGAAATCTTATCTCAGGAATAGTGATTTGGTCTAAATTCGGAATAAATGGGCTAATGTTGTAACCTTGATAATTGAGCTCATAAATCGATAACTCTATGAAGTAATGGGGGAAATCGAAGGCGTTTTGCGTCCAGTTTTCGAAAAATTTGAATCCTAATTCCATAACTTTTCTAGGGGCAGTTCTACTTTTGTATTTGTAAAGCGTCTTAATTAGGATATTTTCCACATCCTCCTTAATTTCTGTTTTGGGAATTTTTAGGAATAATTTAAATGCCTCTACAATGAGGGGATGAAATTCATCAGAATCAGTTAAGTAAATAACATCTAGAATTGTAGAACACGTAATTCTAAGGGCATCAATCTGTTTATTTCTATTTTTTAGCGGTAGTCGGTCAAGAATTTCAACAAAAATCTGGTAACTTTTATTTGGATTAACTTTAGATAACAATAATGCTTTTTTATTCAAAAGGTTTATTTTTAGAGGGAGGGGCAAATTGGGATAACTTTCGAGTTTCTTAAAAATAATACTTATCTGGTCATAATCCCCTATTCTGAGGTACGCTTCTGCTAATAACATTAAAATTTTTGACCAGAAATGACTATTATCCGGGGACCTTAATTTTTCCTCAGTTTTACTTATCATTGAAAGGACCTCCAAGAGATTTTGCGGTTGTTCCCCCTCAAGCAATAGAATCAATGTCAGCACCACTAAAAAGTAAGTTCTATACCCTTCATCGGATTCCTCTTCAAAAATAAAACGGAACTCTGAAAAGAAAAGTTTTAATCCGGGAGAAAGATCCTTAATAAGACGATTATACGCTTCTAATTGTTCATTTGACACGAAGAACGCATCTTTTGTTTTATATTGGAAATATTGGTGGAATAACTCCCCCATACAATCTAACATTAGAGTTTTAATTGCCATCTCTGCGCTTCTTACATATGAATATCTTGTATCAGAAATTAAAATATGTGATAATCTAATATGCATCAAAGTGTCATCGTTAAATTGGGACCATACTTCCTCAATGGGATATCTTCCGTCAAAGAATGCAATTTCTAAATTCTGTTGAATTTTGTTAAAACAAGAACGCAGTGTGGAGGCAGATATTTGATATAATTTGCAAATATTTTTCTGAGGCTGGAACTTAATTGCTAACCGATTTAAAATTAAATCAACAGCGGCTGCCCATCCTTCTACGGTTCTAATTCGTAAATTGGTATTCTCACGGGTAAAGTCCTCCCAAATTTGGCATGCAACCTGAATTTCACCTTTCAAATACCGATTTTTCATTTTTTGGCAGAAAAGTTCCCTTACAAGTTTTATTTTATCAATCATTAT
>SUPS01000151.1 GCA_005191415.1 Candidatus Helarchaeota ASGARD archaeon Hel_GB_A
ATAAAATACATTTGGAGTATTCTTAGAAAAAATGCGAAGAAACTAGAGAGGATATTAATGAGAAATAATGGATATTCAACGATAAAAACAAAAATTTATTTAAAGTACTTCAAAAGCTATAGTTTTCTTCCATAATTAAGTGAAAATAGTGAAAAGAAAAGTATTAAACGATCAACAAAAATAAATGATCTTACTATAATTGTATAATTTTAATAAATTAAATTTTAAAAAGGATTTGGATAACTGAGGCTGTAAAACAATTGATATATTTGATTCCAAATTTTTTAGCGGTAATTATAACTAATAACGACCATTTCATAAAAGATTTACTGGAAGAGTGGAGCAAGGATAAAAAGCTCCTCCGATATGATTTTTATAAGAGAGAAAGTACTCTTTTAAAACGATTCATAAATAGTATTAAAAATTTGATAATTATAAAAAGGGTTCTAGAAGATTCAAATTATAAAATCATATTTTTTGAATGGGGGAGTGCGTTACTAAGACAGATAACAAGAATATTTCAAATTACAAAACCTGCTATTGCGAGGATTCATAGATATGAATTATATGAAAAATATTTCAGTAGAATTAATTTTAATAAAATTGATAAAATCATCCTAGTTTCTAAGTTTATGAAAGAGGAATTTATTAAAAAATTTCCCAAATTAGGACATAAATTAGTTATTATCCCGAATTCTATTAGATTAGATAAGTTTTACCCCCCTGAAAACAAAGCAATTAATTATAAAATCTGCACTCTTTCAGGAATTAATCAAGTAAAGAGATTGGACCTAGTTATTGATGCTATGAAATATGTTAAAAACCCAAAAGTTAGATTACATATAGGGGGAACGGGAGAAATGGAAAATCGATTGAAAAAGAAAGTCAAGCAAGAAAATTTACAAGGTAAAGTATTTTTCGATGGAAGAATAGATGCTGTACGGCAATGGTTTGAAGACAAAGATCTTATAATTAATTCTTCCGACATCGAATCTTTTGGAGTTGCCTTAATTGAAGGTATGGCGTGCGAGGTAATACCACTTATACGTGGATGGGGTGCCGCAAATGAATTATTTCCTAAAGAATTTGTCCTACCTTATAATGAACAGGAATTTGTTGAGAATTTAGCACATCGTATTGATGAATTTTATGAAAAAAATTACACAATACAAAACTTTCAGAGAACTTTAGTGAGGGAATATGTAAAGAAACATTATCCATTTGAAAATCAACTTCAAAAATTCGATGATTTATTTACTTCTTTATTGAAAAACAAGCAAATTCAATCTTACAAAATTAAAAAGACCTCTGGAATACGATGGTTTTTTTCTCTTATTACCGAATTTTTAATTGAAATTGCCGATTTTTTTTTCTCTCGAATATTTTCAAAAAAATAAAGTAGAACAGAAGATTATGTACATTAATTTGCTTTAAAAGTTTTGATTTTGAAAAGTTTCTAATTTCTTCTCAATGAGAAATAATTCACTTTGTAACGTCCGAAATTGTCTAATATAAGTTTCTGCAGTTAATCCGCCCATTTTAAATTTCTGCTCTAAATTTTGGATCGTTCGTTCAATAGAAAACTTTTCAGTTTTGAGTTTGAAAATCATTCTATTTATTTCCAAAAAAGAGGAATTAATATCTAAATCAGCGATTCTTTCTCTTCTGGTATTCTGTTGAAATGAAGGTTCAAATCTTATTTCTCTGGGTATGCCCGCCATTAATTGCACAATTTTCCGATCTATTTGTTTTTCTAAATGTTTAGTAGAAATTTGTATCTGGTCCAATGTATTCAATACCTTATCATCATTTATTCGATACTTTCCAAAATTCACAGAAATTTTCAAGTAATCTAAAATTGCTTCCATCATTTTTTTCGGAGCAGAAAATATTAAATCGCCTTGATCTAAAATAAAGAGAAGTTTTTTGAAAATATGCCCAACAATTGTAACATCTAAAATATGATTGTAAGTGAAATTAAATATTCGTTGAACTTTTTTTCTGATCCAACCAGACTGGCGAATAAAAATTAATCGTTGATCTGTTAAGAATAAAATCCCTTTTCCTTTTTTTAAACTACTAATTGTACTTTTTGAAAATTTAACGTCTCGGAAGGCACAAACTGGTAATTCCCCAGGAAATAAATTTAGAACTTCGGAATATTCATCATATATCGATTTATAATAACGAATAACATTTAACTTAGATTGAACTAACCCCTGTTCTTTTTTTGGTTGCGCAAGTATTTTTCGCACATAACTTTGATATTGAGTGACATCATCTTGAATTTGGTTTATAATCAACTCAATTTGAGGAAAATCAGAAGGTGCCCACTGATTATAATTATAATTATAATATTTCTCCATTTGGACCCTAAAAAGGTCTATTTCCTGGGTTGCGCGCTCTAAAAGTTCTTTGGAAACAACTTTTATCCTCTCATAAACTGAAAGGAGGGTTTGCTCAATTACAGGATCATGTAAATATCCAACCGTACGTAATGCTAAAGTTTTTTGTCTAATTGCACGGAATTCCCTTAAAAAAGCTTTTAATTCCTGATATCCAAATTTAAACCCATTTAAGACTTCTCTTAATTGTTTAATTAAGATTAATCTTTTCTTTGCAATAGAAATAACATTCGATGAACGACAACTTGGACATGCCCGTTGAATAATTCGTTTAATTTCTATGTTAAGAGAACCACAATTTTTACAAATATATAATTCTCCGTTTACAGAATTTCTTTGTCTGCATTCAATATCATTACTCTTACAATGTCCACATTCATAGACAGTTCGTTTATCATTATAGCCACAGTCCTCACAAAAGCTTAGGTTACAGTCTTCGCAATAGTATATAGGGTTTTTTTCACTACAAAAGATACATAAATTGTTATTTTCCTTTAGTGCCACGGGACTGTGCCTCATTTTGACTATAAGATATTAAATAAAGAAAAGGTGTAATAGCTATTTTATAATTCATAATATCTAAATATCACAAAGAAAATATCTTTTAGAGAGCAAAAATCAATGTTTTTTATTTCTTGGGTGAAATTTTAAAATTTATTTAAAATAACTCAGTAATGAGCTACGTGATGGTGGTTTTGGAAGTTCCACAATTGTAATTTCTTTTCTAAGGGGTAAAGCAACATTATATATAGGTATTCTATTTTTTAAAAAAATAAATTTTTTTCCTTTATGTGCATGCCCGTGAAAAACAGCATTGATCTTATATTTATTATTAAGAATTATTTTCTCGAATTCTGGTGTTCCCATTTGGGGATAAGATCGTTTTGGTTCTCCCATTACTGTTAAATAAGTAGGTGCATAATGGAATAATAAAATTCTTATTTCTGTATCAAATTGACCAGCCAATTTTTCTATTTTTTTAATTCTTTCCTTATAAATTTCTCGTATTCTTGGAAGATTCTTCGATTGCCACCATGTAGGTTCTGCTAAACTTCCTTTTGTTCCAATAATTCCAATACTCTTTCCCCTCTTTTGAATACGAACGATCTCATCTTCCAGAAAAATAATTTTATCCTTGCCAATACTTCTTAATCTATCATATAGATTTTCATATTCTTCATTCCCAAAACATGAATAAATTGGAAATTTTATTCCATTTTCTTCCAACATTTTGATAATTCTGTTTAATTCATCAGCATTTCCCTTATAAATCATATCACCTGCAAAAAGAAATAGATCAACATTTTCACTATCTATCTTTCCCAATGCATCTTCAAATAAACCCAAAAACTTTGGGCTATGCACATCTGAAACACAGGCAACACGTATCATTATGGAACCTACTGAAAAATTATTGCCTAATTTTATACGAATATTTATCTAAATTAATATTCAAATTTAATTATTAACAATTTTCAAATATTTTCAAAAAATCGGATGGTGAAATGAATGAGTAAAGAAGGACATATCAGCTTTAATGATTTAAATCTCAATTATGGAGAGAGCATGTCTCCTGGTAGCCTTTTTATGTTCACTGAAGAGGAAAATGAATTTCGGATGGAAATCCGGGAATTCGCGAAAAAAGAAATAGCTCCTTTAGTTGAACGTATTGATCGCGAAGATAATGTCGAATTATCTCTGAGTATTATCCGAAAAATGGGTAAAAAATATTTACCTTTAGCTTTCCCCAAGGAAATAGGTGGATTAGGGAAAGGTACTGTTTATCGCATGATTTTTGGTGAGGAACTCTCTGCTGTGCATTATCCCATTGCCGTAATTTATGGGTCCAGTTGTAATCTCTATGGCGTTCCAATTATTCATTTTGGAACACAGGAACAAAAAGAAAAATTTTTGAAACCTATTATGGACGGATCTGCGTTAGGCGCTATTGGAATAACTGAACCTACTGCAGGAAGTGATGCCATTGGTGGAATCCGCACTACTGCGATAAGAAAAGGAGATAAATACATTATTAATGGCGAAAAACGGTTTATTACCAATGGAAGCATTGCAAAATACATTCTCCTCTATTGTGTCACAAATCCAGATGTTCCTCGTAAAAAAGGAATTAGTGCAATCGTCTTCCCAACGGATACTCCTGGGTTCGAGGTAGTGAAAGATTTTGAATTAATTGGACGCAAAGGATCGGTAAATTCCCATTTACGCTTCCATAATTGTGAAGTTCCCGTAGAAAATCTAATCGGTAAAGAGAATGAAGGCGTGAAAATAATGCTTTATGGGCTTGATGCCGAGCGTGTTTTCACTGGAAGCCAATATTTAGGAATTTCTCGATCAGCTTTTGAAATTGCCACGAAATATTCAGCACTTCGGAAGCAATTTGGTAGAGAAATTCGCAAGTTTGAAGGAATAAGTTTCAAAATTGCTGAGATGTACATGAAAATAGAAGCCGGTAGATTAATGCTACTTCGCGCTGCACGAATGATTGATCAGGGATTTCATGCCACAAAAGAAGCTGGTGCTGCTAAATGCTTTGTTAGTGATAATGCAGTTCAGATTGTTATCGATGCGCTTCAAGTGCTTGGCGGTATTGGATATACTAAGGAGTTCCCACTCGAACGCTATTTTAGAGATGTTAAAATTGCCCAAATTGGCGCAGGAACAGCGGAAATTCTAAGATATCTTGTACAAAGAGAAATATATAAAGATATGGGACTTTAATATGTCTATCTATCTCGTTTTCCTTGTATAAAATCTTCTACTAACTGATATGCCTCCGCATCTGTGAATTGTTTAGGTGGATGCTTGAAACAATATGATGAAATACTGATTAAAGGTCCTGCAATTCCCCGATCTAACGCAATCTTTACTGCTCGTATTGCATCTATGACGACACCCGCTGAATTTGGTGAATCTTCAACGGCTAATTTCACGTTAATAGTAACGGGCATATCACCGAATTTTTTACCTTTAGCATAAATATAACAGATCTTTTTGTCTCCAAGAAAATCTACGTAATCTGATGGTCCTATTCGAACTGGTATATCATAAGGAACCTGACTTGTAACAGCTTCAGTTTTACTAATTCTTTTTGTTTTCAGTCGATCCTCATCAGTCATATTTAAAAAGTCGGTATTTCCTCCAATATTCAATTGGTATGTCTCTTCTAGCTCGATTCCTCGTTTAACGAATAGGTCCGCAATGATTCGGTGGAGAATAGTTGCGCCTAATTGAGATTTGATATCATCACCTGCCACAGGTAAATTCGCGTCTTCAAATTTCTTTGCCCATTCTGGATCTGATGCGATAAATTCCGGTATACAATTAACATAAGCACATCCTGCGTCTAACGCCGCTTGTGCATAGACTCGAGCACCATCATGGCTCCCTACTGGTAAATAATTAATAAGCATATCAGCTTTGGCTGTTCGCAGAACTTCGGCGACATCAACCGGTTCCATTTCATTTGGATCATAGCAATGAAATGGTTCCACCATATGAGGCGCTACTCCGTCCGAAATTGGTCCAGGCATCACTTTCACTCCAAGCTGAGGAACATCGCAGATCTTACGGGCACAGTTGGGATCTACCAGTATTGCTTCGCTGATATCTTTGCCTATTTTTAATTTATTGACTTCAAAAGCAGCAACGAATTCTATATCTCGAGGCAAATATCCTCCAAAATTTACATGCATAAGACCTGGGATAGTTCCTTCTGTCTTATTTCGATAATAATAAACTCCTTGAATTAAAGAAGCTGCACAATTACCAAGTCCAGCAATTGCTACTCTAATCCTCTTACTTGCCATAATAATCACCAAAAACCGCTAAAATGTAGTTATGGATATTTATTTCCTTTTAATTCTATTGGAAGTTACCTTATTTATTTCTCCTTTCTCAAATAGATAACGATTGAGGTATTTTACTTCTTTTACTCTCTGTTAATTAAGTAATTAAGCTTTTTAAGCATTTTTCTATTCATCAGTATATAGAATATTTTTAATTAATGAAAATTCATCAAAGCGAGCTCTTAATTAAGAACTAGCAAAAAAATTAATCAAATTATTCTTAGAAAATTAACTCAAGGTTCATTAAAAATGACATGGGCTTCTGTAAAACCTGGATTGATACCATCATTAGATGTATCCCTTAATCAACTTCAATTTCTTCTTTCAGATATAGATGACATAAGAATACAAAATAATAATCCTATTTATGCCCTCAAAATAGGAGCTTTACTGGAATTGGAAGGGCTTAAAAAAGTTATTAAAGAAATTCGCGAATATTCACAACTTCCAATAATTATTGACCATCAGAAATTGGCAGATATTCCATCTATTATTCAAAAATTTGTAGAAAAAATTGCTACTTGTGAAGCTAATGGCGTTATTCTCCTAGGATATGTAGGACCTACAAGTATCACCACTTTTATTGAGAGTTGCAAAAACTATGGATTGGCAAACTATATTGTAGCTGAAATGAGCCATAAAGGTGCATCAGAATATATTAAAGATGATACGCCTATTAAAATTGCAAAACTTGCAAGAGATCTTAATGCAACTGGGATTGTATGCCCAGCTACAAAAACTGATTCAATTCAGAAATGTGCTGAAATTCTCAAGGGATCAAAACTTGGAATAATGTCTCCTGGACATGGTCCTCAAGGTGGAGGTGCAGATAGTGCCATAATGGCGGGTGCTGATTGGATTGTAATAGGAAGGAGCTTTTATACTGCAGATTCTCCAAAACAAACCCTTATTAATTTAGGACAATTAATAATAAATCAATGGACTAAAAAAAATCCTTAGCTTTAGGTGAATCCAATGGCTGAATGGAAAGGCTTTGATGTAATGCGTATTCTGGTAGTAGTCCTTTTCTTTGTTATTCCAATTTATTTCTATTTATTAATCTATTTTGTAAATTTAGAAGGAGATTTAGTTTTAAATTTAAGCATTTTTCAAGCAATTGGACCAGTATGGACATACAATGTAATTTATCCTCTATGTTTCTCCTTTACCTGGTGGATCTTCATTTATTTTTTACGTAATAAAATCGCAAATTCATATTCCCTTATAAAAGAGGAAACTAGCCCGATACCTACTCGTTGGTTAATATTTTATGGAGTTAATGCTATAATCATGCTTTGTTTCTTCATTATTCCATTTATCTCCTCAATTTTAGCGATTTTCGGATTTTTTGTACTTGCCTGGCATTTAGTTGTTAAATCAGACTGGGTTTTTGAACGAGGTAAAGGCGTTCTTATTTGTTATGGTCTAATAATTTTTGGTTTGTTTTTGAGTTTTCCAATTATGCTTCAATTTGAATTCTGGAACGATTATACCGTATTCTGGGATCGTCTGTGGAGCCAATGGGGTAATTACGTTCCCTATCTATACAGTTTTTCAATCGTTATAGTTAATGCTCTGACTATTGGTAGCGTCATTAATTTTATTTATTCAGGCGCCTCTGAATTTGAACGTGGCGCATTTGGTATCGCCTATGAAGAAGCTCCTCGAAGAGCAATTATTCTCCTCGAGATTATACTTTTTTTCATTTTTGGCGTTATCTGGTGGCAATCTATCGTTTCAGGAGGAGTTTTTTCATGGCTTTATTTAATTATCAGCTTAATTTGTCTGACATTAGCGGTTCTTATGTTTCTAATTAGTCTTTTTAAGGGGCGAAAAACAGGCCTTCGTCCATCTATACTTGGCTATATCTATGCTGTATTATTTATGGGAATTGAAGGCTATCGCATTACTGTTGTAATAACCGATTACGGCATTGAAGAATTATTTTCTTCAAGTGCCTACCCCACTGGAATAATGACTACGACTATTTTAATTGCAAGTATCATTTTTATTATTGTTTTTCTAGCGGCAATTGCGAGGGCTCCAGACGAACGGGCTTGGTAACCTTAATCTCTTTAATTTCTCCCTCTCCTGCTTCCTGAATATATCTCAGCCCAATTTTAATTCCCTCATCAAGAATAGTATCAGAGATATTTGGGACCCCATAGTTAATCAGTAAAATATTCTTTGTTTTTGTTGTTATTTTAGTCGCATCTGCATCTCCATAGGCATAAATACATAAAATCTTTTTTGTATCGGCAAGTAATAGCTCATTTCCCGATAAAATTTTATGTCGCGTGCCCAGTCCTTGAAATTCTTCATTTGGAAATGCATAACGAATTATTAATGGAGGTTCAATTTTGTTCAAATCAAAGCCAGAAAACGATAACTGTGTCTCAATAGAAGCCAAATTTATGCTATACACGATATTATTTATAATGGGTATTTTTTGGTTCTTTAAAACTCGGCGTACAAGGGCTTCACCCGAAGGGCGGATCTTTGTTGGATCTATATTCAAAAACTGCCAATAAAATTTCCTATATGCCTTAACAACAGGTGTTTCTTTTATATTTTCAATAGAGTACTTACTTTTAATTTTACTATATATTTGTTTCTTAATTTCACTCAGTTTATTTGCTTCAAGAACCACTTTAACTCCTTCAATTATTCCAATGCCTAATGAAAAAATTCCTATCTTTTGTATAACCGCAGGATCCCATTCAACTTCCATGAAAACCAACTTCCATGAAAACTTCCATAAAAATAATTACAACAGCTGACTACATTACAATAATTCTAGACAAACCTAGACTCTATCGATATTCTTCACCTTTAAAAGCCTCCATCGAGAAAAACTTCTAGATGTCATCTTATCTCCGAGTCGCGGAAGCCGCCCGGCTGCTTGGTATCTGCGCAAAGACGCTCCACCGTTGGAATACCCGCGGCAAAATTAGGTGCTTTCGTACTCTTGGAGGACATCGCCGCATCTCGCTCTCTGAAATCAAACGAATCCAATCTGGCACACCGCCCTCGCCTTTACCACCCTCCTCAGGTGTGCGAACCGCTCTGTACTGCCGCGTCTTTTCATATGATCAGAAGAAAAGCGGCGTTCTCGAGCGACAGAGAGAGCAGCAGGTGACCTAACACTTATGACTAACTCATTCCAAAATTAGCTGTTCCCTCTTTTTACTTATCATAGTAACAGGTATATTGAAATTTATAGGAATTTAGAGTGAATAAGACCGAAAAATTGAAATTTACACAGGTGAATATATCTCTGTAGGAACTTTCGTAAATCTCTGGGGCTTTTCCCAGCACATTTGGGTTTGCGCTAATGATTGTCATAAATAAACC
>SUPS01000152.1 GCA_005191415.1 Candidatus Helarchaeota ASGARD archaeon Hel_GB_A
TGGCACTTTCAGAATATTTAAATATAGGAAATAAGAATGAAGTGAAAGATGAAATGTTATTTATTGCAGGTGGATTTCGAGAGGCAGGACCTAAAGGAGAATTATTAGAAGATGAAATTAAAAAAATTACCAAACAATACCCTTTTCTGAATATTATTGGACCAAATACAATGGGAGTTTGTAATCCTCATATAAAACTTTACGCACTCATGCCTACAGTCACGCCTGAGAAGGGCGATATTGCTTTTGTTTCTCAGTCTGGCAATTTAGGGACACAAATGATGGCTTTTGGGATGCGGCAACATATAGGGTTCTCAAAATTTGTAAGCTCAGGAAATGAACTCATACTACGAACAGAGGATTTTATCGAGTATTTTGGGGAAGATCCGGACACAAAAGTAATCATATGTTATATCGAGGGAATCCATGATATCAAAAAATTCGTTCGAGTTTGTAAAGAAGTTTCCTTAAAGAAGCCAATAATTATTTTTAAAGCAGGAAAATATGAAGCTGGTATTCGTGCAGCAAAATCTCATACAGGTGCCCTTACAGGCTCTTATGAATTGTATCAATCTATTTTCAAACAATGTGGAATCATTGAAGCAAAAACAACTACAGAATTAATTGATTATGCTAAGGCATTCAGTAGATTGCCGTTATTGAAAGGTGATAAGATTGGTATTATTAGTTGGGGTGGAGGATGGGGAGTCGTTACTGCAGATCAAGTAGTCAAAGCAGGCTTAAAGGTTCCACCCCTTTCACCAGCAACTATTGAACAAATTGATAAGTATTTACCTCCATTTTGGAGTAAAAACAATCCTATTGATCTGGTCGGCACTTTAAGTCGCCGTGCCCATTTGAAGACCTTCGAGATCCTCTATGAATCAGGAATGGATGGGATCATAGCTCTTGGAATCATTGTAGGAGGCGCCTTTGATGTCGATAAATATAAAGCCTGTATAGAAGAAGAGCAAGAAGCAATTCAAGCTTTCAAAGAAGAATTTGATCGAAGTGACTTCAAATTCTTGAAACGAATGAAAAAATTGATGGATACTTATCAAAAGCCTATTATCGGCGTATCGCTTATGGATAATGAAAAATTACTCAAAGAAAATGTGGTAATTTACTCGATGCCTGAACAGGCAGTCCAAGTTATGAGGAAACTTTATGATTATTATCAATATCGATCAAAAGTTCAGAAATCAAAAACCAACTCTTAAAAGCAGTTGAAAATAAAAGATTAATTACAGAAAATGAAGTTGGATACCTTTTTCAATGTGAAATCGATAGCCGTAATTGGTGCCTCGAACAATAAACGGAAAGTAGGCTATGCCATTTTAAAAAATATAATTGATTTTGGGTTTAAAGGTAGGATTTACCCTATTAATTTACATGAAAAGGAAATTCTAGGGTTAAAATGCTATTCTAGTGTATTGGAAGTAGAAGATGAAATTGATCTCGCAGTTTTTGTTATTCCTGCTAAAGCCTGCTTATCAATAGCAGAAGAATGTGGAAAAAAGGGAATTAAAAATATTATTGTTATTACGGCAGGTTTCAAGGAAATTGGGATTGAAGGGGCTCGTTTAGAACGGAAATTACTTGCTATTTGTAAGAAATATGATATTAACGCTTTAGGACCGAATGTTTTAGGATTTATTGATACACAAAATAAATTAAATGCATCTTTCACAAATGTTTTTCCAAAACCAGGGAATGTTGCGTTAATTTCCCAATCAGGTGCAATTATTACGAGTTCGATTGATTGGAGCATCCCTGAAAATCTTGGTTTCTCGAAAATAATTTCACTAGGTAATAAGATGGACTTAAATGAAACCGATTTTCTCGAAGCGCTATCAGAAGATCCTCATACAAAAGTAATTCTCATGTATGTTGAAAGTATTGATGAAGGGCAACGTTTTATTGAAGTGGCTCAACAAGTCGTAAAGAAAAAACCAATTGTTGCCATAAAAGCGGGGGTGTCTGATGCAGGAGCGCGTGCTGCTTCATCACATACGGGGGCATTAGCTGGTTCAAAAGTCGCTTACTTTACTGCATTCAAAAAATGTGGAATTATCCAAGCGAAGACGTTAGAGGATCTCTTCAATTATGGAATGGCACTTTCAACTGAACGAACTCCTAAAGGTAATTCAGTTGTAATAATAACCAACGCTGGGGGCGCAGGCATACTTGCAACTGATGCGGCAGAAGAGGCAGGTTTAAAATTGACCGCCTTTACAGCGGAAGAAGTCGAATTATTTAGAGCAAATTTACCCAAAGCAGCCTCGATTCATAATCCAATTGATGTCTTGGGTGATGCAAGGGCAGACAGATATAAATTTGTTTTGGAAACTTGTGCAAAAATTGAAGCTGTGAAAGGGATTATTGTTTTAATGAGTCCACAAGCTGTTACGGAATTTAAAGAAACAACAGATGTAATTATAGACTTTTACTCCCGTAATGCACATATTCCACTAGTCGTCTGCTATCTAGGAGGATTGAGTAACCAAGATGCAATGCACCGACTGAGAACGCATGGGGTTCCTTGCTTCAGCTTCCCTAAAGATGCAGTCCAGGCCATGGCGGGGATTTTCAAATATTCGGTTATACTTCAACAAGAATCTGAAAGGTATGAGCGATTTGGAGTAGATAAATCTTCATGTGATACAATATTTAGAAAGGTTCTCAATGATAATCGGTTAGTACTTTTAGAAAGTGAAGCTATTCAGGTAGCCAAATATTATGGATTACCCACTCCAGAAACCCGATTAGCACGAACGCCTGAAGAAGCAATAGAATTCGCTAACAAAATGGGCTATCCTGTCGTTTTAAAGATTTCTAGTCCAGATATATTACATAAATCGGATTTAGGGGGAATAATAGTTAATATCACAAAGCCTGCAGAGGTGAGAGGCTCATTTAATACGATTATAAGAAGGGTATCTAAAAGAATGCCCAATGCAAAGATTTATGGAGTGACTGTTCAAAAAATGATAGAGAAAAAAGGAAAAGAAATTATTATTGGTGCAAATAAGGACCCACAATTTGGGCATTTGTTAATGTGTGGGTTTGGGGGAATTTATGTCAATTTCCTTGAAGATGTGGCATTCCGACTTAATCCTGTTTCCCGTAAAGATGCCCTGGAGATGTTATCAGAAACGAAAGTGTATCGCCTATTAAAGGGGGTTCGAGGCGAGCCTCCAAGCGATATTGAAAGTTTAATTGACGCGATCCTTCGTATCAGCCAACTTCTAACGGATCATCCAATTATTAATGAGTTAGATATAAATCCCCTTCTTGTCTATCGAAAAAATGAAGGAGTGAGTATTTTAGATATTAAAATTACATTAAAAAGAGAGGAAAAATGAAAATGAAAAGTATATATATCGTATCGTATTCGGAATTTTCAGGAAAAACAGCCTTTGCGCTCGGCTTGGCTTTATGCCTTAAAGACGAAGGGATAAGCGTTGGTTATTTTAAACCCATATCGGTTGGTACTGAAATACGCCCTGGAAGATTCATCGATCAAGATGTAGCTTTAATGAGGCGAGTTCTAGGTTTGAAAGAATCGATGGATGAAATTAGCCCGCCAATCGATGTCCGAATTGGCACATATTCCTTCGGTAAAAAATTTCTAGAGGATCCAGACTATTATCGGAACCGAATTATAGACGCTTATAATAAAATAAAGGAAAAATATGATTTTATTATAATAGAAGGACGCCATCGTATTCAATCCTTATTCACTTACAGATTAGATTCGGTTACACTCTCGAAAGCACTCAATTCAAAAATCCTCCTCGTTTCTAATGGAATAATCGATGATATAATGCTTCAAAAAACCCTCATTGAAGGTATGAATGCTAAATTACTCGGAACCATTTTCAATAACATTAGTCCGCGAATGGTAGAACGAATCAAAGGTGAGCTCATCCCGCTCATGGACCGATTTAATCTCAAATTTTATGGATATATCCCAGAAAATATCGAATTGAATTCCCCTACTGCCGAAGAATATCATAAAGCGTTGGGAGGACAAATTCTTGTCGGGAAAGAGCACATAGATAGACTGGTTGAATCGGCACATATTGGTGCGATGCGAACAGAGAGTGCACTTAAGATTTTGAAACGATATAGAAATTATGCTTTAATTACAGGGGGAGATCGTACAGACCTTATCTACCCTGCCCTAGAAACGGATGTTGCACTCCTTATTCTGACAGGAAATTTATACCCAGATATAAAAGTCCTTATTCGTGCCGAAGAAAAGAAGGTACCAGTTCTTCTTGTAAATCATGAAACGTCCGTAACCTACAATATTTGCTTAACTATTAAAGCACGTATCTCTCCTCGGCAAAAAGAGAAAATTAAACTTATCAAGAATAGTGTCAAAGAAAACATCCGGTGGAAAGAAATCTTTAAAGACGCATAAAATCTTTAATCTTTATATATTTGTTGTATTTCCCGCCAAACAGAATCGAAACTACCCATTTTCTTCGTATATGGGCGAATTAAGAATTTATATCGATATATTTTCTTTTTCTTAAGCCGATATGGAGGTAGCGGATTAGACCATATGAAACTATTGCCAATACCACGTTGTTTATAGTCAATATTTAGGGTAATAGTTTCACGTTGAGGGAGCTCATGAATATGTTTCGCAATTTCAAGATCCTCCATAGTGTATGGCCATGCACTAATGCTTAGGAAAGTGCCCCCAACATCAGAAATAAAGAGACCGTATTCATCTTTATTTGTTAATGCTACCCAACGAACATCGCATCGATTTGCATTTTCTTGAGGCATTACGTAATTGTGAATGAAGTCGACAATATTCTTAGAATAGATTCCAATAG
The DNA here is from genome assembly GCA_005191415.1 of Candidatus Helarchaeota ASGARD archaeon Hel_GB_A. Classification (GTDB taxonomy): domain Archaea; phylum Asgardarchaeota; class Lokiarchaeia; order Helarchaeales; family HEL-GB-A; genus HEL-GB-A. The sequence continues at coordinate 4,854 of SUPS01000152.1, forward strand.
CAGCTCCCGATTTGCGATCCCAATAATTTTCATGATGACCACGACCAAACCACGTTATCTTATCCAGCGTCCCCTGGATCTCTCCTTGCATTCCAAATTTAATCATATCTTTGCTCGGAATGAAGATGTTTTCAATTAATATATCCCCGTTACCATAGATTGTGTAGTTAGTTTGAGGACCAGCTTTACTTCGAGGCATTTTTGATTGGATTGACACCTTAATGGTATCAGGAGACAGTTGCTCGTATTTAAATGACTTTACTTTGCGTTTTTTAGTTGCTTTTTTCCAGCCTCGTTGGAATCTTTCAAGGAATGGGACAAATTTCGCCAAACCCCGATCATTGTCGGTTGGGGCTCTCCAAAAGTTCAGGGTAAATGGAGCAATTATCAAGTCATTACCATTATATACAAATGATTCAAGCCCTCCAGTTTTTTTTCCGATCGATAAATTGAAATCTTTCCCAATTATCTTTATAGATTCACTAGTATCCTCGATTTTAAGAGATGATAATGAATTAGTTCCCGACTTAGGCAATATAGAGTTTTTGAAAGGAATGGTAAATTGGTTCCATGCCACTATGTGTCCTTTTTTTGCCCATAAAGTATCAGAGGCGAGTTTAAATAGGATCTTGAGGTGGTATTCAGCTCTAGACATAATTTCAGGTTTTTTGAAGGGAATTGTCACTTCTTGTTGCATACCAGGTGCTAGAGAAGGGGGATCTAATTGTCCAGATTGAATTACAATACCATTTTTGGTTAATTCCCAAAATAGGTTTACGAATTCGAGTGTTGTATGAGAATATTTATTGTGAATAATTACTTTTCCCGTCAAGAGATCAGATTCATATACTTTAATAGATTGATATACTTTTTTAACTTCAAAAAGACTTGGATTTGGAGTACGATCAGGCTGAACTAATCCATTAATACAAAAATTCTTATCATTTGGCGTATCGCCATAATCGCCGCCGTACGCCCAAAATTCTTTGCCAGTAGTCGTATCTGTCTTCCGAAGCCCCTGATCGACCCAATCCCAGATAAAGCCACCAACCATATTTTCATATTTCTCGAAAATATCCCAATATTCTTGGAGATTCCCTACTGAATTACCCATTGCATGGGAATATTCACAGAGGATTCGTGGTTTATCGCCATATTTCTCGGGACCTACCCGTTTGAAGAAAAATCCCACCTTAACTTTCTTCAATTGTCCTGATTTTTCTAGTTCATCCAAAGATGTATACATAGAACTGAAAACGTCGGATTCGTTTAACTCATAATCGCCCTCGTAGTGAATAGGGCGAGTATGGTCAATCGAAAGGGCGGCTTCTTTCATTTTAATAAAATTTTTTCCGTTACCAGCTTCGTTTCCGAGGGACCACATTATGACACAAGGATGATTCTTATCGCGATCCACCATTCGTTCCATGCGATCAACAACTGCCTTCGTCCATTCGGGCTTACTTTTAGGGATCCGATTCCGTAATTTGTGAGTTTCAAGGTTACATTCATCAAGAACATAAATACCGTATTCATCACACAAATCATACCATTTTGGATGATTAGGATAATGACTTGTACGGACCGCATTGATGTTGAATTGTTTCAGCATTTTGATATCCTGAACCATCCGTTCGTAGGGAATAGCACGCCCATGATCGGGATCATGCTCGTGACGATTTACACCTTTAATAAAAATTCGTTTCCCATTGACTAAAATTTGGCGATTTTTGATTTCAACGGTCCGAAACCCAAACCGACAATGTTCAACCTCAATTATTTTATTCTCAGAGTTCTTTAATTCTAATAAAATATCATATAATAAAGGAGTTTCAGCAGTCCATTTCCTTGGATTTTTGATATCAGCCGTTAATTCAACTACTTCTTCAGCCTTTGCTTTAATTGTAATCTTTTTCTTTGTTAAAGGATCTGATCCCACAATTTGTTTTCCTGGGTCGAGTAGTATCAATTCTAAGGTATAATCTTTTTGATCTAGTTCACTATAATTCCGAATTTTGGCACGTACATGTAATTTTGCATCAATGTAATTAGCATCTAATTCACAATATGCAAAAAAATCTCTAATATGAACAATAGGAGTAGAAAAAAGGAATACATCTCGATAGATCCCACTAAAGCGCCACATATCCTGATCTTCAAGATAAGACCCATCTGACCAGCGATATACCTCAACAGCAAGTAAGTTTTTACCCGATTGTATATAGGGGGTGATATTAAATTCTGCAGGTGTCATACTACCTTGGCTGTATCCAACTTTTTTACCAGTTACCCATAAGTAAAATGCGGATTTGACACCTGCGAAATGAATGAAAATTTGGCGATCATTCCAAGTTTCGGGAATTTTAAATTCTGTCCAATAGGACCCTACGGGATTATACTTATGATCAATTCGAGGAATTCTCCATGTTTTGATGCTCTTAGAATAGCGATAGTTGGTGTAAATGGGGATGCCATATCCATGCATCTGCCAATTACTGGGAACGGGAATCTCGTCCCAATCACTTACATCATAATCAGGCTTCCAGAAATCAATGGGTCGATCCGCTGGTTTCTTAACCCAGTTGAATTTCCAACGTCCATTCAACGATATATAGTATTCAGATTCTTCTACGAGCCCCTTCAATGCAGTCTCTCGTGTCGGATAAGGAATCAGCGTGCAGTGAGGGGGTTCTTTATTTTGAGCTATCATCTCACTGTTTTCCCAGTCAATTTTTCCTTTTTGCTTCGCCATCTTTCACAACTTCTATCAGATGATATAAACTATGCCAAACTTGGACATCCGGGGATGTCCAAGTTTAATGGAAACAAAAAAACCTTCAGGAATTAAAGAAAAAAAATCTTTAATTTGAAAATTTAATAAAAAAAGATGTGAGTATTATTTATTCATGACTTCATTCGCTATTTCGATAATTTCTTCCAGAGTTAAACTCATACGCCGCATGTAATCGTAATAGTTTTGGACAAATTCATCTTTTATTTTCTGTTTCTCAGCTTCTCGTTTTTCCTGTTTATCTTTTACTTTGAGCACAATTTCACGAAGTTGTTCTTTGTTTGGTTTGATACCGTACGGAGTTAGGACTTCTTCTAAGACTACGGCGGTTCCCGAGAATTTCCCGAATGCGAATTCAGATTTTCGTCCAAGTAAGTCGTGAGGTATCGCTTCATAGATGTGGGGATGAGCTAAAACGCCATGCGCATGAATTCCACTTTCATGACGGAACGCATTCATTCCCGCTATTGGTTTATTTACCGGAATAGGAATACCTGCATAACGAGATACTTTTTCACAAGCTTCCATCAATTTCTCGAAATTGATTTGGCGAAGTTTCAATCCATATAAAACGCGTAAGGCGACGATGACTTCTTCGATAGGGGTGTTTCCACATCGCTCTCCAATACCAAGAATTGTACCCTGCGCTGCGGGAGCCCCTACTTCTAAACAAGCAAGCGTATTTGCAACGGCTAACCCAAAATCGTTGTGAAAATGCATTCCTAGTGCCAGCCCACCTAATCGAGAAGAAACTTCCTTATAAAACCATGCCGCCGATTTTGGATTGAACATGCTGACGGTATCAGAAATGCCTGTACCCATCCATTTATCACCAGCCCGCTCATGAACCGTTTTGATAATCTTTACATAATAATCAATATCACTCCGCGAGATGTCTTCCATTCCGAAAACAATGCCTAACCCATGATCAGTTGCATAATCTAGCATTTCAAGATAATGTTCGATATTTTCCTCAGGAGTCATGCCCAATTTTTTCCGAATATGATACTCAGAGCAACTTGTAAATAAATCAACCATCCTTGCATCAGCGCGGAGGGCAGCATCAATGTCATTCTTGTTCGCCCGCGCCATTACGAAACATAACGCCTTCGGAGCGTTCTCGGTAATCATTTTACAAGACCGTTCTTCTTCCTTGGAAACACCAGGGTAGCCAACTTCAATTAACGTGATTCCCGCATCTGCAATCGTATTCACAATATCGAGCTTCTGTTCAGGTGTAAAAACAACTCCAACTTGTTGTTCTCCATCTCGGCAAGTAGTATCCGCAAAATTGAGATTTGAAGAAAAATTATACTGCTTCACGACTTCTTCCGGCTCGACGCAATAGTTATGCGCCCATCCTTTCTCGTACGGTTCTCGATAACTCTCAGGTAAGAGCTTTAAGAAACGTTCTTTACTTATTTTCACCAATTTCTAATAATCCTCCTTTTTTAAAGGTTTATTTATCTATACCATACATTGTCCAAGGCACTTTAAAAGCTTCTCGCCACTAGCCTTTTTAAACGCATCGTAAAACTGGCTTATTCTCAATACCATGCAGTGCGAGATAGCTGTTTTTACGCCTTGGACTTCCAAGAATTTCTCACCAGAAACCATCCCCTAGGGAATGGTTCTGTTAAATCCTTGAATTTCAAAACTAACTGGTTCTTTACCGTCGGACGGGATTATGGGCGGAATGCCATGAATTCTTCGAGGGTCGCCAGGGCAACGGTCCAGCTGCCAATGGTGCAGAGCAATTCGGCGAAGCTCTGGTGCTCACCTCCTAAACTTTGATATTTACGACGCTCCCACGTCGTGTAAAATTTTGGATAGAGTTTCGAGAGCCCTTTCGAGGGGCATTGCGGCAGGATCGCCCATTCTCGGAATGCATCGCGATAAATCACCTGAAATGGGTTCTCGCTAGGGGGATTCTCACAGAGGTACAGGTCTTTCAACCCAAACCCCAATTT
>SUPS01000153.1 GCA_005191415.1 Candidatus Helarchaeota ASGARD archaeon Hel_GB_A
AATTGCTTTTTCTTTTGAATTATTAATAAAAATATCTGTTTATATGGTTAAATTATCACTAAATCGTTGAGGATAATTAAATTTATATTCCCTTTCAATATTGGTTAGTCATAATTATGATATAAGGTAGCTGAGTGGAGATTTATGATTAGAACGAAGTTTCAAGAGATGTTAGGAACAAAATACCCAATTATTCAAGCAGGTATGGGACCTTATTCAACTTTTAAATTATGTGCCGCGGCAGCGAAAGCGGGTGGCGTTGGGATTATTTCAACAATTGGAATGGGAGCAGGTTTATCCTCTGCAACCCCTGAGGCTGCGACAAAAGTATTCGGGAAGGGAAGACCAAAAGATCTCATTAAACAATCTATCTTTAATATGATAGAAGAATTAAAAGATGCCCCCGATGCTGTTTTTGGTGTTAATGTTCCTGTCTCAAGCGAATTTATAACGGTTGCAACTCGATTAATTAAAGGTACTATCGAAGCATATAATGAATCAGAAGAAGTGAGAAAAAAGTTAAGATTAATAATTACATCGGCTGGAGATCCGCTACCATGGGCGGTAAATGCAGCAGAAAAGGGATCCAAGAAAATAAAGCGCGCAATAAAAGAAGAAATGCCTGGTGTAAAATGGGCACATGTAGTGCCCGCGGTTCAACATGCAAAACGAGCTGAAAGGGCAGATGTAGATTTTATCATCGCGACTGGACGCGAAGGAGGTGCCCATTGTGCATGGCGCGACATTTCGACGATCGTGTTGATTCCAGAAGTAGTAAAACAAGTCAATAAGCCAGTGGTTGCCGGTGGAGGTATGTGTGATGGAGTGAGTCTAGCCGCTGCTCTCGCAATGGGTGCCGTTGGTATTCAAATGGGAACGCGAATGATTGCAACCCAGGAATCTGATTTCGAACAAATGTGGAAAGAAGCAATTGTAAAAAGAACAGAACAAGATACGCTCGTGGGACGTGGTTTATTCGGACCAATGCGATTCTTACGAAACTCACAGTCGCTTAAAATTGTAGATGAAACTATTAAATTAGAAGGCGGCAAGTTATTCAAAGGGATCCCTGTCGGATCAAATATGGCGATTATGAGACTTGAAATGGATGGTTTAGCAAACTTATTTGATGGTGATGAGGATAATTCCATTATTCTTGGTGGTGTTGTCACCGGCAGAATCCATAGCATTCCTAAAGTAAAGGAGCTCTTTGACTCAATTATGACAGAAGCTGAAGAAATAATCAAAACTCTTCCACAAAAAGTTATTGCCCCTGAAATAAAAGCAGAATAATCAATACCTTCAGAAAGAATATTAAAATCCACATATCTCCCATTTTTTATAGACTTATTTTTTGAACATAAAAATAATAAACAGTATTAGTTATTTTCTTGATTAATGGCGAAATTTGAGGAACTTATTTCAATTCTAAGGAAAAGGGATACTAAATTATTAAAATCCGCTTTAGAACAATTAGGCGATTTGGGAGATGTAAGGGCAGTTCCCCATTTGCTCGCTTTGTTAGATACGGAACAAGATTCAGATATAATTGAAGCCATTTTATGGACGCTTTCGCGAATTGCTCCTTCGAAGACTTTAATTCAATTGTTAAGGCATCACAATGAAAAGATAGTTATCGAATCACTTGATGCGTTAGGACGGCGTCAAGCAAAAGAAGCAGTTGATGAAATTATTCCTTTTTTAAAACACAAAAATGATGAAATTCGAGCCCTTGCAACGTGGGCATTAGGCAAATTGTGTGTAGACAAAACATACGATTTATTCATTGACTTATTAATGCATGATGAGGATCCCGAAGTTCGAGCTCATGCCGCATGGGCAATTGGGAAATTTGAACGACCAGATTCTATTTCCGTCTTAAATCGCATAAAATCCCAAGAACCAGATGAATACGTTCAATATAATTTAGCAGAAGCTATAGAACATATCGAAAGTACTCGAGAATCTCAACGTAAAGGAGTGGCTACTACCATATATGAATGCCCTAAATATGATCCTCATTGTGGAACACGAGAACGCCAAACGGAAATCCTATTTGATAAATTTGTGAAAATTGAAATCATAAGATGTGAAACCTGTCCGTTTGCCCAGATTTGTCGTGTTGATTTAACTAAATATTTAGGTAATTAAAGAGAATTCTTTTCAGATTGGGAAAGTTCTAATGCACGACCATTAATACAATAATAACTCCAGCGAAGACTCATCATTTTAGAGATTGGACATTCTTTGCATAAACAACCTTTTTTCTCTCTGATTAAAGAACTCTTTCCTTCCATACAAAAAGCAAGATTCTTTTCCCCAGCCCCTTTATAAGTTGGACATCTCCCGCAATAATCCTTACACATGTACATTATTTGTTCTCGGCTCTCCCTCTTTTGTTTCTCAGACATTTTGCTATAGATCATTTTCATTTTTTCTTCAAAAGAGGCATTTTTAAATAAATCGTCCATCATTTGAACTAATCACTTCTTTTTACGCAATAATTTTTTGTCATTAAATAAATTAAATGTATTAATTTTAAAACTAACTTTTTATGGGAGTAAAATATTTTTTTATGGATTCCACATGAAGATTATTTAATATCGTTAATTTGTAAAAGCGTTTAAACTAAATTTTGTGAAAACGAAAAGTTGAAGGTTGGATAATAGTGGCAATAGATTATATGTTCTATCCTACACGTAATGTATTAGAAAGTGAAGAAGAAACGAAGTTTAGAAAAGAAGTACGTAAATGGGTTTTAGAAAAGGTGTATCCCGAAGCAGATCGAGTAGAACACGAGAAATTATTTCCACGACATTTGTTTAAAGAAATGGGTAATCGTGGCTACCTTAAAGTTCTTTTCCCTAAATCAATTGGTGGTACAGAAAAAGGAATAAAATTTGGGATTATTTTAGCGGACGAGATTTCATGGTGTATGCGAGCTTTGACTGCAGCGTTGGATTGTTCAATTTTCTGTTCAATCCCCATTATGCGATTTGGATCAGAAGAACAAATTAAAAAATATCTGCCCGGAATTTTGTCAGGAGATAGCATTGGGGCAATCGGCATGACAGAACCAGGCGCTGGAAGCGATGTTATTGGATCAATGCGTACAATTGCAAAAAAGGATGCTAATGGGGATTATATTATCAATGGGGAAAAACGCTTCATTACAAACGGATCAGAAGCGGATATTATTACCCTCTGGGCAATTACGGATCCCTCAGTGCCAGGACATGTAGGGATGAGTTGTTTCATTGTGGAGAAAGATTTCGAAGGCTTAGAAATTGTGCGTGATTTCAATTTAATGGGCGTATATGGGCTTAAAAACACCTATATGAAATTCAATAACATGAAAGTTCCAAAAGAGAACCTATTAGGCAAGGAAGGAATGGGAACTAAGATTCTTTTAGATGAACTAGATAGCGAACGCACTTTGGCAGCAGCGGGAGCAACAGGATTAGCCCGGCGCGCTCTTGAGATTGCCGCACGGCATGCTAACAAACGGATCCAATTTAAAAAACCAATACGAAATTTTGAAGCGATTAGTTTCCAAATTGCAGATATGGCCATCAAATTAGAAACAGCAAGAAATATTGTCTATCAAGCGGCATGTACCATAGATGCGGGGTTAAATGCTTCAAAGATCAGCGCAATTGCAAAAGTTTATGCATCTGATATTGCTTTTGAATGCGCACATACAGCACTCCAAATTTGCGGTGGATTGGGTTATATGAAAGGCGAGTGGGATGAAAAAAGTGGAAAGTTTCTACTACCAGACGGCTCTCAAGCCTATGTGACTGAGCGTATTTTCCGCGGCTCCCGGCTTTCCTCCATCGTTGCAGGCACTAATGAGATTCTTCGATATTTAATCCAGCGAGAAGTATTCCATGAAATGCAACTGAAACGACCTTCTGAAAGTGATAATTGGGGGGATTAAAAATAGATGTCCGTTAGAAGTGAAAAAAAGCCGATTTTATTTATAACCGGTTGGGTTGGGACCTCAAATCATTTTATTGTCTTAGAAAACCGTTTGAAAATTGATGGATGGAATGTCTTTACGTTAAATCTCAAGCATCATGATGTAAACGATTTAGAGAAGGCGGCTGAGGAGATACAGCACACCGTTGAAGATATTAAGATTAAAACAAATGCTACTCATGTTGATCTGCTTTGCCATAGCATTGCAGGGCTTGTTGCTCGCTATTATATAAAATTTCTAGGAGGAATTAACTCCGTAAAGCATTATGTCTCCCTCGGAACACCTCATTATGGTACTACAATCAATTTCCTAGGAGAGGGAAAAAATTTAGAGCATCTTCAGCCTAATAGCGGGTTTTTAGACCAACTAAATTTACCAGTGGAGACCACTGGAACTATTTACTATACAGCAATTTGGTCATCTGCCGATGAGGCGATCCAACCCGTAGAAAATGCTAAGTTTAAAACGGAAAGTAGTTATGTACAAAATTGTGAAGTAAAAGGACTTTCACACCTCGAACTTCTCACACACGTAGATGCCTACACGTTCGTGAAAGAAGGATTATTGAAATAAGGATTACCGAAATGCAACTCGTTTCAGACCAGTTTGATGCTATCCAAAAACTTATTGGAGATCTTAAAAGGGAATCGGAAATAGAAACTACTTTGATTATTGTTGAAGGAAGAAAGGACCTTCAGGCTCTTCAAAATTTAGGGATAAAGAAGAATATTTTGCATTTTCAAGGACGAAGTATGGCAGAGATCGCGGATATTTCAGCTTCATTTAAGAAAATTATCATTTTAACTGATTTTGATTCTTTTGGACATAGAGTAGCGAGAGACCTTTATAATAAATTGAATTCTCGGGGATTAAATGCCGATTTGAAATATTATTTTCGATTGAGATTCTTTTTTAAGAGTGTTTCTAAGGATATTGAAAGCATTTTTCGAATCTATCAACAAATTCAGCAAGAAAAATTAAATAAAAACAAAAAAAAATTGTTTTTGGGTGTTAATCCTTTTCAATTTCCCAATTCTAGGTTTTATTAGGTGTTTTGCGAGATTTTAATAACCAGATGATTCCCTCTTCATGTGTGTAGTAACCATGTAAAATTCGACCAACTTTCATACCTGCTTTCAACCAAAGAGGATACGAAAGCAAAATAAGGATTGCAATTGAAAACATTTCAGCAGTGGGGAGGAGGTGGAAGTCAATTCCAATTATTAAAAAGGAATTCCAAAGATAATACTGCCCACTAGGCACATTTAAAGGTATATTGACCCATGGAATCGTATTTAGCCAGATCATATCGATAACACCAATATATAGCAATATATCAATAAGCCAGAAGCAAATGAGTATTATAGCCCCCAAAAAGAAGAGCCAATCCTTATTCCTTTTTCGTAAGTATCTCTTATACAAATAACTGGATATCCAACCTAAAATAAATAATAGAAGAACCGAATCTATGAATCCCATTTTACAGTCTCACGCTCCACCCATCTATGCTCAATATACCAGTCAAAAACTTCTTTAATACCTCGTTCATAGCCAGGATAGAGAAATTTGAAGCCTAACGCCTTTAATTTCTCATTAGAAAAACGGAAATTTTGCTTCAAATAACCTACCATTGGAAGATCGAATTTGGGGCGAATTCCTTGCTTTTTAGCTTGATTCTGTTTCCAGGCAGCAATTGCAAATAAAATTTTGGTAAATAACTTATAAAGTGGCCACCAAATGGGAATATTATAATATTTAACACCTAACAAACGATAGATATATTCTAGAACTTCATCTTGTTCGAAAACATCGGCAATTACATTATAAACTTCACCGATAGCTTCATCTCTTTCTGCTAAAAAAATGGCAGCTCGAACGAGATCTTTCACATGAATCAAGGGTAATGCAAGACGCTTCTTTTTTGGATAGATATGCGCTAAAATGGAGAATCCTGTCTTAGTCAAGGTTTGCATGATATGGAGCCCCCCATACGTATCTTCAGGACCATAAATTGGGGCAGGACGAATAATTGTAATTTTTACACCATGTTCTTCATAGTACTCTTTTACCACCAGTTCTTGTTCCATTTTGGAAATACTATAGTCATTCGAAGGATTATATGGAGAATTCTCGTTGGCGGGGATGGGATATCCCTTTGTATCCTTTTTATACTTCGGTTCGCCATAGACACCGCAAGTACTCCAATGTATAAATCGCAATCTGTCAAGATCCTGCGTTTTAACGATAAGCTTGAGGAGATTTTCCGTGCCTTCGACATTAATTTTTCTTAGTAATTTGAGCTCCGCAAAATAATCGTAAAGACTTGCTGGATGAAAAATAACGTCGAAAATTCTGTTTTCAAGGATCGAATTAAGAGTTTCAGGTTTGGTTAAATCAGAGGGTATGAATTCGACTCGGGGGTCTTTCAAAAATTCATGTGAACTGCCTATATCCGTTCTAAATACTTTCTCTTTTGTCATTACCTCTTCACGAGAAGTATCTGGCAAATCTGTTGCTATTATCCTGCAATCTTGATAGGTTGTTAGAAGTTCGCGAACCAAAAAGGATCCAGTATGTCCCTTAGCACCATCCACTAAAAATAACAATTTCCGCTCTCCTGCTTTAGAATCTGACATCTGAAATCCCGATTTAATCTAATTAAAAATTACTTAGAAAGCTATTAGGTAGGTAAGTATTTTGTGAATATTTATCATCTTTTGTAAATAAATGTTTATCTCCATTAACAAAAGAGGAGAGCTTTCATTCTTAAAGTAATAATCGAAAAAATTTGAATTAAAATTCAAAAATCATAAAATTTTTATTAAAATTATCTGCCTTGAACATGAATTCATACGCTTAGACTTTCTTTAATTGAACATATGAGATAAATAAAGAATGGAAATTAAATTTCCGTCTCGCTAAAGATATCTCCATCAAACAGATTCAGATTTCCTAAAAATGTACGCAGAAAGAATAATGAATGCTAAACTAAAAGCAAGAATGGCGAGTATATCTACGTATAGCGGTAATCCGACAGAGATTGTTGGATTACCAGCAAGCATAATATGGCGCATTGCATCTACACAATAAGTCATTGGATTTATTAGTGTAAAATTGAAGAATGGAGTACCTACAAAATCGATAATTGCCCCAGATGTAAAGAATAATGGCATAATTAAAAAGGTCATTATAAATTGCATTTGATGGAAGTCCTTCATTCGAGTAGAGATAAGATTACCAAGACTCGTGGTGAGAAATGCTGTTAAGAAAATTATGGGAATCGCGGCTAGAATTTTCAGAAAAAGCAATGGTTCATATCCAAAAGCACCAAATATTGAGGTTAAAGTTATCAGTATGATACCTTGTATGCTAGCGACTAGAGTCCCACCGATAGCGCGTCCAATCGTTATTGTAGTTCTACTAATAGGGGCGACCATTATTTCTTTGAAAAATCCCAACATTCGGTCCATTACAATCGAAACACCTGAAAAAATTCCCGCAAATAAAATCGCTTGTGGTATAATTCCAGCGGAAACCAGAGCTTGATTTCCGATTGCAAATCCAAAAATAAAAAGGAACATCAGGCTTTGAAAAATTGAAGTTATAACTCTGGATTTATTCCTTAAATACTTAATAAACTCGCGTTTTGCTAGTGCGAATGAAACTGTGAAATTAATATCAATTTTATTCATAATATCACCTTTTTCACATAACACTCCTCATCCGACGTTGCATTATTTCACGCATTGTTGCACCTCTGCTCCCATTTTCATCGCGAATGCTTCGACCCGTATAATGGATAAATACTTCTTCCAAACTAGGTTGTTTTATTGTCAAGGATTTAATTTTAATTCCTGAATCATTTGCAATCTTTATTAACGAAGCGACCTTCTCACTACCATTCTCAATTATAATGTTCATTTTCGTTGGCAGAGACCTCATCATTTTCGACATGGCATCATGTTTTGCAGGGTCCATCATTATAGCGGGTGGTTTTTTGCCACCACTCATCTGAGCACGTATCGCAGCCATTTTCGATAACATCTGGCGCATATTTGTCTTTGGGGTGATGATTTTAATTGCATGAATTCCTGCAAAGTCCTTAATCTTCGCCTCAAACTTCTTTAAAGCTTTAAAATTCTCAAATTCGAGAGAAATGGTATCCCCTTTCAGGTGTCCTTTGAGATTCTCACTTGTATCAAGAGCAATGATTTCACCATGGTCAATAATACAAATTCTATCGCATAGCGCATCAGCTTCCTCCATATAATGAGTTGTAAGAATGATAGTGATTCCGTACTCTTCATTCAGTTTTTTAATATGATCCCAAATGCTTCTCCTGGTTTGTGGATCAAGTCCTAGTGTGGGTTCATCAAGGAATAGGCATTTTGGATAGTGTAGAAGCCCTCTTGCTATTTCAAGGCGCCTTTTCATACCACCAGAATAGTTCTTAACTAAGATATTCGCTTTATCGGTTAATTGCACGATTTCAAGCATTTCCATTATTCGTTGATTTCTTGTTTTCTTATCAACACCATACATTATTGCATGGAGTTCAAGGTTCTCTTTACCGGTAAGGTCTATATCTAAGCTCATTTCTTGGAACACCATTCCGATATTTTTTCGTACCATATCTGGCTCATTATTAATGTCATAGCCCGCAACTTTCGCGGTTCCAGAAGTAGGAAACAATAAAGTCGATAACATATTTAAAGTGGTAGTTTTACCAGCTCCATTAGGACCTAAAAAGCCAAATATCTCACCTTCTCTTACAGAAAACGAGATTCCTTTCACTGCTTCAACTTGATTTGTTCCGACATCGAAGATCTTAGTCAGATTTTTAACTTCTATGATATTCGTAGCCAATTTTCTCAACCAACAGACACATTTTTATAGGCGTTTAATTATTATCATTTTGAAGGTATGTTCGAAATGTGAATATGTCCATATTGACTATATCACCATAATGAGTATATAAACCTTTTTAAAAAAATTTGAAGATGAAGGATTCCCCTATGGATATTCACACCCCAATGCCAATTCACAAGCTTTTCGTAGAATATGTATTTTTAAATGAGCTCAGTAAATATCCTGATGGTATTTCTGGTTATAAATTGCGGAAAGCTATGAATAATATTATTATGCAACAGGTAAACAGTGATACACAAAAGATTTATTCTGGATTTTCTCAAAGCATGGTGTACCGCGCCTTTAAAGACCTTAAAATAAAAAAACTCATCGATGCGGAGAGTATAGTAGTTAAGGGGCGAGCCCAGAACATTTATAAAATTAATGAAAAGGGAAAAAAGCGTCTAAATAATCTTAGGAAGATAATCATAAATTTGGCACCAATTCAAGTAGATCCTAGCCTCTTTGCAGAAGAATTTCTCTCAGGTAGAATATCCCCTCTTCAAATCCTTAATAAAATTTCAAAGAATATCCCGAAAGATAAATTTCTAATGCAATTAAAATCCATGCAGAAACAATTAACAAAAATTCTACAAAATATAACCAAAAAAATTGAAGAATTGGAAAGGGAATTATCCATGAAAGAGAAAAAGTAGGAAATTCCTTTTTTAAAAATTTCTTTTGG
>SUPS01000154.1 GCA_005191415.1 Candidatus Helarchaeota ASGARD archaeon Hel_GB_A
TTGCCTTCTTCATCTATAATTTTAATTTCAATATTTGGAACCACTTTTCCAACGGATCTATCCCGGATGGTTGATTCTTCTCCATCGATCTTAACACTTGCAGCTGGAGCCATTTCTGTTTGGCCGAAAACGTCTAAAAGTAACGTATTTGGGAAATATTTCAAAATTTTCTTCTTATACTTAGCATGTAACAGAGCCGCACCTGAGAAGGCAACTTCTAAACTCTTTAATCGGAAATCTGGTTTTTCTTTATCTAAGTAATCGGTTATCCATTTCCATTGAGTAGGTACAAAGAATGTCCATGTTACCCCATTTTCCTCCATTGTCTGAATAATCTGCGCTGGATTAAAGCTGGGGCTCTCAGGAAATACGAGAATTGCACCTGATATTAACCAATTTAAGATAAAAAGAGCATATGCTGCGAGATGAAACATAGGAGGCGTTAATAACATAACGGTTATTTTTTCATTTTCTGGCTTAGCTCCAAGAGATTTAATGATATTAATCCGATCCTTAAATGAGCCCTCCATTTTTACACCTCCTAAGAGGAATTTCCAGATTAATTTCGGAAATAATGAGAGTTTACCTTTTTTACTGTAAGCTTTTGGGAGGAGATTTACTAAATCCCTGATTTGGTCTATAAGTGTTCCTTTAAACAAAACATCATAATTTTCTGCCTTCCCTACAAACATTTTTAATTTGCCCTCCACTTGCCGTAAGCTGAGTGGTGGAACTGGAACTGCACCTTCTTTTGTAGGGAGCTCAAAAACAATAATTTTTCGATCTTCTGGGTCTGTGAATAATTTTTGATACATTTGCCCTATGAACATGTTAAGTACGCCAAGTAATTTGCGTTGTCCTTCACTTCGTGCATATTTTGGGTAATCTATATCCTTTACCTTAGGTAAGAATGAAATGAGGAGATTAATAGTGGCTTCTTGATTAACAATCATATTCTCATATGAAAGCATAACTCCTTTCGGCCTTCCAGTGGTCCCTCCTGTATAAATAATAACACAAACATCATCCCAATCTACCTTCGCTTTAATATTTTTATTTTTACCCTCCTTTATAGCCATTTCATAATCATACATTCCCTCGGGCAAGGTTTGATCTGGTGCTCGTGCACACATATAAAATCGAACTTTAGGGGCATCAGGTTTTGTTTTTAAAACCAAATCTAGTAATTCGCCCTCAAAAATTAATCCAATCGAATCTGAGTTATTTAAAAGAAATTCTAACTCAGATTTTACATATCGATAATTGACAGGCACTGGAACTGCTCCTAATGCTTGAAGCGCTAAATTTGCTTCTAAAAATTCTGGACGATTATGGAAAAGAATTGCTACATGATCACCTTTCTTAACTTTTAATTTCTTTTTCAAAAAATAAGCAAGCTTATTTATCCGTTTTTTCTCTTCTTTCCAAGTTCGTTTAATATTTCCATATACAACCGAAATGCGGTCTTTAGGATAATTATCCGCCTTTACATCAAACATTTTTTTAAAGGGAGATTTCGCCATATTACTTCAGCTCATTTTTTTTATTTTGTCTTTAATGATCTAAACTTATTTATATATTTTTGCGAAAGCCCATCTTACACTAAGAAAAACATAGAAAAAGTCTATTTTTACTGAAAAATTACGCCCTATGCTATTATTTTCCTCAATTCGTTTCCTTCTTTTTTATCCATTTCTTTACAAATTCGCTATTTTTAAAATTAAATCCTTACGAATAATAGAAATTTCTAAAAAGAAAAGTGAATTCAATTATTGGAAGAAATTTTCGGATCCTTTCTTAATCTGTTAATAAAATTTTTATAATGGAACGATGGTTGCATTATTATGGTCAATTGGAAAAGATTTTTCCTTTTCGTAGGCATTCCTCTCCTCTCTTTCTATATCTTTCTTATTGCCATTTTTTACGCCTTTATATCAGGGCTTCTATTAATTACTTTGCTTATGGGATTTTCTTGCCTTCGATTCTCAAAGAAAAAATTATGGCCTGGCCTAAGTAAACTATCAATTGCGATGTTTTTGTTTTTCTTTCTACTGATTTCAAATCCTCTCTATTGGCCTGAACAAATTGCCCGCCATATTGATACTTCACGCGTTATTCAACCAAACGATCCTTTAGTACAGCAATTAAACGGCTCAGCGTATCTTTGGGCCTACCTCAATGAGACTTACGGCATTACGCCGTCTTATTTCTACAATAACATGACTGATGACCAACGCCTCGAGAATATGACTGAGTATATTCTTAACGAAGTCATTGAATATCATCTAATCCCTGATGTCTATGGTGTGATTGATTATACCGCGAGTGCTCATGAAGCGATTTCCCATGGGAAAGGTGATTGCCAATCTCGTACCGTTGTGAT
Source organism: Candidatus Helarchaeota ASGARD archaeon Hel_GB_A (assembly GCA_005191415.1). Taxonomy (GTDB): domain Archaea; phylum Asgardarchaeota; class Lokiarchaeia; order Helarchaeales; family HEL-GB-A; genus HEL-GB-A. Next base: position 2,384 of record SUPS01000154.1, read on the forward strand.
GGTATCTTTCTTTATTTTTATGGGTTATGATGCTTATTGCTGTGAAACTCCTTATCATTGGTATACATGTGTCTTTCTCGGACCAAATAAAACAGACCCGCATTACTATTATCGGATAAATTGGACAGATCCTCAAATTATGTTTAACCATGAAGAAAAATTTTATACTATGAATATTTTTGAACGCTTAGGCGATACTATTTTTGGGTTCCCTTTTTACGATAAAATCGTTGAAATGTTTTCAATAACGCTCGTGTTATATCTCCTTCCCTTTGGACTCCTTGGAATGGGTTTTCTTATGACCTTGGCAATTGAAAGTACTGATTGGAAATCTCGAAAGACCTTTCTCAAAGATGCAATTTTTTGCGGAATCATTTTAATTTGTGGCTTTTTTGGAGCCTATGGATTTGGATTCTTAATTCCCCAATTAACTTTATTTTTTATGATTTTAACAATAATCCTTGCAGCACAATCCACTCATTCTAATATAGGTTCCCGAATCTTTGCATTATTCACAAAAGAATAAATTTTAATTGCCCATTCAATTATATCTGAAAAAGTATAAAAGATCAAGAAAAATTAATTATTTTAGGAATATGATATTTCTCTGAATTTACTGGTCGTGAGGACTTAATGAAGATTAATTCTATTACAATACAAAATTTTCGGTGTTTAAATGAAATAAAACTACAAGAGATAACACCAATTACGGTCTTAGTTGGACGAAATAATACCGGTAAATCTGCTTTATTAGAAGCCATATCTTTAGTGGTAAGTGGAGGGGCATCTTGGTTCGATTCTCTCGGAACAGATCTCTTACAATTATTAACTGAAAAGCGCGGAGGATGGGACTATGCAAACATGATGATTAAAATGGGTAAGCCATATGCTAATATCGCTATAACGGGCGAAAATATTAAGATGAAATTACAAATAACAAGAACTATCAATGATCTTCCAGAAAATTTTAGATCATTAGCATTCGCTACAATAGATTCCTATCTTGAAAGGATTTTTACAACATTTGATACCAGAATAAATACATATTTACAAGAGAGGTCTGAACAAATTAAGGAATCCTTTGAACAACAAAGGGAATCTTTAAACGAAATACTCAATGAGTCATTTAATTGGTTAAAAGATAACTTATGGAAAGAATTTAAAAGTTACGTTGGTTTTTATGATTTACTAAATGATACTGCAAAGATCGCTTTTATAGGTAAAACGGAAAGATTAACTAAATTTTTTAAAAGTCTTTCAAAAAATTTACGAAATTTTTTCAGAAAAATGGATTTTCATATTAAACCTTTTTTCTACTACATTCAAATAGAAGATTTAATTCGCTCCTCAGAAATGAAAAGCGATATGCTTTTTAATAACACGCTCTTTTTATTAAATCCCACAATTGAATATCTAAAGAAATTATATCAAAATTTAACAAAAAATGGCAAGTTACTTGAAATCATTAATATTATCAAAGAAAGAATCACCTATTTTGAAGATATTAGGGAAATCAATAATCATTTTCTTGTTTTTCTTAAAGAATTAGAAAAACCAATCCCTTTGGAATCTATGGGGGATGGATTTATTGCCCAATTAACTTTATTATTTGCCATTGCTAACCTAAAAAAAGGCGTTATCCTTATGGAAGAGCCTGAAAATAATCTTCATCCAGGTTATATGAGTTTAGTTGCCAATCAGATCATTCAAACTGCTGTTCAAGGAGATTTCCAATATTTTATTTCAACCCATAGTCTCGAATTTCTTCAGTTTTTATTAGAAGCAAATTCTGAACTAGTAAAGATTGTGAGGATGTACAGATGTGACGATAAACCAATGATCGATTATGAGGTCCTCAGCGGTTCTGAAGCATTAGAAGAATTTAAAGAACTTCAGATGGATTTAAGAGGAATTTAAGTTTGAAAAAAATGACAGTTAAATATTACTAGAGAGACCTTTCTAAGACAATGTGTGAGTATAGCTAAGAGTAAGCGGTGGTTTGCAAATTTTATTTCATGTTTAAAAGAAAATTTAGATTAAAAAAATTATGGGGAAAATGCTGTCGATAAATGCCGATGTTATTTCAAGCCTAATCGCTGAAGTAGCTCAGGTTTAGGGATGCCGTTGCGATCCCATTTTCTATATCGGTAATAGCGTCGCACTTCTTTGGGGAGTGCTGGATTTTTTTCGAGGAAACGCGTGGGGACTATATCGTCCTTAAAGGTTAATTTTGCTTCACGGAGATTGAAGAGGCGTTGGAGGGTAAAGATACGTTCTCCCGTTTCTAGGAGTGTTTCAGGAGACATGCTAAGTCCTGTAACATTATAAAGTTGTTGTAACATTTGACTGACGGAAATAGGGCCTTGAGGGACAACACCGAATTTACAGATACATAGTGAATCGAGAAATGCGTTATAATCTTGTGAAATTTTGCAGAACTTTTCTTTTGGGGTTATCATACTGGTCTTTAATTCAGGGATCGCGAGTAAACGGGTCAATGCAACGCCTTGTAGGTGATCGGCACCTCTACTTGCGGTGGCATAAAATAGGTCCATTCCTAGGCGAGGATCATGTAGGGGAATCTCCATATTTTTTACATTGCAGGCAAAGTCGGAACTTCCTGGAATTTGTTCAGAGGCTTTTTTCGTCCCTTGACTCAATATGACCGCTAATTCGGTTGATTGATGCGCCATAGCTTTTATAAGTTCAATCATTTTTTCTGAATCGCCCCATCCAATTTTTTCATCAATTAAGCCTTTTTCTGAACACTCCATGGCAAAGGCAAGAATTCCACCCGTTGCAATGGTATCCATTCCTAAGTCCTCGCATAATTCATTCATTGTAATGATTGATTCTAAATTTGTATTGAGACAAAGGCTTCCAAGTGCCCCAAGGGTTTCATATTCAGGACCTTTCCGATCCTTGATTCGTCTTCCACAGCCAATTATGCAGTTGTAACAATGGTAATTTTTAGTTACATATTCTTTATTGAGACGTTGTCCTGAAATCTTTACATAGTCTTTCCATGTCCGTAATTGCCAATTTTTAATTCCCAGATTCCGCCCAATGGCAGAGAGCCCGAATAATGAAGATGTTCCAAATTTACGGTAATTGTCTACTAGTACTTTTTTCATCAAATTTTCCTGGGTCTCTTTGGTAATTTTTTGATTCAGCTCTTTCACGGCATCAGGATCCTTCTGTGGGATTGTGCCAGTCCCTTTCGCGATAATTACTTTCAAATTTTTAGATCCCATTACTGCTCCTAAACCAGTACGCCCATGAACGCGTTCATCATTATCAACTATATTCGCAATTCTCACTTGATTCTCACCGGCGGGACCTATACCGACAAAGTATGCTTTATTAAATTCTTCGTCCAATAATTTTTTCATAGCATAGGTACCTTTCCCCCATAAAGAACTAGCATCCCTGAATTCGACGTTTCCATCTTCGATAAGAAGATAGGTCGGTTTTTCGGCTTTTCCTAATAGGATAATCCCATCAAATCCCGCTCTTTTTAATTGCCACCCGAAAAAACCACCACACATGGCATAACCGAATAATCCGGTAAGTGGCGATTTTGCTATAGCGGCATGCCGTCCCGTCATGACAGCGCCTGAACCTGTTAAAGGACCAGTCATAAACATGAGAATATTTTCAGGGGCGAGGGGATTTGTGCCTTCAGGTAATAAATCGTATAATAGTTTCGTGCCAAATCCGACTCCACCGAGAAATGGCAAAAGATCCTCTGGAAGTGTCTTTATGCTCACTTTTGATTGACTTAAATCGATTTGTAATAATTTGCCAATATATCCATATTGTGGCAAGGTATCATCTCAATTGTATTTCATATCAACAAGGTTTTTGGGATGGGAATCTCAGAAAAATCCCGCCAGTCGATCAAACAGAAACTCAATGACATCAGGATATTCGGCGTTTTTCTTTATTATAGGAGGATCTTGTTCTGTCCAATATTTTAGGACTTTTGGCATTTCAACATGTGGATCAATTTCAGGTTTCCAACCATCTGGGAATTTCTTTAATGTAGATTCGTTTACACGCCATTGTTTAGCATTTCGTTTTGTAATTTCTTTTAATTTAGCACATGAAAATTTATGGTGTGTACGCATATATTCAGGATCTACTGGCAGCTGAAAACTCGCCAAATCAATGTTCATATCTTCCATAATTGATGCCATTGGTTCCATTCCTTCAAGAGCTGGCAACATTTGCTGAACTCTTTCGAGCATTCCGAGAAGGCGATCGAGAACCTCAATTCGAATAGTCCGTGTTGGAATACGCGCATTTGTAGCTTTTGCTACCATCGTGGCTATATCAATAAGCTTCAAAGGATGATCATCACAAATAATGTAACTTTCACCAAATTCGGCGCGCTCAATTGCCATTAAAGTCCCTGTTGCCAAATCATGGGGATGAACCATACCTACCCAAAAATTCCCATAATCTGGTAGTGCAGGGAGCAAATTTAATGCAATGAATTCTGCAATTTCCTTAAATAAAAATCGATTTCGTTCATCGTAGACTAAAGCCGGTTCAATGATAATGCTTCGATCTCCAAACTTCTCTAAAGTAAGATCGTATTGTTGTGCTTTACTTATTGTATAACTATCTTTGAGAACGCGCGGATGTTCCTCTGTGATGAAAATATCTTCTTTTGTACCGCCATGAATTGCCGCAGAAGAGACGCTAACAAAGACTTTTAAATCCGTATCTTTGAATAGGTCAATAAGATTGCTTGTCCCTTCAATATGGACCTTTTGATGTAATTCTGTTTTAGTTACATCAATAACTCCCGCCGTATGAATTACAGCTTCGACCCCTAATTCGCCTAACGGCTTGATAGAATCGGGGTCTGTAATATCCGCTTTAATATAATTTTTCTCATTCATATCAACAATGTCTGTACTATACACTTCATAGCCCCATTCTTTTGCAACCTTACGTAATGCAGTTCCATAGGAGCCATTCGCTCCTGTTATTAATATTTTACCACCCATTTTATTCACCATTTAATTTATTCCATAAAATCTTAATTAAGAACAATTTGTATTTCATTTAATTTTGTTTTATAAATCTAAAATAAATCCCTTAAAGAAGTTTTCAATTGACTTCTACATAAAATAAATTTAGTTTTTGATAAACTTTTCACTAGAAATTGTCAAATCAATTTAATTTTTGATATGGAAAAGTTATTGTTAAGACAGATATAAATTATCTGATTCAAGTTATCTTGGAAATAAGATTTTTACTGGAAAATGTTGTAAATTTTGTCAGATACTTTCATAATCATATATTGCGACTATCTATACATAGCTCGGAAGTATTTTAAGGAATTAGAGTAATGAATTCTATAATGGATGAATTACGTTTAAAACGATATAGGGATAAAATAAATTACATCATAGATAAGATTAAAGATATACCTCTGAAACCGACAAATGATCTCGAGAAAGATGGGATATTTTATAGGCTTCAAACATCGATTGAGGCAATGATAGACCTAATTGCAATGATAGTAAAAGATTTAGGTCTTCCAGTAAAAGATGATGTTTCCAACATTTCTGAAGTAATTAAAAAACGGAATATAGATCCTAAATTAGGTGAAGAATTAAGAAGGGCGAATGGATTACGAAATATATTAGTCCATCGATATAATGAGGTCGAAGAAGAAATCGTATTAAACTCCATTCCTAATATAAAACAACTCTTATTCAAATGGCTAGATATAATAGAGGAGATTTTAGGTGAAATATCCCAGTCTTAAATGGATAAGGAGGGAGCTAAGTTCTTTAAAAGGGAAATATGAAGTAATCCTCTTTGGTTCGATGGTTGAAGGTGGTATGCGCCCTACATCAGATATCGATATTGCAGTATTATCTCGAATACAAGACAAGGCAAAGAATATTCAACTTCAACGAGAATTATTGGGACAATTCCCTTTAAGGCTAGATGTGCGAATATTTGAACTCTTCCCAATCGATATCCAAATCTCTATTATACAGAATTACATTGTAATTTTCGGAGATCCCTTAGAAATTTCGGAATACTTTTATGAATTTCGAAAAAAGTGGGATGATTGTAAGTATCGTATTTTATCGAATCAATTTTCTAATTACCGAGAACGTCTTTCTTTACTGCAAAGATTCTCGAATTTATCAAAAAAATATTGATTTTTGAAATTAATCACCTTTAATTTCCTTAAAGCTTGCCCGATAGTCTTTTTTAAGAACTTTTCCGGTAGCTGTTTTCTTTAGCATCCCTACAAATTCGACAATTCGCGGAACTTTATAATCTGCCATGTGTTCTGCAACCCAATCTTTCACTTCTTGTTCAGTCATTGTTTCTCCTTCTTTTAATACAATAATTGCTCGAACAGTTTCGCCCATCGTTTCATGCGGTGCGCCAACTACAGTCGCATCACTAATTTTCGGATGTTTAAAGAGAACTTCCTCGACATCACGTGGAATGACATTTCGTCCCCCTACAATTATCAAATCTTTCTTACGATCTACGATCGAAACGTAACCTTCTTCATCAATCACGCCAATATCGCCTGTATAATACCAGATTCCTTCTTCTCCTTTAACTGGTTTGAGAACTTTCGCAGTTTCTTCTGGCATTTTGAAATAGCCCAACATAACTCCAGGATTTTGAACTACAATTTCACCTCGTTCTCCAGGAGGTAGGGGATTGCCCTCATCATCTACACAAAGAATTCTCCCACCAGGCATTGGAAGCCCTACCGTTCCTAATTTAATTTTTCCATCCCATGGATTAACTGCCCCATAAACTGAATCTTCAGTGGTTCCAAATCCTTCACAAATGGGAATTTGCCGTCCATTTGTATCGATAAAAACTTCTTGCATTCGTTTCGCAAGTCCTATAGGAAGCGGTGCACCACCACTAATTAACCCCTTCAGATTTGGACTGAATTTTCCAACGAATTCTTTAATATTAGGTTGTTTTAACATAATATGATACATTGCGGGCACTGCTGCAAAGCTTGTCACCCTCGGATCACATAGCATCTTGAGACAATCCTGTACGAGAAAACCAGGGAGCATATCAAGGCGCCCTCCGATAGTTAAAATTGCATTCATAACAGAAAGGCCGAAAATATGATACATTGGGAGGACAAGTACTAACGCATCATCTGGGGACATTCTT
>SUPS01000155.1 GCA_005191415.1 Candidatus Helarchaeota ASGARD archaeon Hel_GB_A
CTATTTATATTTTAAACTTAAATATTATCATATGACACAAAAAACGATATCATTAAACGAAAAAGCTTATAAAAAATTAAAGAAACTTAAAAGAAAGGGAGAAACATATTCAAATTTAATACTTAGATTATGTAATTCCCAAGAAATATCTGAAAGAGACGACATTTTATTAAAATTAATAGGAGCTTTTAAAGATAACGATGAATATTGGGAAAAAATGGAAAAGCAAATTCAAGAAAATAGGGCAACCCATTTAACATCTGAGGAAGATTAATGACTTATCTATTAGATACAAGCATTGTTATTGGGCTTCTTAGAGAAATGCCGACAATAGTAAAGAAATATATTCAGCTACCTTCAAATCGTTCTAAGGTTATAACGGTTTATAGTTTAACAGAGTTATTTGAAGGAATCTATAAAATTTCTAATCCTAAAAAACGAGATGCACAATTAAAGATTTTGAATTTAATAATTAATTATTTCACGAAAATAGATGGAATTCTTGCTTTAACTATAGCACAAGCAGAAAAATATGCCCAATTAAAAATTGCCTTGGATAAAAAAGGAACGCCTATCCCTGTAATTGATCTATTAATTGGAACTATAGCTATTGAAAGGCAGCTTATTTTACTCACAACTGATCATCTCCATTTCCAAAAACTTAAAGCAATCACTCCACAATTAAAGGTGGAATTTTGGTAAAAATCATATCATATGAAAAAGAAATAAATATAAAGTAGATATTACCTTAATAATTTTAAAATCATTAGGGAATAGCGATGACCGAAATTTTTGAAGTATCGTACCAAATCTTTCTCTTACGAGAGATTTTCATTGGATGTTTGATTAGTGCCTTGTTAATTTTTGGGCTTTATCTATTTCATAAAATGCGCGAGAAAGAACCTAATTCGGCGCAACGGCAAATTTTTCTAGGATATGGGTTATTTCTTATTTGTTATATATTTACACGCGTATTTTTTATGTTATCAGATATAGAGGTCTATAATACAAAAAGTACAGAAACTTTCTTGAATACAATTTATGTAGGAATTGCTTATTCGTTGGGAATTTTGGGTACTCTTTGGCTTTTTTACAGTATTGAACGCTATCTCGTCCATACAAAATATATATTTACGATGCTTGGAATTGGGATCTTAATTTTGTCAGTTGTATCAATTTTAGCCATAATTCCGACCGAAATTCCTCAATTAGTCATGACAATCGCATTGCCCGTGTTTATCGCCATAATCATTTTTTTATACCTTTATGTAGCGGTTAAATCTTCTGGAGAACCTCGAAAAAGAGCCTTAGGAATCGTAGCAGGGTTACTCGTAATGGTCGTTGGTTTTCTCTTTGGATCAAAACTTCTTGGAAGCGCCTTAGAAGCCATTGGAATCATTTATGAAGTTCGTATTCTAATTGAGCCGTTCATCATTATAATAGGGAGCGCAATTTTCACTTTTTCGCAACGTTAAATTATTTTATTTCACTCTTTTTAATTTCAGTAGAATTTATATAACTGAATTACAAACTTTATTAGACATTTTACGAAACGTTAATGAAAGTTGTGATAATTAGCGCGAGGAAATCCATATGGCGAAGCCGCTCATAATCAAAAATGGGTTTGTTATAGACCCACTTAACAAGATAAATGGAGAAAAATTAGATATCGGCATTAAAGATGGCAAGATTGTTGATGTCAGTTCAATTAAGGATGCAAAAATTATTGATGCAAGTGGAATGGTAGTAATGCCTGGTGGGGTGGACCTTCATTCACATATAAGTGGTGCGAAGGTTAATGTCGGGCGGATTATGCGTCCTGAAGACCATCGGAAAGATATTGTTAAGAAAGGTGCTCTAACACATTCTGGTGTGGGGTATAGTGTGCCGTCCACCTTTATTACAGGATATCGTTATTCAAAAATGGGATGGACTACGGTATTTGAACCTGCAACACCGCCTTTGAAGGCGAGACATACCCATGAAGAATTTAATGACATGCCGAATATTGATAAAGCGAGTTTCCCTGTTTTCGGAAATAATTGGTTTGTCTTAGATTATGTAAGAGATGGCGATATAGATGGGTTAGCAGGGTTTATTGCATGGATGCTCTGGGCGACCAAAGGATTCGCAGTGAAGCTCGTGAATCCAGGCGGAGTCGAGAATTGGAAATGGGGAAAGAATGTCCAAAATATTGATGATATGGTATTTCATTGGGAGGTTAGCCCGAAGCAGATTATTATCTCACTTCTAGAAGCAAATGAGAAATTGGGGCTCCCTCACACGATTCATGTTCATGGGACGGGTTTGGGGCACCCAGGGTGCATAAATCTAACACGTGAAATTTTTGACGCCGTCAAAGGACGTGGTGTTGGGCGAAAAGTAAATATGCATTTTACACATCTCCAATTCAATGCCTATGCTGGGACTGGCTGGAAAGATTTCGCATCGGGAGCTGCTGAGATTGTGGATTATCTCGATAAAAATCCACATATTACTTTTGATGTTGGGCAAGTAATTTATGGAGATACCACCACCATGACAGGGGATGGTCCATGGGAATTCAATCTACAGCATCTTGGGTCAACCATGCCATGGGGACAAAAGCCAGGTATGAAATGGGTAAATGGCGACGTTGAGGCAGAATGCGGTTCCGGCGTCGTGCCGTATATTTTTAGTAGACAAGTATTCGTTAATGCAATTCAGTGGGCTATGGGTTTAGAACTTATGCTCCTCATCAAAAATCCTTGGCAGTGTTTCATGACGACAGATCATCCGAATGGTGGACCGTTCTATTTCTATCCGAAGGTCATTGCTTGGCTTATGAGCAAGCCATATCGAGATGCAGAACTAGAGAAAAGTCATAAAATGGCCACTGAGCGAACTACTTTGAAAGATATTACGCGAGAGCTCACGCTAGAAGAGATTTGCATTTTAACGAGGGCAGGAGGCGCTAAAGCCCTCGGAATGACGGATTATGGCAAAGGACATCTTGGAATCGGAGCAGATGGTGATGTTGCAATCTATAATCTAGGACTTGAAGAGAAAGATCCTGTGAAAATCGAGAAAGCCTTTACCGCTGCAGCCTATACAATTAAAGATGGCGAAGTATTAGTAAAAGACGGCGAGATTATCAAAACCGTTGATGGAAAAGTCTTTTGGGTAAATGTCAAAGTTTCAGATGACCTTCAAGCCAAAGTGATGGAAGATCTCGAAAAGAAATGGTATAAATATTATTCAGTCAATTTAGCGAATTATCCCGTCCAAGATGAATATCTTAAACAGTCAGCGCCTATTACAATTCAGGCGAATCTTTAATCTTCACTTTTTTAAAATAAACCTTCTTTTTCGATTCCTAATATAACTAATATAAGAATTAAGATTCCTAATAGATTCTACTAGAAGGTATTTCATTAGAATTTGCATTCAATTTATTTCCAATCACTAAATCGGATTATAATCAGTAAAGTTGATTTTGTAAGAATACCTTTAAGAAAAAAATTATCTTCTTTTCTATGAGAAAACTAGAAATGAGTGATTTGGAAACAGCTAAGGATGATGAACGAGAGAAGCGAATTGAATATATACATAGCAATTGAGGCATTTTCTAAACTTTAAGGATCTTTAAAGGTGTATAAAGACGCATTTTAAATAAAAATTTCACTTCTTCAAAAGAAAAAAAAATGATGGAGCAAGAATATGAGGTAGAAAACTGGAATGGAGCTTAAACAATTTATTCAAATGCAGTACATGAAACCGAGTGAGATTATTAAGCTTCAAGAAAAACGATTACGGAAAATTATAAAATTTGCGTATGAAAATACGGAATTATATCGAAAGAAGATGAAAGTAGCAAATGTAACTCCGGACGATATAAAGACAATCAAAGATTTAGAAAAATTACCATTTTCTAGTAAGGCAGATATCGTCCAAAACCCTTTAGCCGCGGTAGGGGATAAAGCTAATCTTTTCAAATTACATACAACATCGGGTACTTCAGGGAAAGGAGAGACGATTGTATATTTTACCTATAATGACTGGGATCATTATGTGTTACAGAATGCACGATGTTTGATTTCTGCAGGTTTTACAAAGGACGATATTGTTTATAATTCGACACCTTATGGATTATTTTTTGCAGGGCAAGTTCTACATGATGGAGCGAAGGCGATTGGTGCCTTTATAATTCCCGCGTCGACTCTAAAGACAGGCTGGGCGCATATTAAAAACATAATGAATCCTTTTTTCAAGCCGACTGCATTCATTGGGTTACCACAATATTTTCTTCGGTGGGGGCATACTTGGATCAAAGCAGGAGGAGATCCGTCGAAATCTACTCTTAAAAAAGCGTATGTGTTAGGAGAACCAGTTCCTCCACCTGTCAGGGAAAAGATTGAACAAATATGGGGTGTAGATTGTCGGATCGGTTATGGATTAAGTGAAATTGGAGCAAGTGCAGAATGTGATGAGAAAGATGGTTATCATTGGTGTGAGGATGAAGTGATTGTGGAGGTTATCGATCCTCAGACGGGGGAACCAGTGGATGAGGGGGAAAAAGGAGAATTAGTATATACAACCCTAACCAAAACAGGGACTTTAGCAATTCGTTACAGATCAGGAGATGAATCTGCATTATTAGGACGCGATTGCCCGTGTGGACGGACCCATGTTAAATTAAGACTTATTGAAACCCGCCTTGACGATCTTATGAAAGTGAAAGGAACTCTTGTAAGCCCTTATACCATTGAAAATGCGATGTTTGCCTATGATATTGAGGGATTCCTCTGTGTAATCGATAAAGTAGAAGATTCAGATGTAGTTCGGATTTATGTTAAAGCCCAAGAATCAAAAGCATTGCGGAATCAATTAAGTGATGAAATAAAAACAACCGCGAAATTTTCTCCCACATTCATTAAATTTGTAGAAGAATTGCCTCAAATTGGGCGGAAAGGAAGGCGGGTAGTCGATTTAAGGAAAAAAAGTCCACTCAACAAATTAGTTGAAGAATTTGAAAAATCAATTCAGAATTAAAGAAGATGACGCCCTTGAAAAAGTATAGAGTGATTAGTTTCGATTATGATGGAGTAATTGTTGATCAAATTAATTCATGGGGATTAATCCGGGAAATAAAAGGAATACCTGAAGGACGAATAGAAGATTATATGAAAGGAATAATAGATGGTAAAGAGTTTAGAGATTCAGAGCATATTCTTTTCAAAAAATACAATTTACGATATGAAGATTTTATTGAGGCGGGTAAAAGAGAAAAGTTTCACTCGAATGTAAAGAAAACGATTGAAGAACTCTTTCAAAAAGGATATATCTTATTTATAAATTCGGCAGGACCGCGCCCTACTATTTTAACAGTCCTTCGGCGATTTAAACCTCAGGCGTTTAAGTATGTCTTTTCAATGGTGCCCTTGTTTGATGTCAATAATGTATTTTATGATACGTATGTTCCCTATGAAGATGCAAATAGAGATGTGGATAAGGTCAAGGTTTTAGAAGTGGTCGCCGAAAGGGAACATGTTCCTGTTGAAGATATTATTCACGTGGGAGATGGAGTTACCGATATACCATGTTTTAAGAGATGTATTGGAGTTAGTTTCAATTCCCATAGTTCCAAAGTCGCGCAAAATGCAAAATATAACATTGAAAATTTTAGTGAATTGATTTCACTCGTGGAGACCCTCAATGCAAAAAATGCTTAGCTTTATCTCATTTTGTCTTGAGTATTTGTTGATAGAAGCTCCATTCTTCGTGAAAGGCATCTTGAAATAAGCTCTTTCGCTGTTCAGTTCGTTCAGGATAATCAAGAAGTTCTCTTACAATTTTTAGATATTTTTTCTCTAAAGATTCGAGAGTCTTTTCAAGCTGTTTGGATGATTTTTCTTTAACGAATTCGTGCGCCCACCATAAGGTTTTGGGATCGGGGTCAAGGGTTGCTTTTAATTGGGATGGAAGTTCGTGAGTTTCTGCAAAAAACAAGGGCTTAAAGAAGCTTTGGCAAGGATTTGGCGTTCCTGTAAACCAATGAATTGTGAATTCATTTTTTATTTCAATCCTTGAAACCATTGAAGCAGTTGAGCGGAATCCCCCATGCATACAGACACCTGCATCATGATCACGGAGGATATCCATCATAATTTGGGGAGTCATAGTTCCTTTACTCATTTCTAGCAGAAATCGGCAGCGTCCTTCTCGAGAAAAGGATGATGGTTCGTCAGGTACATTCCCCCATGAAAAAGCCTTTGCAAAATCAAATGGGCGGGATGAGTCCCAATATCCCTTTTCAATTGCATAGTCGATTAGTCCTTCTGCAGTCAAATCATATTTTGTGCGGATAGATAGCCCATTTGAAATATTACGTACGCCATTAATTACGCGTTCTGCAATCCACCACTTCCCTGCCGTTTCAAGGACCCATGCTTCCTTTGCATCTGCAATAAGAAAAGAATTGTGGTAGGTCCAGGAAGGATCATCAGCTGAACAGCCACCGCCTTGCCCAAATTCCTCAAGAAGTGCCGTTATTGTATCTAATGCGGCTCTTGCCGTTTTTCCTCGTTCTAATCCCAAACGTAATAAATCCATACCTAATAATGCAGGAGGACCATCAGGTTCTTTGGTGTAAACTGCCTCGTTCCCGATTACTACGCCGTATTCATTAGCGCCCATTTCAGCCCCCCACATCCAGTAAGGTTGACATAAAATTACAGCATATGTTTCAGGAACTTGAGGGATCTCAATATACGTACATTTTACTTTATCTTCTGAATGCTCTTTCCGAGGAATATAAATCAAATTTTGGACTTCGCCATAAGGGCGGTCGCTATTCTTTCCAAAGATGGTCGTGCCATCTACTGTGGCTGAACCAACTGCAACTAATGTATCACACATTAAACTAAGCTCCAGAGAATAAATTTTCGATAAATTTCAAATGAAAATAAAAATTGAAAAGGATCGTTATTTAAATTCATCGTATCGGTGGAGGTATTTATAAATTCCGATAAGAAGGAGAGGTACTCCGATAGCGAGTGAGACTGCACCGATTATAATGAAGATATTCCAAAGAAAATTCAATTGGGGAAGATTATAGAAGATGATCCGATACATAAGCCCTATAATTAAGAAAGATCCTCCTTCACTAGAAATAATGCCTCCAGCAATTACATAAGGAAGATGACTGGCCATTTAATTCCCTCGTAAATTAGTTCATTATCATTAAGAGTAATTATTTATTAATTTTTTCAATTCTCTTTCATAAACATTGCATCGTTATAAAAGAGTCTTACAGAATTTATTAAATGGTTATTCTCTTTTAATAATATTCCTGCATTCATCTTAGAAAAAACGTCTTCAGCATAGCTTTGTTTTAAATCGTCTATCATAATAGATTCAGTAGATTCAGGATTTTCGAATTAAGCATATTTTTCTGGAGTTTGAAATAGTATAATCAAATTAGCCATGTTTCTTCTTCTCCTTCCGGCATGACTTTCTCTACAAAAATTGGCACATGCCTTTTTTTCTCCCAAGCTTTGGCTACCGCCTCATCATAAGTCTTACCAATGGCCACAAGTTCATTCATACAATATGCAACATACAATCCCTTGTATTTTTTAAGTAACGCCTTTTTCTCCCTATGATATAGATTTTCTAGATCCGATTCCCAGCTCCAAGATTCTGCCGTTGGGGAGAATTGGAGGGGTAGGCAGGAGGGAGGGACGTCTTTATCTATTAAAGATGGTATATTAAAGGTGGCGTGTCGCAGCATAAAGGCGGAGAGCGTGATTTATAGCTTCTGTTGGAAGAGGAGTAACTTTACCGCATGCGGATGCATAGAGGTATATTTTTGCAGTTTTGTTAAGCAATTCGACATTACGATATGCCTTTTTAAGATTTTTTCCGACACAACATGCACCGTGACGACGCATTATTACACATGCTTTATCTCCAATGGCTTCAAGTACATTTTTCGCTAGTTCTGGGCTTCCGGATGGGGCATATTTGGCGACTTTAATGGAGCCACCTAAGAAAGCGACTTGGTCTTCTAAAATAGCGGGAAGCTCTTCATTAGGGAGATTCTCTACGAGTAATGAAATCGCAGATGGGAAAATTGAGTGCGTATGGATAATCCCTCCCACATCTGGACGAGCCTGATAAATTCCTAAATGAAGCATCTTTTCAACAGAAGGGCGGTTACGTTTCCCACCAGCGTCTCGCACGCGTTTCCCTTTAGCATTCATAATCACAATATCTTCGATATCAATTTCATCATAATCCATATCAGAAGGAGTAATGGCGTAAAGTTCTTCAGTATCTTCACTCTCGGATTTAATCCGCAAACTCACATTGCCACTTGTCCCAACTACATGACCTTTATGTAACATTTTTCTTGCTGTTTCTAAAACTTCTTTCCTTTCTTTTTCAAAAGGTAGTATTTTAATCAGCTCCTTTATCTATTGATTTGGAAATACTTTCTTTAAAACCTCTGGATTCTTACAATGATTTGGCGGTTTGCCCTCTAAATATCTTAATACTTCTTCATAAGCCATTTTGGAACTATAATAAGGAACATCAGCAGACGCACCGCCTATGTGAGAGGTGTGGATAACGTTATCAAGTTCTAATAATTTACTTTTCCGCTTTATGGGTTCGCGTACATAGACATCCAGAGCAGCACCACGAATGCGTTTTTGTTCCAAAATCTCAATCAAGGCATCTTCATCCACAATTTTCCCTCGTGAAGTGTTGATGAAAAATGCAGTAGGTTTCATAAGGGATAATTTTTCCTTAGAGATCATCCCTTTTGTTTCTTCCGTCAGTAGGGCGTGAACGGTTACAATATCCGCTTCTTTCATCAGAGTATCTAAGTCTACTTGTCTCGCATTCAGGCTTTTTAAGCGATCTTCTTTCACATAGGGATCATAAACGAGAAGATTCATTCCGAATGCTTTTAAAAGAGTTCCTACACGATATCCTATCGCGCCCAATCCAATAATTCCGGCAGTTTTCCGATTCAATTCAATACCCCGTTCAGAGAAAGCAGAAAGAATTGGCCATTTTTTATTCCGAACCAAATTATGATTCTGAACGATGCCGCGAGTAATAGCTAGAATTAACCCGATTGTATATTCAGCCACAGAATTCGCATTTCGTCCTGGTGTATATGCAACAATAATACCCTTTTCAGTTGCTTTCTCAAAATCAATAAAAAATTCAGTCCCTTTTGCGCATATGATTATTTTTAATGTCTGGAGTTGCTCTAAAACATCTTTGCGTAGTACTTCAGCTTCACAGATAAAAATCTCAATTTTATGGTCATTTAGATAATTAACTAAATCGTCTCCTTGTTTAATTCGTAATTTTCCATCGGAATCTAGCCAAGGTTCGTAAATTACATCGACTTTCTCTTTCAATCTCTTAAGATATTCAGGATCAAATAGGGCAGTAACTAAACAATTCATAAACACCACTATACCATGCATTGTCTAAAGGTTTTTAAAGGTGTCCCCCAAGCCTCTTCTCGAAAAATAGTTCTATTTAAACTTACAATAAATCA
>SUPS01000156.1 GCA_005191415.1 Candidatus Helarchaeota ASGARD archaeon Hel_GB_A
TAAATTATAGAAATTTAAATAAATCACATCAAAATTTTATACGAACTATGGAAAATAACAGATAAGTTTTTGTGGCAGTAACGCCTATTCTTACATGGAAAAAAAATAAAAAGGAGGATGATTAAAAGCTTGAAAAAACAAGAATATGCTGTACTTATTTTAGGCTTATTTGTTTTAATTCTCTTCATAGTCCTATTTGGACTAGTTTTAAGATAATTTAACTTGAATAAGCCATTAAAATTAAAGGAGGTTAGGTAAGAAGATTGATAAAATATGAATATCTTGGATTTTTGATAGGAATGCTTATCTTAATCATTATACTCATAATAGTTGGTTATATATATACTTAGAAAAACCGAATCCCTGAATTCTAAAATAGTTAAGAATAGAAAAAAGAAGAATTAATGAAAAATTTATTTCTTTTTCTTTTTCGCTGTTTTTTTCTTTGTTGGTTTATAGGAACTAAAAGCCTTAACGACATCCACTCTGCCTTTGCCTTGAGTATTAGGATCTAACTTGAGATCAATTGCAGTTTTCATCAGAAGCTCTTTAGCTTGCTGTGGCGTAATATCTGGAAACGCTGATTTAAGTAAACAAGCAACGCCTGCGCAATGGGGTGTTGCCATAGAAGTTCCACTTGCTTGCGTATAATTCTCATCAATAGGCGTCCCCATCGCGGTCTTTTTTGCCCGTGGCGCAATAATATTTACACCTGGTAAAAGAATATCAGGTTTTACTCGCCCATCTTTAGTAGGTCCTCGAGAGCTGAACCATGCGATATTATCATAATCATCGGAAGCGCCAACCGTAATGACTTTCTTCGCACACCCAGGCGTTCCTACGGTGCTCGAGCCCGGTCCTGCATTACCGGCTGCAATGCAAACAATGATTCCTTGATCCATTGCAGCATCTACTGCTTGGCAACAAGGATCTGTCCCATCACAGCTCCCATAAACATTGGCACCGAGACTTAAATTCATAACATGAGGTTTTTGCTTAGTAGCCCATTCGATACCAGCAATTACTCCTGAAAATGTTCCAGATCCATTAGAGGCGAGTACTTTGGCGGCGATTATTTTTGCTTCTGGTGCAACCCCAACATATTTTGCTCCCGAAGCTGTTCCATTTCCAGCAATTGTTCCCGCCACATGTGTTCCATGCCCATTTCCATCGAAATAGCCTTCCCCTGTGAAATCTTCAGTTGCAACTACTTTCCCTCTCAGGTCGGGATGTTCAGGATCAACTCCCGTATCTACAACAGCGGCAATAATATCCTCTCCCTTTGCTTTAGACTCCCAAACTTTTGGAGCCCCAATTAAAGGCACGCTCACATCTAAACAAATATGAACCACTTTATCCTCATGAAGATATTTGAGATCTTTTTCATTACTCACCTTTAAAATATCTGTAGCAGGCATCTCTACTGCCACAGCTTTTATAATCTCATATACATGTAAGATCTTTGCGCCTTGCTCTTTCAATTTTTCCGCCAGAGCTTTAGGGTCTTTAGCTTCAATGATTACAGGCATAATAGCATCTTTTAAAGCATTTACTCTAACTTTCTCAAGAAAATTTTCTGATTTGAAAGCTTTAGCGTTGTATTTTACCTTAATTCCTGCATCTTTTTCTGCCATTTCATTTCACGCTTTCTTAACTTTTTCATTATAAATTATTACAAAATTGGTATATGTGAATATTATTTTTTCACCTATCTTTTTAAGCCTATTCTATCAATAAATTAAGAAATGAATAAATCTACCTTTGAAAAGGAAGGAGCTAAAAATGGTAAGGTACCATTACGGAGATGTGCCGGACAATATCATCACTAAACCTTTTATTCCATTAGGATACAATGTTTATACATTGTTTCGAGAAACAGGGCATGAATATTTAAACAAAGCACTAAATGCTCTTTCAAGCCAATTATATGATTTTGCAGTTGTGCGATTAGACGAAGCAATAATGACTTCACGCAATTTAATCGCTGGAAAAGTAACAGATCCTGATAAAGTTCTCCTTTACGCTTTTTTCCCTCCGGTTATCACGCTTCAAGTCGACCTACAACAAGGAGTAAATAAACTACTTTACGGAGAATCTGCTAGCACTGCTTTTTGTGTGATTAATGATATTACGCGTGAGATTGTTTTTATCTTGTGTAGCCATCAAGAATCTGGGATTCCTGTTGATTGGTGGATTGCAGGACCTGATGATGAATTATTAGATCGTCGTCATCTCAAATATGGTATGAAAATTCGGGAAATTCCCAAAAAAGTAAAAAGTATCTATAAAGTCGGTGAACGGCTTGTGAATATTCTCAAAGATATTCGAAATGAACGCACCCCTCAATTTTCTTTATCTGCTTTTGTCGTATGTCCTGTGTATGGAAGTGGCGCCTGTAATTTTTTAGTGGAAAATTCTAATTGGGAAGTGCTTTGTGGGCTTCATGATGGTATGAATTCCAAAGATCTTTATAAACTACCTGATTATTGGTTTTGTTATGTTCCCTGGCCTCCTTTCATAAGAACTTTGTCTTTTTTAGGACGTGGCAACTTTGCGAAACGCTTAGCTGGCTTGAGTACTGATTTCCGCTTGTATTCACAGCCAATAGAAGATAAAATGGTCCCTCTATTGAAAGAGAAAGTTCCTGAAGTCTGGGAAATAAATTTCATTAAAAAATGGCATGATCGAGGCCTTCCAACCCCTTTAATGACAATCAATTGTCAATTACCTAACTTTGCAGATAAAAAGACATACGATGAGGAAAAATTCGACTGGATTTATCCAAATGATCTAAAATCCATTTTCCTAGAAGATCTAGAGATGGAAATGGAAGAAGCTTTACACGGACTTTTTCTGAATATTACTCACGAAACAGATAAGACTTTGAAAATAGATAAATCCTATATTCTATCTACAGGTTATGGACGAAAGACAAAAATTTGGGATTAAAAGTAATTATATTTTGAAACGGACTACGAATTTGATGCGAAAGATAATGAAACGCTATTGTCCTGGTTTATTAATGAATTAAATCCAGAAATTGCTTATGTAGAAGGAGAAAATTCTACGGACAACATCCTTTGATAGCGCAAGGGCAACTGCTGCTCTCACGCTAATTATTTCAGTTAAACCAAGCTCAATTCGTATTTTAGCTATCGTGATCCCGGCAATTTTAGTTGATACGGTAATCCATCTCGCCCTCATTTACCGAAAAAAAGCGCCGATTACTGAAACTGTTCTTGATAAAGCATCCGAAACCATTAATTCATCCAGCACAAAAAATAAGGAATAATTAAATTGCATTGAAAGCAATTTGAAAAATAATTTAAAGTGGATTTTCCTAAATATAATGAAATAATGAAACTTAGTTAAGAAGAAGAGGTAGAAATAAAATGGAATCTAAAGAACGCCAACTCTACTCCAGGCATACTATGCTAGAAGGTTGGGATCAACAATTAATTAAGGAGTCAGTAGTGTTCCAAATTGGTGTAGGTGCATTAGGATGTGAAATTGCTAAGAATCTCGCATTAACTGGAATAGGCAAAATTATCTTGGTGGATGATGATACCATTGAAACGTCGAATTTATCGCGCCAGATGTTATTCTGGCCTGGGGATGAAGGACGTCCTAAAGCAGAAGTTGCTGCAGAACGCCTGAAAAAAATGAATCCTTTTATGGAAGTTGAATGGTATTTCACCAAATTACAAGAAGTCCCGATGAAAGTCTATGAGAGCGCAGACGTGGTTATTGGAGGGTTAGACAATATAAAGGCGCGCCTTGACTTGAACAACATTTGTCTTCGGTTGAAAAAGCCATTAATCGATTCAGGGACCTTGGGTTTTGAAGGGCACGTGCATCTTGTTCTGCCTGAAGGCTCGATTCCAGGATATGAATTTAATACTCCCTGTCTGCGTTGCTTGTTACCCGTTCCTCCTGCCGATGAAAAATTAATAGCAGCGTGCACTCCGAAGGGTATTCCTAAAAAACGGGAGCATTGCGTATTAAGGGCAGAATACTTTTTCGTAAAAGAATATAATCGGAGCCCGAATTTGAAGGATCCGGAAGATGTTAAGATCCTCGTGAAGATGGCTAATCAAGATGCCAAAAATTGGAATTATGAACCTAATTTCGTTGAGGAAGATATGGAAAATATCTTGAAAAACAAAATGCCTGCTATTCAAACTGTGAATGCAGTTATCTCTAGTATTCAATCCCATGAGGTTCTTAAGATTCTTCACTTATTAAAAGGCAAAAATATTGGTTTGCCTATGTCGCCCCCGTATCTTAACTATAATGGGGTATGGGGATTGATTGAATATATCGAGATTGCTAAATGGGATGATTGCCCTGCCTGTGGGAAAGGAGAAGAAATTCGACAAGTTGCCATTGACCCATCTAGCAAATTACAGGCAATTTTCGACAGTCTAAAAAAGGCAGGATTTGATCTAAACCCTCAAGTATGGTCTATTACCAGAGAGCTCTCGAAAAAACTAATTTATAATCCCTATGTCCCAAAATTCAAGGATCTTAATAGGAAAATAAGCGAATCTGGAATACATGATCGCGATGTCCTGCTCTTAGTTGCCCCCCGCGAAGAACCTATCCATGTTCTCGTTGATTTTATCAAAGAAAGCGAAACTTCTCAACAAAATTAATATGTTAAAAACAGAAAGAGAAAATTAATGCGAACTGATTTAGACCAATTTTCAAATAAAAAACTAAAAAATAAAGAGAACACCCCATTAGCATTCGATAGGAAAATATTTATTTATAAATCTGAATGGATATTAAAAATTAAAGGAAAAAGAAATAGATTAATTGATATTTTCATTAATCCAACCAGTCTTCAAGAAGAAAAAATTAATAAAATTTACAATTTGCCCGTTGAAGAAATTACAAGTCCCTTAAGTAAATTCATAGGTAAAAAATTAATCTATATGACACATGGATTACACATTTACCCCGCTAAATTCATTCCTCAAATACCACAATTGTGTATTAGAAAGTATTCAAAACCATCGGAGTATGTCATTGATCCATTTTGTGGTTCAGGAACTACTTTAGTTGAAGCGATACTTTTACGCCGCAATGCATATGGAATTGATATTAATCCTTTAGCTCAATTAATTTCACGAGTAAAAACAACGCCTCTTGACTTAGATGAATTAGAATTTTATTATCAACAATTGATTGAATTTTTGGATTTAGGAATCAAAAATAAGCTAACGCCATTAGAATCTATTCCAAATAATTCAGATTTTCCCAACTTAGAATATTGGTTTAGTGAAAAGGTACGGATGGAACTAAAACAGATTCAAAATCAAATAAATCTCATCGAAAATAATCAAATTAGAGAATTTTTTTTGTTGGTATTATCCACAATTATAAGGAAAGTATCCTTAGCTGATAATGACCAGTTACATCCGGCAAAAACAAAATATGCGAAAATTCAAAAAAACCATACAATTCCCACTTTTGAAATTTTCAAATCTACCATTAGTAAAAAGTATAAAATTATGAAGCATTTTTCATCATTTAACTTTTCAAACGTAAAATGTGAGATTATAGGGAAGGATGCCACCGATATTGAATTAACAAACGGGATTGATTTAGCTGTTACATCTCCTCCGTATGTAAATGCCCTTGATTATGTCCGAATTCACAAATTGGAGGCATTTTGGGCTGGTCTACTTAAGGAAAAAGATATTCTACCCCTTCGTCAGCAATTTATAGGAACCGAAAACATTTATGTTGACGAATATAAAGAATTACCTCAATCTCCAAATAAATATTTAAACGAAGTTCTTAAAAAAATATATAAAATGGACAAAAAACGCGCAGGAATCATATATAAATATTTCGCAGAAATGACTAAAAATCTTGGCGAAATTCATCGCATTTTAAATGAAAAAAGTAAATATTGTATTGTAATTGGCAGTAATTATATTAATAATATCCTTGTTCCTACACCAAAAATTCTAATTGAATTAGCTGAATCTGAATTTGGATTTAAAAACATTAAAAACTACGTATATGACATAATAAATCGCCGATTAAAAATTCCACGAGCGGATCACGGTGGAACTATTAGAAAGGAATGGATAATTGTTTTAGAGAAATAATTGGTTTATTCAATCCGCTTAGTTTCCAGACTCTGTTTTACCATTACAGAAACTTTAGATTCCACATTTTTCTCCAGAATTACACCAGGTGCAATAATTGATTTATATCCTATTTTTACTCCTGGAAAAATGGACACATTAATTCCGATGAACGTTTCATCACCAATAATTGCTCCAAATTTCTCTCGAGGGACTTGAACTTGGTAGTCATTGAAGCTCATAAATATCGGACCCTTGCCTGGCATTATGTTCCATGTCTGTGTACCCGCTCCAAATTCAACATGGCGCCCGATAACGCTATCACCAATGTAACTGAGCCGCCCTACAGACGTATTATCGAAAATTATGCTATTTTTGATTTCTACTCCAAAGCCAATCTTCACATTATTTCCAATACTACAATAGCTCCGTAAAAGCGTATTAGACCCTATATATGTATTATCTCCAATATAAATCGGTCCAACAAGTGTAGCACCAGGTCGAATAACAACGTTTTCACCAATATAAACGGAGCCTTCAATCTTAACACGTCCCGATATATCCGCAGTTTCTGCAATGAATGAACCTTTCCCTTTTAAAAGTCTGTTAAGAATAAATTGATTTGCCGAGATGATATCCCAAGGATATGTAATTTCACACCAATCTTTTTCCCAAACACAGGCATATACCCGCCTTTTCCTATCTATAAAGTGTTGGATGGCTTGATCTAGTGTTTTTGTTGTAGAAATAACTTTTAAGAGCTCAATTGGACATACATACAAACCTGCACTAGCAAAATTAGAGGGTTCGGTTCCTCTTTCAGGTTTTTCGATAATTTCCTTAATCCGAGCTTCTTCATCAATCACTACAACACCATATAAGCTCGGATTCTCAACTAAAGTAACTGTTATGGTAAGATCTGATTGTAAATCCTTATGAGTTTCTATAGTGCGCGTTACTATTTCGGGATTCGCAAGAACATCAGCATGGGCAACAAGAAAGGAAGATGCATCTTTTAACAAGTCTTTAGTCGATAAAATAGCTGACTCCACACTTTCCTTTTGACTTTGTTCT
This sequence comes from Candidatus Helarchaeota ASGARD archaeon Hel_GB_A, assembly GCA_005191415.1. GTDB lineage: Archaea > Asgardarchaeota > Lokiarchaeia > Helarchaeales > HEL-GB-A > HEL-GB-A. The sequence goes on from SUPS01000156.1 coordinate 7,176, forward strand.
GCATATTCAATAGATACACCCCAATCATACCCATTTCCAAAATAATCTATGATTTGATCTTTCATATAACCCACAACAATAATTATTTCTTTAAATCCTGCACTCTTTAAATTATTAATTACGTGCTCAAGTGTTGGTTTTCCTCCTAGAGGCAACATAGGTTTGGGTATGGTTTCTGTTAAAGGCCATAATCTACGCCCACTACCGCCTGCTAAGATAACTGCTTTCAACTCATTCACCATTCACAAGTTGTTTCATAACCAATTTTTTCAAAACTTCTAATCCATTAAATTATGCCATTTTTTCCAAAAAGATATCTATCCTAAGGAGATCATAGATTAATTAAAGAATCGTTAAAATTATAATGATCAAGCGAATAAAAAGATATATACTAACATAAATTTATGTTACAAAAACCGGTTAATTATTAACAGGTAAATTATAAATTTCTGGATTAAATGGAACCCATTTATGAACTAGCTACAATTGGTAGATTATTATGAGTCTAAGTAAAGGAAAAGCAAAGGATCATATGAAAAAAGCGTTAAAGAAAGACGATCTTGAAGAAATCAACCGTCTTATATTAGAATATCCCTGGCTCATCGATGAATTCAATCTAGATCCTTACAAATGGTTAGACACGGAGAAGGCAGTTCTTTGTGCATTAGGAATTATGGAAGATGAATTAAGTGGACCTGCGAGAGCCGATGATGTTGTTAAGAGTGTTATCGTTGATTTACGAAAAAATTTGAGTGATATTGAGGTCTATGCTATCTTGGATCGGCTCGAACGACAACAGTTTATAATGAGACGCGGTTATGGCTATGTTTTAACTGCTAAAGGCGCCGAAATCTGTGATGAAACTCTTAGTAAAATTAGCGTTGAATAGTTATATCTTTATAATTCACCCATATTTAATTGCATTTTACTTTTAGAAAGTAATTGAATATTGTAATCTTTTGCAAATCTTCTGCTATGCTCACTGAAGGTTTTTCCAATTAAAATACCATCTTTCAAATTTCCCCCTTTGACAATCTGACTTAACTTGCGAATGACATTTACACCTATACTTCGTCCCCAATTGACCACTAATACTCCAACTTTTTCGCCAGAATTTTTAGATATTACCATGTCTACTTGCTGTTTCTTGCCATCTTCACTTTTTACCTTCACATTAAAATCTACATTAAACCCTTGTCGTACAAAATATCTATACGCCAATTCCTTTAATGATTCATTATTCATTTCCACTTTCATGTCTCCTACATACTATCTTCATGTTATGTCTTTCAATATTCCCATATTTGAAAGTCCGTATTCCGAGAACAATATAAAAAAATAAAAAATCAGAAACATGTTGAAATATTTAAAAAAACAAAAAATCAAAAACGTAATGCAATCTCTCGTAAGTTCTATAAATTTTCTAGCATTTCATCGAGGAGTTGCATTCCTAAAGCTAATACTTGCTGAAATGCTAATGCACTTTGGAGATTACCCCCTTGAATTTTGATATCACCAGCCATATAGGCATCAATGGGATCTATCTCCCCATAAAGAACACCTGCACTAATCGCGAACGTAGTTATATAGTTAAAAGAGGGATTGCTGATCTCCCCTTCTCCATAATCAAACATTCCATTCTTTATACGAATCCAAAATTTTTTTTCAACGTCTATAAAACTTAATTGGGCAGTGATATCTAATTTCTCAATTTTCTTCTTAAAAATTTCATTTGATTTTGATAATTGTTTGAAGAACTCAAAAAATTTTAAAGAATTTTCCGGTTTCGGGTCCTCCGTCGATTCCAACCTCTGTTTCAATTCCTTTAATAGGTTAGTGTCTACCATTTTTAAATTACCTCTTTAAACTCAAATCTGAATTGAGATTTCTCTTACCTAAATTCTTAAAAATTTATTGCCTTTTATAATAAAATATGACCAGCGAACCTGGAAAGAGGGACTTTTGGAAACTTTTTCTGCTCATCATCTCCACAATGTCCTTAACCGTTGTTTTAGGTCCTATGGAAACTGCGCTAGAGGCGACCTTAGGGGTAAATGCGGCACAAATTAGTCTAATAGGTTTCCTTTTTCTACTTATAGCCGGATTTGTATCTTTTTTTTGGGCATTTGCAGCAGATAAGCTTGAAAAAAGAAAAATACTCTTACTAATTTCTTCCTTTATTTGGTCTATAGGTGCACTTTTAACCATTTTTGCAACAGGATTCATTAGCTTACTCATAATACAATGTATAACTGCAGTAGGTTATGCTGGTATCCTTCCTCTCAGTATTTCTTTAATTATTGACTTAATTCCACCAGAAGATCGAACGC
>SUPS01000006.1:0-5854 GCA_005191415.1 Candidatus Helarchaeota ASGARD archaeon Hel_GB_A
AAGCAATAATCGAACAAATTAAAACTGATTTCCAATTCCTTTCGCAGAATCCGAATGTTCTAGGTGTTATTCTTTATGGATCCCATGTTTCCGAAACTGCTACTCCTAAAAGCGATATCGATATTTGTATCGTTTCTCCCCATCAAGATCTCTATCAAATGTTCACCCTCATTACACATCATTTAAAAAATAACATTGAGAAATACGATATCCGATTCTTTGAAGAGCTACCTCTATATATTCAAGGCGAAATTATCGAAAATGGTATTATTATTCTCTGCCCGGATGAACCTACCTTATTTGAATATTTCTTCAAATTTAGAAAACTTTGGGAAGACCAAAAATATAAACTTCGATTGTTAATTTCTTAATTTATCTTATGGCGTTTTCTCCTCACTTAAAGAGGATTTTAACGTCACTACGAAGTTTTTCTTCTCTCTAAATACTGATGCGTCTATATAAAAAGCCAGTAACGCTTCAAAAATCTATATTTTCTCAAAAAAAGAAGAAAGAGGGAGAATATGGCAAAGTAATCATGAGATTCTAATGTCCTTTTAACTATTCATCTTTCACTTATTTAAGGTGGTTTCTTTATTGTCATGAGCTTTTTACTCAAATAATTTAGATAATTTCTTTTTATTTAGATAATTTCTTTTTATTAAATGGATATGAAGAGGGGGATAACTGAATTATTTCGACAAAAAAACAACTTCCTGATTTAGATGATTCTTAAAACAAAAGACTTGTTGAAAATCTGAGAGAAAAGTATCCATTTTAATCGTTTACTTATAATATTTCCATATCGAGAAATTATAATTTGTAAGACAATTAATTTTTACTCTATAGGTTAAACCTTTTTTATTGGTTTTTTTTCGATTCTATTGAATTGTTCCCGAAAAAAGTTCTTCTTATTCATAAAATCTCAAATAAATCTCCAATTATTTCTGTAGATGTTATTGATTCTTTTCCAAACTTTTTCGGGATCTCCGTTTTACTGACTTCTTCGTAGAAATGGTCTTTTTCTTTTTAATACTACTTGTACTTTGTTTTTTTCTCCCTTCTAATAACTCTGCCATCTTAAAGAATGACTCATGAATATTATCACCTGTCAAGGCAGAAGTTTCAAAATAATCAAGGTTTAATTCTTCAGCTAGGTTTTTCCCTTGTATTTTTTCTACTTGCCGCTGCGCAACCAAGTCATTTTTATTTCCCAAAATTAGCCCAGGAAGTTCTTTTTTAAGGTGATTTTTCACGTCTTTATACCATTTCGGAATATTTTGAAAGGATTCCAATGACGTCAAATCAAATACCAAAATGAGCCCGTCAGCGCCCCGATAGAAAGTACTCCTCATTTTTTGAAATTTTGATTGTCCTGCGATATCCCATAGCACAAAACTGACTTTAAAATCCTTATATTGTATGGTTTTATTGCTTAAATTTACCCCAATGGTTGGAATATACGTTCTCCTGAAGGCATTATCCGTAAATCTAAGGATCGTGGAAGTTTTACCGACAGATGGATCTCCACAAACGATCAATTTATATTTTTGATGACTCAATGTTGATTCTTCTTCTGTTTCCACAGGAAATTCGGCTGATTCATCAATGGAAATTTCGCTTGCTCGTAATTTATTTAAAAGATCCACCATTTTTTGATTAAATTTGCTAATTACTCCCAAAATTTTCTTTTTATTTGATTTTTTCTTTTCTAATTGTAGAATTTTCTTGGCTAATTCATTGAGAATTGCTTCAAAATCTTTGATGTATTTATAAAAAACGAGGTCATCTGATTCATTGAATAAGATCGTTAGTGAACTATCAATGGAACCCCCACGGCTGTGAAAATCTTCTATTTCAAAAAATTTAACAAGCCCTTTCAAATTGATCGATGGAAAAGGAATGAAAGCCAGTGATTCAGGAACCTTTCCTCCCTCGCCGCCTAATACTTGAATTGTTTTCAAACTAACTAAATTCCTTACTTCGTAAGATAGCTCCTGAGGTAGCCAAACCACCGCTGTCGGCCCGATTCTCTGATCAAACTGCGAATAGATGATGCTCTTTATTAAATTCTCGTCCATTGACAACCATTGACAACCCGTTTTAGTGACTGAACTTTATTAAAGAATAGCTTTGACCATTTTAATATTAACTCATCCAATCATTCGATCAATAAATGTTTAAATCAACAAATAATCTCTTTACGAGGGAAAAAGATGGAAGATATTAGCATAAAGAAAGCATTTTGGATTTATCTAAAGAATCGGATAAGATATCCTTTTCTTAAGAACAAATTAGGCGAACTGGAACCCAACGTATTTTTTGGATATACAGATCATCATAAAGAAAGCCTTTTGGATTTATCTAAAGAATCGGATAAGATATCCTTTTCTTAAGAACAAGTTAGGCGAATTAGAGCCCAACGTATTTTTTGGATATACAGATCATCCTCTCGATCGTCATGGAACTCCAATCAACACAATTTTTACTGCGATTTCTAAATTCCTCCGGAAGAAAGCCAAATGTATTCTTCAAATTGAGTTGAAAGAACGGCATAATAATTCTTTTATCTTTCTAGCTAAGGCTTATAATATCTTTCGGATTCGGAATTTAAAAAATGTCTACGCTCATACTTATAAAATAACAAAAAAAACCAAATTTACTGCCTGTACTTTACAACTGGATTTCTTACGTGAAGATGTGTATCGCCTTCGGTTAGCAGAAGGTCCCTCGGTTCCCGAAAACAAGACCCCTATGCTTCTCAAAGATATTAGCGATCCTCACACGAAAGTTCAACTTGAAACAACTCCGGAAGCTTACGCCATTTCGACTTCCAAACTCAAATTGAAGATTTATAGAGAGAATTTCCGCATCGAAATCTTCGATTCTCAAGGGAATTTGATAACTGAATCAGGAAGTAAAACCAAAAATGAATTTTTAACTGCAATGGATGCCTTTCCTCTCGGGTTTGTGAAGGATAAGAAGTATAAGCATTGGTTTGGCGTTGAATCATTTGTCATTTACCCAGGGGAAGCAATTTATGGCTTAGGCGAACAGTTCAGCCCCTTAAACAAGATTGGGCAAACGATTGGCTTATGGAATTACGAGGGAATCGGAAATACATCTGGGCGCACTTATAAAAATATCCCCTTCTTCATGAGTACACGGGGATATGGAGTATTCATCAATGAGAGCAGACCTATCACATTTTTTATAGGATCTAGAGAATATTGTAAGAATATTATTGCAATCGAAGGAACATTTATCGATTATTTTTTCTTTTACGGTCCATCCTTTAAAACTATTTTAAATAACTATACCGAATTGACTGGAAAAGCAGCCGTTCCACCAAAATTTTCATTTGGTGTGTGGATGTCCCGGCTCAGTTACTATTCCCAGGAAGAAGTCTTGAAGGTTGCGAAAAAACTCCGAGAACTAAAATTTCCTTGTGATATCATCCACATAGATACCGGCTGGTTCGAAAAAGAATGGCGCTGTGATTGGCAATTTGGGAAAGAAAAATTTCCAGATCCTGAAAAGATGTTCAAAATTCTAAGAGAGATGGGGTTTAGGGTATCATTATGGCAATCCCCCTATGTTCTTGATGAAACAAAAGCCTATAAAGATGCCAAAAAGCGCAAAATTATTGCCAAAAACAATGGTCCTTTTGTATTTGTGGCAAACTATCCCGCACATCCTATTGATTTCTCAAATCCTGAGGCGGTTTCGTGGTACCAACAAAAACTGAAGAATTTATTTGATCTAGGTGCCTCCATTATTAAAGCTGACTTCGGAGAAGGCATCGAACCGCCGATGAAATTTCAAAAATATGATGGTCGCCAAATGCATAACCTTTATTCATTATTGTACAATAAGGCTGCTTTTGAAATTACGAAAGAAACCTTTGGGGATGGAATTATTTGGGGTCGCAGTGCCTACGCGGGCTCCCAACGCTACCCTGTGCATTGGTCCGGTGATAATTCTTCAAATTTTGAAAATCTTCTCTGTTCTTTACGTGGAGGGCTTAGCCTCGGACTTTGCGGATTCACTTTTTGGAGCCAAGATACTGGTGGGTTTATGGGAATCCCCTCCGATAATCTCTATATTCGATGGACTCAATTAAGCATCTTCCAATCCCACATTCGTTATCATGGAGTTCCACCCCGTTTTCGCGAACCTTGGAACTATGAACCCGAAACTCAGGAAATTGTGCGAAAATACCTCAATTTGCGTTACCAACTAATCCCCTATCTTTACACAGAAGCCCAAATTGCCGCAAGTCAAGGGCTCCCGCTACTACGGCATTTGGTAATTGAATTTCAGACAGATCCCACCGTGTTCAACATCGAAGATCAATTCCTCTGCGGTCGTAATCTCCTTATCGCCCCTATTCTAACGAAAAACCAAACTAGAACTATTTATATCCCTGAAGGTAGTTGGTATGACTACTGGACTGGCGAGAAATTCATCGGACCTCGATGGATATCAAAGACCTGTGGGATTGAAACCATACCGATTTTCATCCGTGCAGGTTCCATCATCCCCTTCGGTCCTGAAGTCCAATGCACTGATGAATTGACGGATGACTGGTTGCTTCTGAAAATTTATCCAGATGATAATGGACACGCTTCCTATGAACTTCTTGATAAAGAACGACGCGTGAAAATCGAAGCACATCTAGAAGATGAATCTCTTAAAGTTGAAATTAATCCAAAACCTACACATCTTCAAATTGAGGTTCCGGAAAGCCTAGATGTTTCAGGGCATTTTGTAAATGGTAAACCAATCGATTAAAAGCAAGTATCCTTTCACTGTTTAAATTATTTTTATATTTAACTATTTAACAAGACCGAATTATAGAATCGAACAATTGAGTTAGAACCTTAATTCATTTGGTTTGATGTATCCTTTTACTCAAAAAATTCGGATAATCTCTAATTTTTTTGAGTGGAATTAATTCCGCCTTCACCGAAGCAGAATTTAGCCCTCTTGCTATAATTTCGCAGATATACTTCGTATTCCCTGAAGAAGAGAAATAAATTATTGGTAACTACAGCTGACAACATTTTCTAGTCCTCTTTATTGGTAGTTCGATAATTCTTTTACCTCAAAGGATTAATTTCAATCTCTTTTAATGGTTCCAAACGTTTCACAATAATTGTAGGAAGTAATTCCTTGATTATTCTTTCAAATTTCTCGATTGGTACTCTCCAGCTAATAGGTGGATAAAAATCATCCCAATGGTGTCCTATAACCATCTTCGGCTTTAAAATTTGTGTCATTTTTGCTAATGCTTGAGGTGCATTTCGACGCCCAGCCACTGGCGCTAGAAATAAATCTGGTCGAATTTTTTCCAGTTCTTCTCTAAAATAACCGCCCGATCCGAAATGGCAGAAGGTAAGAGGCTCATTTTTTAATTCAAAATAAAATCCGAAAACATCTCCTTTTGGATATTGTCGAGCAAGACGAAGCAAATGACGTATTGATTTTAAAACTTTCCAAGAGAAGAATTTCCATAGAATTGTTGTTAATCCAAACTTAATATGCTTGCTTTTTATTATAGTTACCTTAAATGCATCAAACTCGAGAACCTCTCCTCCAGAGATTACGCGGATTTGATCTTCAGGAACTTCTTCTCGCAAAAATATTTCCTTTGCTTCTTCAGAACAGAAAATCTTAGCGCCTGTTCTTTTCGCAATATTCCCTATATCAAAGGAGTGGTCGAAATGGCCATGGCTCAAGAAAATATAATCCGCGCTTGTAACATCCTCCGGCTTCAAATCAATTTTGGGGTCTGCTTGATGATTTCGTGTGAGATAGGGATCAATTAGAACTATATACCCATTAATTTTTATCT
>SUPS01000006.1:5864-37107 GCA_005191415.1 Candidatus Helarchaeota ASGARD archaeon Hel_GB_A
ATCCAGCAGTTCCCCACCATGTGAGTTTCACATTCTCATCTCAATAAATTTTCTGAATATGCCTATTTATAGTAATTTATACAAAATAATTCTTCAAAAGATTTTCGTGGGCGTGCAGGTGGGTCCTCTGCTGGAATTCCGATAGGCAAAAGGGCAACAATATTCATTGATTCGGGGACTTTCAAGACTTCCTTTGCTTTCTCTTCGTCAAACGCCCCAATCCAACAAGCTCCTAATCCTAATTCAACTGCCTGTAAATAGATTTGTTGGATGGCAATAGCAATATCTACTTTATACCATTTTTCATGCTCGGGATTTCCTATTCCTACAAAAATGACTGCTGCTTTGATAATAAATCTCTGGATTGAGGCTTTTCGCGAAAGTTCTTTCATAAGCCCTCTATCCTTTACAATTATAAATTTATATGGCTGTCTATTTGATGCAGAAGGTGCCAATTGGGCGGCTTTCATCAGAATTTGCAACTGCTCATCATTTATCGTTCCTTCATGGAATTTACGAATACTTCTTCTTTTCTCAATTACTTTTTTTACGTCCAATCCGATCATCTCATTAAAATTAATTAATAAATAGTAGTATGTTAGAAATTTTAAATGATCAATTCTCTTTATTTCATTGATTTAACATGTCGATTTCTGATCGCCCGTACAAAACGATTCTGAAGCGGAACGTAGATCGGCTGAAGGATGCGGATGCTCGCGAGACAAATATCATCGCCGCATGTATTATGGCAGAGGTCATTCGGACTACCTTCGGCCCATTAGGTATGGATAAAATGATAATCGATCCTGTTGATGAAATTATCATCACGAATGATGGCGCAACTATTGTAAAAAATTTTGATGTCCGTCATCCAATGGCAAAAATGTTAGACATGTTGGTCCGCGCTCAGGATGATGAGACGGGCGATGGAACGAAGACAGTCGTTATCTATTTGGGAGAGCTACTACGAAAAGCATTAGAATTAATGGATAATGGAGTGGCTCCATCAATCATCATTAAGGGATATCAAAAAGCGACAGAATATGCCTGTGAAATATTGACAGAAAATATCATCGAGATCGACCCAAATGATGATGCCTTATTAAGGAATATCGCCAAGACAGCTATGTTAGGCAAGACTATAAGTGCTGTAGAGCATTTTACTGATATTGCGCTAAGAGCGGTGAAGCAAATCAGCGAATTAAAAAATGGAAACATTAAAGTTAATCTTAAGAAGATTGCAATTCTCGCTAAGCAAGGTGAAAGTATTTTTGATAGTGAATTAATCAATGGAATGGCAATTGATAAAGAAGTATCCAGGGATGACATGCCAAAAAAGGTAGAAAACGCAACAATCGCAATTGTAGGTCCAAGTATTGAATCGAAAAAACCTAAACTTGATTCTAAGATTTCGATTCATGATCCCTTTCTTATGGATCAATTCAAGGTTCAAGAACGGAAAATTATCCGTGATGTCCTTGATAAGTTTCTGAATTTAGGTGTAAATGTTATTTTTAGTCGTCGCGACTTTAATGAGGAAGCTCAAATTTATTTAAGCTTAAATAATGTTTTAGCTGCACAATTTGTCCGAGGGTGGGATTTAGAAAAAATTGCAGATGCAATAGGTGCACAATTAATTACCGATTTTGAAGACATAAAGCCGGAATATCTCGGTTTTGCTGAAGTGGTAGAAGAAGTAAAAATCGGGAAAGATAAGGTCATTTTTATTAGAGGTTGTAAGGATCCTAAAGCTTTATGTATCTTTATCAGAGGTGGCACGGAACATATAATTTACGAAGCAGAACGTCGGATGAATGATGCCCTGTGTGTATTGCGGAACGCGCTGGAAGATAAAAAAATTGTGGTGGGGGGTGGCGCCGTTGAAATGGAGATTGCTCTCAAACTTAAAAAATTGGCAACTCGTTTCAGCGGAAAAGAACAGTTAGCGATTAAAGCATATGCTGAAGCATTCGAAGTCATTCCCCGTACCTTAATTGAAAATGCTGGCCTAAACCCCATCGATATATTACCACAACTCCGGGAAGCTCATGTAAAAGATCCTCAAGGTAAATGGATTGGATTCGATTCTTTCACCCAGAAAATCCAAAATATGTATGCCTTAGGTATTTTTGATAGTTATCGGGTTAAATTGCATGCGCTCAAGGCCGCAGATGAAATTGCACGCCAAATTTTAAATATTGATGATGTCATTCATGCCAAGCCTGCGGAGTATGAGACCCCTGAGGAAGAAGAAAATATATAGTTAAATGAAAAACAATAAGGTTACAGTCCAAAGCGCAAGAGTAATCGCTACAGGATTTAAGATATTGTCTGAAATAGGGGGTGAGAGGTAGTCAATGAGCCCAAAAATGCCCGCCGCGATAAGTGCAAAAATTATCGCTTGACTGATAGTCCCTCCATATTGAGGCATAAGAGCCATAAATGAAAGTAATCCCAAAATAAGCGCTGCTATAAATCCCGCAATCCATCCTTCCCATGTCTTTTTACTCTTTCCTCCTTTCAAATGTCGATTTCCTTTAGTGATACCCACGATTGTGGCAACCGCATCAGCTAAAGCACTCACCATTACAGAGATCATTACAATTTGAGCAGATATTCCTGTAGGCATATTTAAAAACAAATCGATCGCACTGCTTAATACGACGGTGAAAAAAATTCCAATCGTTAAATAGATATGGGGTGCGAGAACAAGTCGTTCTTTATCTCGATAGACTTTTGCAAGCATTTTGAACGGATAATAACGATATTTCTTGATTCGTACAAAATCTGTGAAAAGTAGGATCACCACTATCCAGCTCACTGCCATTACGAGGAGCAAGTGGCCCGCCCGAAAATCAAGTAAGCCCACAATCGGTCCATTACCCGCAATTATATTATCATAGACTTCCTGCCCTGGAGGCATATTTGGCGCTTGAGGAAGTCCAAGAAGGGTAAATTTATAAATGCTATCCATAACAATCCTCCCTACGAAAAGATAGCCTACTAGTACAACGATAATTATTACATGAAAAATTTTTCGAGAAATTTCTAAATCGAGTTTACTGAGAGTCACTTGGAATTTATCTTCGTCCTGTTGAATTACTGTTTCATAGGTTTTCGACTTCATCTCTTTTAGAGTATATACACCAATGGCATAAAGTGTGAGTGGAATTATAACCGTAACGACTCGCCCTATTGGAAATGGATACATCAACGAATATGAGGGTACCAGATCCTCCCATGTCGACATTGTTTGATTCCCAAAAAAGACCGGAACACAATTGAGTATTAAATAAACCCCAATAACGAAAAAAATCCCAACCAAAAGTAAGGTTGAATAACAAGCTTCATCATGATTTACAATCTTTTTTGCATCTAACGCGAAATAAATGAGAACGACTCCCGTAATTATGAAAATAACCCCTAAAGTAAGCTGAAAAGTGCCCATTAATGAACTAGCTGGCGTACCTTGAAGCGTATTTCCGGCAGAAATTGTGACTAAACAGACGAACACCATAATTGCAGATATTCCACTAAGTATTCCATATCTTCGTGCAGTCTTTTCTTTTATCACTGCAAAAAAGAAAAAAATACAAGCTAAAACTGCAAAAATTGCCATTGAATACTCCAAGGTAGGTCCTAACCATTGCCAAACTTCTTCAAAACTCATTTAACTCAATCCTCTCTATGGTGTTAAAATATCAACTGTTCTGGGAAACATGACCGCTTCTTGAACCGTAGGAAGATTCAAAATGGTCATTACTACACGATCCAACCCCATCCCAAAGCCTGCATGTGGTGGAATCCCTCCTACTTGAAACATTTCCAAATACCACCCTAAGCTCTTTGGGGCTATACCTGTTTCTTTTGCTCGCCTAATCAATACCTCAGGATCGGTGATTCGCTGTCCTCCTGAAGTTAGTTCGACACCATTTGGACCAGGTGCCAGTAGATCTAATTTATGCGTGAATTTTGGCTTGGTTTCATGTGGTCCATAATAAAATGTGACGCAGGATAAAGGAAATTCTGTAATGAAGAAATGTGTATCAAAAGTTTCGCGGACGGCTCTTTCTGCTTCTGCTGAGAGGTCTTCTTCAAGACTTACTTCACACCCTTTACTTTGTGCAATTTCCATCGCTTCTACAAAAGTAATTTTAGGAAAAGGAGCTTTCGGTATTTTTAAATCCGTAATATTATGGAGCTGTAATTCGTTCTGACAATGCTCTTTCACATATTTATAGATTGAAATAATTAACTCTTCTTGAATCCTCATAATTTCTTTATCATCTGCAAATGCCACCTCTACATCTATCCCCCATGATTCGGAAAGATGCCGTCGGGTGCGTGATTTTTCAGCCCTAAAGAATGGCGCAATTTCAAACACCTTTTCGAAGGCTTGAATCCCTACTTGCTTATAAAATTGAGGACTCTGTGCCAGATATGCCTCTTTTCCAAAGTAATACAATGGAAATAGAGTAGCGCCTCCTTCTGCACCCGCTGAAATGATTTTAGGTGTATGTATTTCTACAAAACCGTTTTTTAAAAACCATTCCCTTGCTCCTTGCACACAAGCTGCTCGCACTTTAAAAATTGCCCGCGTCGTGGGTGACCGAATATCTAAATATCGATACTTTAGGCGTGTATCAAAATTCGCCTTCGTCTTTTGCTCTACCACGCTAAAGGGTAAGGGCGATACCGCCTCTGCGATAATTTTACAGGATTTAAATTCAATCTCCACTCCATTTGGAGCTTTCTCATTATGCCGAACTAATCCAATAACTTCTACAACATATTCTTGCTTAATTTTATTAATTATGTCCCATAAAGGATGCTTTTTAGGAGCTACTAATACAATTTGTGCCAGACCCTCACTATCTCGCAATAACCAAAACCGAATTTTTCCCAAATCTCGAATTTGATGAATCCATCCCTTCAAGAGTACTTCAGTATCCTCAGATTTATGCGGAAGATCTGTAGTGTATATTCGATCTGGCACCTTTGAAACCTCTCTTATTTAATTGAAACCTCTATTATCCAAAATTCAAATAATAAATAAACTTTTCTTATTTATTTCCATAAAGTATTTGTTTTTTAAGATTCAATTCAGTCGTATAATTAAATGGAGATGATATTTCTTAAATATGAATATATTTTAACTACTTAAATCCCTTAAACATGCTTTTTCATATGAGGATAACCAAAATCTCATTAAGAAAAGGCTAGTTTAAGTTGATTTATAATTAATTTGATATTTATTTCAATTCACACCTTTAAAATTAACTCCTTTAAATAATAGTAACTATTAAACTTCTTTGAAATATAAAATTCAGAAGTAATTAACACTGTTATATTTAAATATTTCAACACCCTTTATAGTACAATTGGATACCATTGAATTGAAATTAGAAAGAAGCTAAAGAATTGAGGGAAAAATGACTGAAAAGAAAGAATCAGAGAAAAAAATGCGCCTTCAGCTGCGTGGAATGACTTGTGCATCATGTGCACTCAAAATTGAAAATCAGTTAAACAAATTACCGGGGGTTAAAAAAGCAACTGTTAATTTTAATCTAGAAAATGCATATATTGAATATGATCCTACCACCACAGGATTCGAAAAATTCAGTGCCGCGATTGAAGATATTGGTTATAAATCTAACCTTTCTAGGATTGAATTGGAAATTAAATCTTTAAACTCAGATGAAGATGCACAAAAATTACAAAAATTTCTGGCAGATCAAGAAGGTATTTATGATGTTTATGTTAATTTCTCTGCCAAAGTTGCCAATATTGAGTTCAATTCGGAAGAAATTTCATCAAAACAAATTATTTCTCTTGTAAAAAATCTTGGATTTGACGCGGTTGAACGAGCTAGTGCTATTGATACAGAACAATTAGAACGGAAACGAGAGGTTAGACGCCAGAAAATTAAATTTATTTTTGCCTTATCCCTTACTATACCTATTGTGGCTCTTAATCTCTGGCCTGGTCTCAGCGATTTATTTGGAATTCGGTTATTACTCTTTTTTATGACATTTCTTGTAATTTTCTATTCTGGAAATCAATTTTTTATCGGTGCATATCGTGCACTCCGTAATAAATCTGCTAATATGGATGTTTTAGTTGCAATGAGTGTCTTAGTTTCTTACACCTACAGCAGCCTGACCACTTTTAATATCATCTCAGGGAAAATTTTCTTTGATGCCGCTGTAATGATCCTTACCTTCATTTTACTTGGAAAATATCTTGAAGCTATTGCTAAAGGTCGCACATCAGAAGCAATTAAAAAGCTGATGGGGCTTCAAGCCAAGACGGCTACCATTCTTCGAGGCGAAAAAGAAGTTCAAGTTCCTATTGAGGAAGTACAAGTTGGCGATATCGTTATTACCAAACCAGGTGAAAAAATACCAGTAGATGGGATAATTATCGAAGGAAAAACCAGTATAGATGAATCTACGATAACGGGAGAGAGCCAACTAGTAAAGAAAAAAACAGGTGATACCGTAATTGGTGCTACCATTAATAAAACAGGTCTCATTAAGTTTGAAACTACTAAGATTGGAAAAGATACTCTCCTATCGCAAATAATCAAACTGGTTCAAGATGCACAAAGTCAGAAAGCCCCCATTCAACGCTTAGCAGATCGCGTTGCGGGTGTCTTTGTTCCCATTGTAATTGTAATTGCCTTAGTAACATTTATTTTATGGCTCACAATTGGGAGAATGCCATTAGAAACGGCTCTACTCGCAATGACTTCCGTAATCGTCATCGCGTGTCCTTGTGCCATGGGGCTCGCGATTCCAACCGCCATCATGGTTGGTACGGGTAAGGGCGCGGAATCAGGGCTCCTAATTAAAGGCGGCGAATCTCTTGAAGCGGCATATAAACTCAATACGATTGTTTTTGACAAGACTGGAACTCTAACTAAAGGAAAGCCTGAAGTAGTCGATATTATCAGTGATACTCTAGAAGATGATGAGATTCTTTTACTCGCAGCAAGTGCTGAAAAGGGATCAAATCATCCCTTAGCTGATGCCATTATCTCAAGTGCTAATAAACGCGGAATTAACCTACTTAGCCCCAAGGATTTCGAAGAAATCCC
Organism: Candidatus Helarchaeota ASGARD archaeon Hel_GB_A; assembly: GCA_005191415.1. Lineage (GTDB taxonomy): Archaea > Asgardarchaeota > Lokiarchaeia > Helarchaeales > HEL-GB-A > HEL-GB-A. The sequence continues at coordinate 12,964 of SUPS01000006.1, forward strand.
TGGAAAAGGCATTATTGCCAAGATAGATGGCAATTTAATCCATCTTGGAAATCAGAAATTAATGGCGCTTTACAACATTTCTATTAATAAATATCAGGATAAAATCAAAGAGTTACAGCACGCAGGCAAAACGCTCATTTACTTAGCAAAAAATAACCAATTAGTCGCCGTATTAGGTATTGCAGATGCGATAAAACCTACCGCACGCTCTACCATCAAAGCACTTCAAAAAATGGGGCTTGAAATCATAATGCTTACGGGTGATCATGCCGAAACTGCTAAAGCTATCGCATCCCAATTAAATATTGAAAAAGTTATCCCAGAAATTTTACCACAAGATAAAGCTGAAGTCATCAAGAGACTACAGACTGAAGAACACAAAGTCGTAGCAATGGTTGGTGACGGCATAAATGATGCGCCCGCTCTTGCCCAAGCCGATGTCGGTATTGCTATAGGATCAGGCACCGATATCGCAATTGAAACAGGGGATATTGTGCTGATGCGGAATGATTTACGTGATGTAGTTGCAGGAATAAATCTCAGCAGAAAAACCGTATTCAAGATGAAAACTAACCTCTTTTGGGCTTTTATTTACAACATTTCTGGGATTCCTCTTGCTGCTGGAGTGCTTTATCTTATTGCGGGATTCTTTATTCCACCTGGCCTCGCAGCGGCGTTCATGGCTATGAGTTCTGTCTCGGTAGTTACCAATTCACTCCTATTGAAACGTTACAACCCAAAAATGAAAGAACAAATAGAGGAAGATGAACGACTCTTAGGTCATATAGAAATTGATCCTGTCTGCCATATGGAAGTCATTCCAGGCAAGAGTTTAGATTCTGAATATAAAGGTCGCACCTATTATTTTTGCAATCCCTCTTGTAAAGTCGAATTTGAAAGAAATCCTCTAAAATATATCACCGAAGATGGTGAGATCCGTTCTGAACCAATTCAGGAGGAAGTTAAAGAAATGAGTGAGAAAAAACCTATATTGAAATGTTCCGTTTGCGGTGCCACTGAAGAAGTCCCCCTGCATTGCGGAAAACCCATGCATCCTGAAGAAGTGGATGGGAAACAGATGCTTGTATGCTGGATGGGACCAAATTGTGGCAAACAAGATTTCCCAACGCACCATGATGCCCCAATGGAGTATCTCGAATAATCTATTGGGGACTTTCCTTTTTTTTCCACTATATTTTTTAATTTTAAATACGTAAGATTAACTAAATCTAATTCATTGATAGCACTGAAGGTGATTCTGATTTCGGAAGATCTGAAAGATCAAATTTTAGGCAATCTCGTTCGAGCCGTAGAATTGCTTCGGAACTGTGAAGCTCTCGGAGAATTTGTTCCAGAAGTTCGTATGAATATCGCATTTGCCCTCCCTAATGCCCAATCAATTAATGATGTCGCTGCAATTCCAGGACGAATTTCAGTTTATAGGAACATCTTAATAATAAATAATCTTCCTGCTTTTGGCGCTTCTGACCATCTTGCTCGCGCTATTATTGAAGCGCAAAAGTATGAGCCTACAATTCGAGCGGCTATCAACTTCAAATATACAAAAGAACTTCGTGAATGGCTTGAGAAAAATGCGGCTACAATGGGGCTGAATCTCGTTTGCGTAGATCGCTCTGAAGAACCCACAACTGTAAGTTCTATTGATGGACATTCCATGCCTTGGAAAATTAAGAAAGCAATAGATTTAGCTAAGGGAAAATTCCCAGATCTGGTCGGAGAAACTGAGGCTCCAGGTAAAGAACCACTTTTCAAATTATTTGGTAAAACCGCCACAGATGTGGCAGAAAAATTAGTAAAAATTGCAAATGCCTGGGCAAATCGGACTCAATAAACTTTACTTCATTGCTTCTAATGCTAATTCTGCTGCTTTTTTCCCACTAATTAGCATTCCCCCAAAAATAGGTCCCATTCGGGGTCCTCCAGAGACCGCGTTCGCCGCCATCCCCGCAACAATTAACCCGGGATAGACTTCTTTAGTGGTCTCTATCAAGATCTTTTCACCAATTTCTGCCCACATTGATTTCTCTCCGACAATCCCACCTGTTTCCGTCGCCAATTTTAAACCTAATTTCCGTTCAGCCACGCGACAAAGACTACAATCATGTCCAGTTGCATCAATCACGATTTTAGCTCGAATCGTCATCGGGTCTACGTGTAATTTTGCCATCTCAACCGCCGACCAGTTTATCACTACCCCCGTAATCCGATTCTCTCGATACATTAGGTCTTCAATGGAGATTAAATTAAAAATTTTCGCACCTGCATCAATTGCTCCCGCCGCCAATTTGGTAGCAGTTTCTACAGCATCCGCAACGAAATAATCCTCTTTATACCGCGCATTCTTTATGTTAAATTCATCAAGGATGGCTTTTCCTTCTGGTTGCACCACAATTACATTGAACATCATACCCCCGCCCCAAATTCCACCACCAATACTAAGCCTACGTTCAAATATGGCTACTTTTTTTCCCTTCATCGCAAGATATTTGGCTGCAACCATTCCCGCAGGTCCTGCTCCTGCAATTGCAACATCAACTTCCGAATACTCATTTAATTGTTTTAAATATGTATCTAATATCGCTCTAGTTATTACAATCTCATCTAACGACACCGAATTTCCACCTAGCTAACCTATACAAGATTGAATTTTCAAATTTTTAAGTTTCATTGTGTAATTTTTGAAATTGACAACGAAAAATAACAATAAAACCTTTTTTATTAATTAATCTATAAATTTTACAAAAATCCGAAAGTTCGAAAAAATTCACAAATTCAAAAACTACATTATTTTCGATAATTTACCTTAATTGTCCAAATTAGTTTAAAGTCCAAGAGAAATCTTATGCCCCTTATTTTTGGCTATTTGGAATCCAATTTGGCAAATACGTTCCGCAATTCTTGAAATTCTTTCTTCATGAAACCCATAAACAAAGGTTTTAAATGTATCGCGAATGGGATCTTTCCATTTTTTAGGGATTTGGTTAGCTCCCCATTGAACTCCTAGGATTGTCCCAACATTCCCACAATTACAGTCTGTATCATACCCAAACAATGCTGTGGTGCAAATACTCCTCTCAAAATCCCCCTCTCCATACAATAAACCCAGCGTAATAATTCCGGCATTGGGGATCACATGTATTTCATGGAGTTTTGGCATTTGAAGAATAATTCGGCGCTTCCAACCCCGTGCTTGTTTCTTCAGATTTTTCCGAATATTTCTCCAAGTATCCATCAACAATTTGCGTGCTATTTTCCAGTTTGAATAGTGATCAGCCCAATTCAAGCATTTTTCGACAATTGTAAAATAAATGCTCTTTTGAGGAATAAAACGTTCAAGGACATCCTGAATGAGTTCTTGCGGATTTTGTTTAAAGAATGAAAGTGCCACGAGACAAGCAACAAAGATTTCGCCTAATACTCCCTCTCCCATATGGCTAATACTTGCATCCATCTTCGCATATTTAGCGGCAAGTTCTGGATAGCCTGGACAAATTAACCCCCAAATTTCCCCTCGCATCTGTGCTCCAATAAAATCATAGTATGGATTATTCAAGATCGCCGTATGTGGTGGACATAAACCTCGCCTTAAATTCTTCAACGCAACTTTCTCAGCGGTAAAATTCATTTTATATAAACATTCCATCCATTTTTGAGCCAATTGATTTGTTGAAAAATCAGGTCCGTGCTGTTCTAAGGTTAATAGGGCAACAATTTCATACATTTCATCATCGTTCACTTCATTCCCTCTTATCTCCTTCACATAATTATTGAGATTTTTATATTTATGCCGAATATAAAAATACGGACGCAATTCAAGAGGCGCACCTAATTGGCTACCAATAACTCGCCCCAACCATCCACCATAGACCTTATCATAATACTCTGCTTGTGTTAATTTCTGCATTACCATGGTATAATTATCAAATTAGAAGAATAAAAAATTATAGATGGAAATATTCAATACTCTTTCTGATTCCCTAAATACACAATTTATTTCCATTAAATTCTCTTTCTATCTACGAAAACTTACCTAGAAATCCCCCTTCTTACCCGCTTTTCTAAAAACAATTCCTTTGAAAACCGTTATTTATCAATTTTCCTAAAACCAATTTTCAATCTAATAAGTTATAAAAATGTAAAATATTTTAAAGTTACAAAACTATATCAAAATGATTTTTCGTAGGAAGGATCTGTGAAGATGACCGAGGCTAAATTCAATTATAGCGATATTCCTGATACACAACCTTTAAAACGGTATTTTCCATTGAATAGAACTCTTTGGATCATGTTTCGCCATTATGGATGGGCACACATTAAACGAGGTTTTGAACAAGGCTCTGAATTCTTAGGCTATGAGGTCTTTAAACATCGATTAAATGAGGCAATTAAAACTGCACAAGAGGTCATTAATGGACGAATCAAACAGCCCGAAAAAATAATTGCCTTTACTCTTTTCCCACCAGGAGGATTCATACGTGCAGATCTCCAGCAAGGATCTATGAAACTATTGTATGGTGAATCTGTTGATGTGTCTTATTGTGGAATCCGAGACGATACAATGGAGCTTTCATATATCCTCAATGGACATTTAGAAGATGGAATTCCCGTCGATTGGTGGATGATAGGTCCAGACGATACTGATATCCTCGATCGGAGACATCAAAAATATGGCGTGAAATTGCGCGACCTTCCCAAAAAGTTTAAAGGATTAGAGAATGTGGGCTGGAAGATTCGAGATATACTTTTAGATATCCGGAATGAAAGGACGCCCCAATGGATGAATTCTGCTTATCAAATAGGAGTCGGTTATGGGACAATGATTCATCTTGCCTATGAAATGTCAAATTATGAAGGGTTCGGCAAAATTTATGATATGCTTGCAGCCAAACGGGTATATAAAATGCCTGATGTCGGCTTTATTTATATTCCAATGCCTCAATTAATTCAAATGATCGCCTTCATGGAACGTCCCTTCTTCATTCTTAGATCAATGGGATTGAACACACAACATAAATTATTTACAGCCTTTCTTGAAGGATTCGTTCAAGATTTCTTTAAAGAGCAGTTCCCGGAGGATTGGAATCTTATCTTCGTTAATACTTGGGCTAAAACAGGGATTCCATGGCCCATCCAGACCCTCGGATGCCAATTACCAAATTATAGAGATGATAAATTGTACGGTAAATCCGATTTCGAATGGAAGTATCCCCCTGGAAAATTCATCACCCTTGAAGATGTGGATATGACCTTAGAAGAAGCCCTGGAGGGGATTTTCTATGACATTGACCATACGACCGAAGTGGGAAGTGTGGATGTGAAAGAAAGTATCATCTCCACTGGAGTTGGACGCGATACAAAATTCAAAAAGTAATATTATTTTCTTTTTATTTCAAATAACAGAATAAATAAAAAAATAGGAAAAATTTAATAGATTTTGACATCAGGACTGCCTTTTAATTTCCTATAGGCGAGAAAGGCAAATAGGATTGCGACTGCACCGACTGCGATGGCGATAATGCTCAATAGGGAAGCCATGTCCAAAACAAAGCCCTCAGGTGTATAAATAATCGTTTGATAATGGACTGAGTAACCCAAAGTTTCATTATATTCTTTTAAGTATGAATATGAAACTAACCAACCTGTAGAAGTATCCCACATGATCAAGATCGTGAGATTATAATCTGCCCCGCTCTCTGTTCCACTCGATGATTGATTAATTGTCGCAATATTCGCTTCAATAGTCATGTTCCAATTGTTTATGTTAGTATTATAATCCACTAAAGCTTTTGTCCAATTGAATCCTATATTATCTGATGCATTGTAATAAGTTGGATACAACGGATTAAACGTATAGAAATTGGCTGGAGTTGGACGGAGCCCTCCATTCGTCCATGAACTACTCGCATCATCCAAAATCGTTGTAGAAGTATCTGGAAGGCCATAAGTTGAAGTTGTTTCAATCTCCAAGAGCAATTCAGTATAATTATTACCATCTTGATCAAAGATTCTGGCAACCGTATAAGTCCGTCTCGGATAACTTTCAGTGCTGCTGATTGATCCCGTATAAATTATGTTATAATCATAGGATCTCGTGGCTCCTTCGGAAACACCCCAAATACTAACGACTTCTGCTCCGATTTGGTTAATGCCTATTAATTGGAATATTAAAAAACATAATATAAATCCTGAAAAAATTTTCACAGAGTTTTTTCTCATATCGCTTACCTACCTTTTTTTAACTTTATAAAATACTATAACGGAAATTGTTACTGCTGTGCCCCCTATTATAACTGCGAGGATCCAAAATACATCCTCTAGTGCAATCGCGAAGGTCGATGTAGCTGGAGGTGAATAACTTGCTTCTGAAGTAATTGTCGATTTAACCTGATAAAGCCCGTTCTCGTAATATCTGTTCATTTCAAATGAAATAAGGAAACCCGTTGAATTGTCCCACACTATTCGTTTTGTCAAATTGTAGGATAAGCCATTTACACCAACTTGATTATATTTTGTACAGTTAATTACCATGAATGTGCCTTCATATGTCGCATTGTACTCTGTTAGACTTGCAAGAGTATTAATTTCATCATAAGCGCGGGTCCAATCAACTCCCCATAGAGAGCTGACATTTCCTTTAATGGGTAAGATAAAACTGCTTGCCCATCCGTAACCCGAATAGATATTCCCAAAGTTATCAGTATCCCCAAATATGAAAAACTGATATTCAATCCCAAAAAAGGCAGCCCATTGATAGATGATATTATCGTCTTCAATCGTGACATACTGTTGCTGAGGTGTGGTTCCTGTCAACTTATTTATCATTAAATATACATCTGTTCTATTATTAGCTCCAATGTCCTTGTTATACAATATCATGTATTGAAGGGTAGGATATAACGTAGTTCCAGTTACATTTCCTGTATATACTTCCGTAAAATAGTAAACCCGTGTATCGCCTTTCGCAACACCCCATACATCTAAAGAAAAAGTCCTTGGAATTACTGCAATACTAACCAAAAACGCCAATATTCCGATTAAAAAGATTTTCTTTTTCATAAGGACCATTTTTGCTTTTTGTATTTTGATATACTTACTTACGTTCTTCTTATATATAACTATATTATGTGGAGATAGCTCCCAATGGTAGGCGATGAATCTTTAACTTAAAAATCCTTAATAATTGAGTGGATTATAAATAATTTACTGGCAAACTCTCTATCATTACGTAAAAAAATATTCTAATAACGTTTCAGGTACTCATTATATCGAATCGCCAAGTCTAAAGCGACTGCCGCTCCTTTGATGGATTCAAAATGAGGAATGGATTTCTTAGTAATTACTTCCTTAAATTTTAAGGACATCCTGGTATTAAATTCAGAAAATTCAAAAATGGGACAAATTATAAAGAATAAACTTCTCAGCTTTTTATTCATACGTCCCAAAGAGCGTGCAACTGAAACGGTGTGCCCTCTTGCCCCTTGGCGTTCTAGCTGCGTTAGCCAATTTATTGGGGAATAGAATATGATTGTGTCAATATTTGGATTTTTATCTATTATTTTAATGGATTTTATAATTGTATCGATAATTAATCCCACCGCTCCTGTATCTACAGGATTCCGAAATGATGTATTTACGGGTGGGTATATTTCTCTCAACTTTTCTTGGATTTCTGGAGGGAGTTCTGGTAAGTTGAATCCCAATGAACTGAAGGTATCAGTAATCTCGACGGAAGCTCCACCACCTGCCACAATAATCGCAACATTTCTACCTTTTGGAAGGCGATTATTAGGAATTATGCAGGAAAAAAGATGTAAAATATCCCAAAACTCTTGGCTATTGGTCACAAATGTGCCACCTGCTTGAGAAACTGCTGTCTTCCAAATTTTAAAGGATCCAGCCATCGCCCCTGTATGGCTTGCTGTCGCCCTTGCCCCTAATTGTGTTTGCCCACCTTTCCAAATGACGACTGGCTTCCGCTTTGTAACCTCTCTCATTTTCTTGAAGAACTCAGATCCCTTTGCTGCGCCGGTGTCTTCTAAATACATCCCGATAATATCCGTATCGCGGTCTTGTCCATAATATTCAAGTAAATCCAGACAGCTCAAATCAATTTGGTTACCAAAAGAAAGCCCTTTACTGAAATAAAGCGATCTTTTTCGCTGAATTTCAATAAGCGTAGTTGCAATCCCTCCTGATTGAGACGCAAAGGCAATATTTCCTGGGTCTTTTATATAGGTTGGATTAAAGGTGATTCCTGATTTTGGACATAATGCTCCGAGGCAATTTGGACCGATTAACCGCGTTTGAGATCCCCGAACAATCTTTCGGAGCTCATTTTCAGCTCGTTGCCCTTCTTCAGTAAGTAATTCGGCAAATCCTGAAGAAAAAATAGTGACGAACTTTACCTTTCTAGCGACGCATTCTCGAACTAAATCAGCGACATACTTTGCTTTAATTGAGCAGATTACATAATCTAATTCGCTTTCGGGGATATCAGAGATCGACGCATAAAGCGGAAAGCCTTTTATTTCATTTAATTTTCCAGCATACTTCGGGTTAACAAGATAAATTGGGTTAGTATAGTTACTATGCCTAAAAGCCGAGATAAACATCCCGACTCCAAAATTTGGTTTTGGAGTAGCTCCAACTATGGTGACATTTCGCGCATAAAAAAGGTAATCTAATGGATGTTTGTATTCAAATTGCCGCTGTATTTCACCACTAACGCGGCGCTCAATAGATCCGACCATACTTCACGGAAATAGAGCGTCTTATTTAAAAATTGTGCAATTCGCGATTTCTAACAATTTAAGACTGAATTTTAAGAATTTTAAGACTTATCATTCTGTTTTAGAATGAAATTCGACATACTCATTAAGATGATTAAGAGATTTCGCTAAGCGGATCATTGAATTAAAATTAGGAACTCCATATTTACGAAGAATCTCGATAAATTTCGGATATACTTCAGAAATTTTCGGTTCAATCTCAAAAATAGGCATAAGTTGAATTAAAGGTTTTTTGAGTTTATTTTTTGCCAACCGCCCTAGTGATCGGGCTACTGACCATGAATATCCCTGCCCGCCAAATTCCATTTCTGAATGAACCACCCAATCTATGGGTTGATAATGAATAACGCAATCAATACTTGGGTCTTCTGCAATATATCGAAGGCTGCTTAAAAAGACGCGATCGATGGTACCGCTTGCACCTAAATCTACTGGATTTTTTACCGAAGTATTGACAGCAGGAATCAAGCTCTGGATTTTATCCTGTGTTTCTTGGGATAATACTGGCACTTCAAAACCAAATCGGGTAAAGAGATCTGTGGCCTCCACTGAATTTCCTCCACCTGGGATGACAAGTCCAAGCCTCTTACAGAGTTGAAGTTTTTTGTAAGGAATCAGGACTGATAATAAATGGAGAATATCCCAAAACTCTTCACTATGTTCAACGAAGATCCCCCCTGCTTGCTTTGTCATAGAATGCCAAATTTCTAAAGATCCGCTAATGGCTCCCGTATGCGATGCAGCTGCCCGCGCACCAGTTTCGGTTTGTCCTCCTTTCCATATAACAACTGGTTTCTTCTTTGTAACCTCTCTTAATTTTCTAAAAAATTCCGCCCCATCTGCACTTCCCGTATCTTCCAGATAAAAGGCGATAACATCCGTTTCAGGATGATTTGCATAATATTCTAAGACTTCAAGACAATTGACATCAATCTGATTTCCAAAGGATAATCCTAGGGTATAATAAAATCCTCGACCTGGCGCGATTCTTAATAACGTTGTAGCATGACCACCACTCTGACTTGCAAAGGCTATATTTCCCTCTCGTTTGGGAACACTTAATCCTGCATTCCAGCCGACCCCTAAAGCTGGATTATATGGGCCGAGACAATTTGGTCCTATAATACGGGTTGAACTCCCTTTTATTATCGAAAGCAATTCTTTTTCAAGTGCTATTGCATCTTCGGTCTGAATCTCAGAGAATCCTGAAGTAAAACAGATAAAGAACTTGTCTCCTCTTCTGACACATTGCCTTAATAAATCCGGAACTAGTTTTGCCCGAATACAAGAATATACAACATCAATTTTCTCATCAACATCATCTAACGAGGCAATCACTCGTTGATTATTTATGAATTCTCCTTCATATTTTGGGTTGATGTAATAAATTTTCCCTTTATAACCCAAATCTTTAAGGGCACTCGTGAAAAAGGCACTTCCAAAATTGAGTAAACTCGTCGAAGCACCTACGATGGCAATGCTCCTCGGATAGAATAAGTTTTCTAGTTGAGGCGAGCTATTTAAAGTCGATAGCGGTTGTGATCTCATCGAGAATACAAAACGATATCTATTTATGACTTTTACTCAATAAAAATTAATAAATTATCATTGAGACTATTTCACATATTTTAAATTCCGAAAGTTAGTATGGCGGGAACGTTAATGGTAAAATTTTCATGGGCAGGATCTCCTTTTGATACCTCTTATCGAAAGGCTATGGCACGAATTCTCATCCCTACTTTCTTTGCTGGGATGGCATCATTAGGTGTTTTTACTTCTTTAATGTCATTAATGGTAAATGATTTATTGTTGAACATTGGTTATTCCACAGCACAAGCTGAAGGATTTGCTCTTATTCTGGTAGGGGTCGATTTACTCGCAAAATTAGCAATTTCCCCTCTTGCTGGTTATTTAGCGGATAAAGTTGGGCGTCGCAAGGTAGTGGTTCTTGGAATTAGTTATGGTATAATAGCTGCCCTGAGCTTTCTCTGGGCATATCTATTCACTGCTGAAATTGCCATTATATCCGCAATTATCGCTGGAATTATTGCCCTTGGCTTCGAAAAAGGTCAATTTAATACCGCAATAACTGTTGCCTCGGGGGATACAGGTGAAGAATATCAAAAAATTGGACCTTCCGAAGCGGCATGGGATGTCGCTTTAATTGGCGGAATGATTGTTGGAGTTATCATTGTATTTCTTTTTGAATTAGATTTCATTCAAGCAATCATTTTTGGACTTACAGCCTTTTCTATCGGGACTCTTTTGAGCTTTTTAGTTTTTAAAGAGACCAACCAACCTATAACATATACTCCTGAACAGGAAAAGAGAATAACCATACGATCCTATCGTGACATTTTCAAAGAGCGGAATTTTATCCCTTTATTCGCCTACGCTTTTACGGTTGAAGCTGAAGAGAGCGGATTTGTATTTGCCGTTATTCCCTTAATGTTAAAAAGCTTGGGTTTTGAAGCTTTTGAAGCCCAGGCAATGGCAGTTCTACCTGCTGCCCTAGTTCTTGCCATAGTATTTATTCCAATTGGAAGACTTTCCGATAAATACGGACGTCGGAAAACTTCTCTCTTTGGATGTGCAGTGTCAATCCCCTTATTTTGTTTAATTTTCTTCTTTCGAGACTTTGTTTCTTTAATTATTATTGGATCTTTACTTGCTGCTTTCGTTGCATTCTATCGTATACCTCTTATGGCTTCCATTACTGATATGACTGATCGCGCCCACCGAGGTGTTCCTTATGGCGTTTTCCGCGGCATTCGAGAAATTGGTGGCTCTTTCGCCCCCATGTTCTTCGGTGTCCTTATTTTGGCTGGCTTAGATTTATATGATTTAGTATTCATCATGGCTGGTATAACTGCTATTGCTCTTGTTATCGCTTTCTTTACCTTTAAAGAAACTGCTAGAACCATCGAATAAGGCGCCCCCCTCGTGAAATTATGACTCTTTTCTCTTTTTTAAGAAAAATAGAAAAATAAGCTTTAAATCGTAATATTTTCGACTCTTTCTTGAAAGTTTCTTTTTAAGGGAGATTTGATTTGAAGTCAAGTTACGCCATCCAAACAGAGAATTTAACAAAACAGTTTGGTAATATTACCGCCTTAGACAATTTAACGTTGAACGTTGCGCATGGGATTACATTCGGATTACTTGGACCGAATGGCGCTGGAAAAACTACAACTGTCCGATTATTGACCTGTATTATCAAGCCAACATCTGGAACCGCCTTTGTAAATGGTATTAATCTTAAAGATGCTGATAAAATTAAAGCAATAACAGGTCTTCTTCCTGAACAACCGGGTGTATTTGGGAAATTAACGGCTGTCGAATTCTTAGAATTTATGGGATCTCTTTACAACGTTTCACCCACAATTCTAAATGATAGAATTGAAGATTTAATTGAAATGTTTGATTTAGACGAACGTAAAAACGATCTACTTGAAACATATTCCCGAGGAATGAAACAAAAGATCCTTCTCGCCTCTGCTCTTGTAAATGATCCTGCCATCTTATTCCTGGATGAACCAACGTCTAATTTAGACCCTCAAGCGGCAAGAATGGTCAAAGACTTGATCAAACAACTTTCCAAAAAGTTAGAGAAAACCGTCTTCATTTGCAGTCATATGTTGCCTTTAGTAGAAGAAATCTGCGACCGAATCGGAATTATTGTAAAAGGGACATTACTCTTTGAAGGTATCATCCCTGAAATACTTGCTGAAACGCATTCCAAAACTCTTGAAGAAGCTTATTTAAAATTGGCTGGAACAAAAGCAACTGAAAAGGAACTTTTGGCTTGGAGACAGTTCTAAATGCCTCGTTGGCTAAGTATCGCTAAAACTGAGGTTCGTATTTGGACCAGTCGATTTCGTAAAAATCGGAATATCCTATTTATAGTTATCGCTACAATTATAGGTACCTATGCATTTTTTTTAGTACCGCTTATTTTAAATTCGTTTTATAATGAGATCTATTCTCTCCTAATTGCATTGGGACCATCGCTTCCCTATCTCATGTATTATATTTTCTCTTTTGTTATTCTTTACATTTTTCTATGGTGTGTCACGTATCCACTCTCTATGACCATGCAAACTACCGATGATCTATCTGGACAGATGGAAATTCTGCTGAGTACTCCTATTAAACCGCATGACATTTTATTTGGGAAGTTTATTGGAAGATTACCTACCTATTTGATAATCCTTTTTGCAATTGCCCCATGGGTTGTTAATTTCTTCAATATTGCCTTTTCCCTCTCTGTTTTTAAACAAATCCTCATCTATTTAATCCTTTTTGCCGTTGTGGTCTTAGGTATGTGGCTTGGCACTCTCTTAGCCGCCTACTTTGAAAGTAAAATTCGGACAAGTGAACGTTCTCGCGATTATGGGCGCGCAATGACCTTTCTCATCACTATTTTCACTGTAGCTATCATGTATGTGATGATTTGGGTCGTAACCTCAGGTTTAACCGACCCAACTTCTCCTCTCTATACCATATTGCAAGGATTTCCATCCACGTGGGGTGCCGTCATTGTTATTAATATTTTCGGCTACGGATTCATTTTTCCCATGCATGTGAGTATCTATATCCTTCTATTAATAGGTTTGACCTTTGGAATGCTGCTCCTCGGGTATTATTGGGCTGGACATTTCTATTCCTTGGAACCTATTGAGCTTGAAACTGAACGTATTGTTGCTGAGAAAAGATTCTATCGAATCTTCCGTAAATTATTTCCAGGACATTTTAGTGTTTTATTTATCTCACAACTTAAACAATTCTCCCGTAAATTAGAGAATTTTTCACGAATTGGTTATGCTGTTGGAATTTCTATCATGATTATTGTCTTTAATTCCGTTATGAACGTTGGTGAAAGTACTTTAAATCCTTTTTATATCACAATTATTTCTTATTTCTATCCTATGATGGTTGCGGTTTTATTAGGATGCTATGTCATTGTTGGAAGCAAAGACCATCTTTGGATCTATAAAAAGGCACCTAATGGCATAAAAAACTATGTTTGGTCTGTATATTTAGTAAATATTCTTTATTCACTTATTATCGGTATTGTTTTTGCAGGTATCGCTAGCATCGTTATGGGCTTCACACTTCTTGAAGGGATTCTAACAGTATTATTAACCATTATTTCACTCTTGTTTCTCATGGCAATTGCGATTGGAATCGCTTTCATTTTTCCTACTTTTGAAGAGAGAGGGGGAAAAATGGGGCTCATAATGCTATCATTCATGGGAATCACAATTACCATCTGGATGGGCAGTCTCTTCCTCGGAATCTTCCTCTTCAATGATGCAGTTTTCGCCGCACCAGGTATCTCTCTTAGTCTGAGCGGTGTTTTTGGATTTATCCTATTAAAATTGGGAATGAAAAAATTGTCTTCCCTCGAATAAGGTTTATTAAGAAACAAATAAGGTAGAAACCGTTCTTCTTTGATTATTTAATCGTGAGATTATGTTCTCGGGCAATATCCTGGAATGCGGAGGCAACATATCGAACTTGTTCCCATGAAAGTCCATATATATTCACCTTAAAATGTTTCGTCATACCCATATGTAGCCCTGTAATCTTACGTTTTTTCAATTCATTGTAAAGAAAATAGCCCTTTTTTGTATATTGTTGTGCAATTCGATGAAAACTTTCTGACTCAAACTGTATTAATGTATGTTCTTTGGGTTGCTTTCCTAATGCCTTGATTCCTTCAATCTTTTCCATTTCAGCAACGAAGTACCGCGCTTTTTTAACCTCCTCATCCCAATGCTTAACTCGTTCTACAACTGCAGGAAAACTCGCCATGAGGGTAGCTAAAGGTGCGCCATGACAAGGAGAACATCCTAAAAAGTGAAATTCTTTATTTGAAAATTTTCTACCACTCCAATCTCCTTGGATTTTAGATTTTGCAAACACCTTTTCAGCCCATTTATGGCGTGTTGCTAATACCCCTATTGGACCAGAAGCTGCCATGCTTTTATGCCCACTAGCAATGAGGAAATCTGCCTTTATTGCCTTTCCAAGCACTGGCATAATACCAACACTGTAGGCTCCATTTACTACGTAAGGAATTCCAAATTCTTCCGCAATCTCCCCTACCGTCAATAAGTCATTCACATTCCCATAGTTGTAATCGACATGTGTTAATATCAGAAGCGCTGGATATTTTCCTGTCTCTTTCTTAATTTCTAGTATTTTGGTACGATAATCCTCTATATTAAGTGCAAACTCCGGATATCCTTGATGTGGAACCTCTATCACTTTTAATTCCGCATTTTCTGCCGCAATATATGTTGAATAATGAGCTAAACTATCTAAAAGAATTAGGTCTCCTGGATTCGTCATTGCCTTCAAGACGATATACATTGCAGTGCGCGATCCTGGGGTAACTCGAACCTCATCCATACCCATAAACTTCGCCAAATCCTCCAGAAATTCGCGAACAGGAGGTTTCTCAATTCGATCCACTCGCCCTTCAAAACAGAAATCGCACATACTATAGCCATCGCCGAAAGATAACAATACTTTCTGGGCTTCAGGTGTAAGTACCCCTCCTCGCTGAATCGGATGTATATTAATATATCGGTCTTCTATATCTCGAAAAATGCTTGAATACTTCTGAATATTTTTCTTTTCAAGATTCAAATCTATAAAACGCTCCGATTTTTTCTAACTTGATTATTCAAATTTATATAATCTTTGTTACAAAAAGAAATCTATTATTAATTTTTGGATATTTGCCGAATTAGTTTCCTATTTATTTGCCAAATTAGTTTCCTATTTTTCTGGATTAAATGGGTTTGTGATATTTATCTTTCTTTTTAACGAAAATAGGAATGATAGCAGCTTCGAGCAAGATTAAAGAAATCGTGCAACCGAGGAAATTAAAACCAGGAATAGTATCCCTAGGAATAGTATCCGTACTATGAATTGTATTATGAAATACAGTTATTCTTGGATCACTATAGACAAGAGATATATTCTGGTAAGTTAAATTTGAGAAAGTATGAATTGCAAATACAATACTATCATTTGGATCTATCTCAAACTCATATAGCGCATCCTTCTCAGAACATATAGTTTTGTTACAATCATAAAATTTATTTCCCATATTAAGTGAAGTCTAAACTTGTAAGAGTTTGCAATTTGTTTAAAAATTCAAAAAACAATAAAACAATTTTTACTATAAAGAAATTAGTTTATCATGAATTGAATTACAAGGTTAGAGTATGATGGATCAAGAGGATGAGCCCTTTCCGCAGAAATTCTATCGGAATGTGATATATAATCTGGTAGACCTCTTTTTTTATATTGCTGTAGAAGATCCTGCCGTGCAAAAATATAAACGCACTTTTAAAACACGCGATGGTATCGAAGTCCTTTATCGTCCGATTCGCCCTGATGATGATGACAAAATTTTGGAATTTTACTATAGTCTTAGTCGTGAGACCATCTATTTTCGATTTTTTTCTGGGCGAAAAAATGTTCCAAAATCCCGCGTGCGTGATTATACCCACATCGATTACCAAAAAAATTTTGCCATGGTTGTGGAATATCAAGGAAAAATCATCGGCATAGGCCATTATATCATTACAGATGATCCTGAAACCGCAGAGATGGCAGTAGTGATTCATGATGATTGGCAAAGGAAGGGCATCGGGACCCATTTTCTCCGATATTTGATTTCAATTGCGAAAGAACGTGGTGTAAAACACTTGACAGCTACTGTTCTGTTAGAAAATTATAAAATCTTAAAGACCATTGAAAAGTTAGGGTTTAAATTTACCAAAAAGTTAGAGGAAGGGGATCTATTGGTGGAAGCTGATATTTAATTTCACAAAGAAATTTAGGTTGGAAATTCCGGAGAGTATTCTACCTCATGCTTCTCTTCAAAACCGAAGAATTTGATAAAATTAAGCGCATTTTGATTTTTTGTAGGAATATAACTCTTTATTTTTCGAATACCGTATTTTAGGAGTATTTCTCCAGCACGAAATGCCATGGCAGATGCAATTTTCTTCCCTCTATATTCTTTTAAAACCCCTATAAATCGAAAGATCCCTTTTTTCTCGCCATCCTCTTCAATAAGATCAAATATTACGAATCCAACTATTTTTCCATTAAATTCCGCTAATAAGACTTGATCTTCAGGTAGTTTTTTCGCCATTTCCTCTGTTAATGTGATATTAGGTCCGCCACTTTCTTGCCAAATTGTGTTAAAGAGATCAACTAAGGTCTTTGCATCTTGTTCTGGATTATAATGTCTAATTTGTAACCCCTTAATTTTAACATATTCTACTAATGGAAGTCTTAAAATATCTAATTCTAAATCTTTATGTTTTTCCAGAGACATTTTTTCGCTCCTTCGTTTTTATTCTTATGTTTCAATAAATAATTGACATATTTGAATTTATCATAAACCAAGTTTTCCAGGATTAAAAATTCTATTTGGATCTAGAGACTGTTTTATTTTCCTTAGCAGTTGAACATAATTCGGATCCGCATGGTTCATTAATATTTTAGCGGCCCAGGGTGGCATTTTGTAAGGAATACCTCCGATATCTACGATCATCTCGAGTAATTCCTTACATAATGAGGAAACTTTTTGAATCTCCTGTTTATTTTTTTTATTGAATGGAATAAGAAATCTTAGGGCTCCATAATGCCCATATTTCATTGGTCTATGAAGAACACCCGGTAAGCGTCCATAGTTCTTGTGAATTTCAATACCTCGCAAACATCCCTCTAACCATTGTGAAAGAGGAACATAACTTCCAACCCATGTCAGACCACCTTCCTTAAGTAATCCTGGAATTTGAATAGGAAGATTCATTGGAACCATCATCTGTTTTCCCATCTCTCCGTAATCTTCAGGGCGTAAAAGAATCAAGTTTGCATCTTCCTCTGTATTAGTTTCATTTACCAATTTTATAAGGTACTTGTATTTTGCCTTAAGAGCATCTTCAGAACAACCCCAAAGGGTGCATAGATTTACAAAGTATAGTCCTTCATATTTAGGTTTTAAGCCCATCATCTCAATAAGGTCTTCGAGTTGGTCTAAGGGGAGGAGTTTTTGCCCCACTTCTTTATTCAGAAGCCCTCCACCGATTTCCTGGCAGATCTGAGCACGGCACAACTTAAAAATGAGTGATGAGTAGATTTCTGCAGGATCGGTAGCAAAGATCACACAATGTGTTTGAAAAGGTGGTTTAGGCCAAAGAGAAATCCCACATTTGGTTACAATCCCTGTAGTGCCTTGAAATCCAACAAATAAACCAATTAAATCTGGTAATGGTGTTCGTGTATTCCAGTACGGCGAAATCGCACATGATCCTACTCGCACAACTTCTCCAGTGGGTAGAACGACTTCTAACCCGTTGATAGATTCGCTCATACTTCCATGTTTGTAGGAGAGATTTCCTAAACCTTGAAGTATCGCATTAGCTGTCACGGAGGCAAAAGGTGGCGCGAATGGAAATGAATATTCAAACTCAGGTAATTCTTCTTCAAGTAATTTCCGAAGATGCCCGAATGTGAAGCCCGGTTCTACAACAATATACATATCATCTCGATTTATTTCGATTACTTTATTCATACGTTTTAAATCGAGTATAATGCCTCCTTCAGAAGGGATCGCCAACCCTCCTACATTAGACCCAGCTACATATGCCGTAATTGGAATTTTCATCTCATTTGCAAGTTTAACAATCTGTTGAATTTCTTCTACTGTCTCAGGCATGACTATATAATCTGGCATGGAAGGAGGGTTTTCTGTCATGTCTCGTGAATATACATATAGATCTTCGGGACGATTTGAAACCCATTCAGTTCCGACGATTTCAGATAATTTTTCTAAGATGTCCATAAGAAACAACCTATACTTCAAAATCAGTAATATCTGCCATAGATTCAATTATCTTAATCAATTCAGTAGTGGCTGGCATAAATCGCATTAACTTTGGAAGGGGACCACGAATCGTAATTTGCTTACGTTGGACTGCATCCATAAAATTTAAATCGCCCCTAATAATTTGTAACCAAATTTCCTTAGGTCCTTCTAAGCTAAATTCATAATTTTCATTTAGCCCTTCTTGTAAATCCTCCGCTTTCCCATTGTTACATTTCCAATTAAATGCAATATCGGCATCGGGAACGTGAAGATTAAAACTTGTTGTCAGCCCTTCTGCATATTCTAAATAATCTTCATTCGTATTGCAACGTTTGGCGAATTCTTGCGCCCATTCCATTGATCCTAATTTTAATTTCTTAGCCATTCTTGACCCTCAATAATATCATCTGTAATACATATTTTCAGATTGTGGTTTAAATGAACTTAGTAATAAAGGTTATCGAAGCAATGATAAATCTACTTCATTTCGGCGTTTAAATCCTCCTTTGGGATAGGGATGTCCATTTTTATACAATTTAGCCATATAAGCGCCGAGAGGCATCTCTCTAAATTTAAAATGTTCTGGAGGTCCTGGCTCAATTTCTATTTTCTCATAATTTCTTGTGCCAAGCCCTATTCTTTCACCAATCTTAAGCTGAATTTCAGTAGAAATACCCATTAAAGAAGATCCTGTTTGAAACTTCTCGTCTCCCGCTTTTCCTACTCCATACTCATCAGCTTGCGAATTTGGAATTGCTGCAACTGCTGTTGCCATATCTACACACATGGCATCTATTGCCACTGGATCAAAGGATACACACACTCCTAAATTGGGAATCATCGGCACATCCGCCCATGGAACACAATCACACCATGGCGTAATATCAATTGCAAAATTGATAAATCCCACTTTTCCCTTTTCTTTTGTTTTCATACATGCTAAAGCAGAATCTGCAATTGCCGCACTAGTTACCTCAAAATATCCATCAGGAATTGTAAAAACCCCACATGATAATGTCTTAAGCATATGACAAGTACATCCTACACATAACTCTCTATCCCATTCAATTCCATCCTCTGTAAGTGTGATTGCTCCCTCGGGACATGCATTCATGCAATACTTCGCCTTTTTACACTTCAACCCTTTACACAACTTGGGTCGAAAAATTGAATTTTGTAAGCCATATTTTGGATGTCCTCCTAAATGAAGATTATACTTTCCTCGTTTCGATGCGCAGCCTACTCCAATATTCTTGATGGAGCCTCCAATAGTCGCAATGGGGTGCCCTTTAAAATGAGTCAATACAATCATAGCATCCGCGTCAGCGATCTCCCGCGCAATGTATTGTTCTAGCAAAATGAACCCTTCAGGAAGATCAATACGAACATCATCAGTTCCGATTGCCCCATCAGCTATTATAATGGGGCACCCCATCGTCTGTGGGGCAAATCCGTTCATTGCTGCCGTATGAAGATAATCTTTTGCGGTTACCCGGTTCACATATTCATGATATGGAAGAGTCGTAGTATCTGTTACGAAGGGTTTCCCACCTAACGACTTAATTTTATCTACAATTGCGCGTACTAATACTGGACGAAGGTAACTCGTATTAAAATACTCTCCCATGTGCAATTTTACCGCAACTGTATCTCCTTTCTCAATACATTGTTCTAATCCACCTTGTTCAAATAACCAGACCGCTTTTGCTGCCAAACTTGTTTCAAAATTCATTGCACGAGCATGCATAAAATAAACTTTCGACGGCATTTTAACCACATCATAAAGCAAAAATTAATTAACAAATTGGAGGACGATTGTTTATTATATCTTTAATCCAACTAGTTACAAATTAGGTTTTAGAGATGTCCGATGAATATGATGTCATTGTTATAGGAAGTGGAATAGGAGGCACTGCCTGTGGGGCGATATTAGCTCATGCAGGATTGAAAACACTTATCTTAGAACGGAATAATCGCCTAGGTGGTGCATGTAGCTCGTATAAAAAGGAAGGTTTCACTATTGATGTCGCATGTCACTTTTTTTCACATGGTATGAAGGGGCGCTTCGGAAAAATTTTAAAACGAATTGGTATGGCTTATAAAAAAGATAAACAATTAGTTTCTGATTATTTGCAATTTAATAGTGATTTAACAGACAAAATACGCGTGAAATTTAAGGGACGGCCAGGTTATACTCAAATGGGGTTTTCAAAACAAATTTCCCCCAAATCTACCACACCTTCCAAAGAACCCGTTGAATTAGATGAGAAAAAATCTGGTTTTAAAAAATCTGAACAAAAAGAATTACTCACCGTCGTTGGAAATATGCTTCAAATGTCAAAGAAGAAAATTAGAGAGCTAGAAGCGCGCGGTATCGATTTAAAATCATGGGTGAATGAAATTACCACAAATAAAAAAGTCCATGATTTCGTAGCGATGATGTGCGGAACGTTCTTTACCATCCCTCCGCGCCTTGCTAGTGCCTCTGAGTATATTATCTGTCTCCAAGAAACTGTCTTCCAAAATGATACATCTTATCCGATAGGGGGCTCGATTGCCATCCCAACCGCATTTGCTCAAGGCGTCCTAAAATACGGAGGAGAAATACGCACAAATGTGGAAGTAACGAAAATCCTAGTAGAAGATGATAAAGCCGTTGGTGTAGTTGCTAATGATGAAGAAATTCGCGCCAAAATCATTGTAAGTAATGCAGGAATTAAACAAACTGTTCTGAAGCTAGTAGGGGAATCTTATTTCGAAAAATCTTATATTGAAAGAGTAAAAAATTTGATGTCTTCCTATTCTGCTATCGCTTACAAGTTTGCTCTAAGCAAACCCTTAATTGAAAAAGATTTACCGGTACTTCAACTTACCCAGACTGAATTTGGACCACTAGCAGATAAGGGTGAAGAAGAAAAAGCTCCTATGGCAGCGAGCTACCTTATGCCCATACCCTCAAATATGGATCCTAACCTTGCTCCTCCTGGAAAACAATTAATTATTATTGGGACCGCAGCACCGCCATGGGTCAAGAATTGGAAACGATGGACTGAAATTTATTACAATGATATTCTCAGTTTCTTCCCTAAACTTGAAGATCTCGCCGAATTTGTAGACGTTACCACTCCACCGGATATAACTCGCTATATTGGAAAGGAAGGAGGTCCCGTTGAGGGGACTGCTTTAACACCATCTCAATCAGGGAAACGAAGAATCTCATCCGAACTACCTATTGAAGGTTTATATTGCGTGGGTGATACTGCTGGAACCGATACTCACGGCGTTGGGACCCAACTAGCTGCTGATAGTGCCATTAAAGGTGCAGACCTCATTCTCCAAAAATACAGACACTTAGTATCCACTAAAATCAGTGTATAATAACTAATTTTTAAAGAAAAACTATTTTTTTGCGAAAAACTCCTTTCTCCTATTTTTGTCAAAAGATATGGTCCTCATTTTTCTAGGATTTCAAGTTTTGTCGGGCATAGCTTGTAGTATAATAATCTTACCTATACAGCATGAATCTTTTTATTGGAGGTCTGGTGTATTTTAATCCAGATACGATGAGATGGCGATTTTTGACATGAATGTCGATTTAGAAGATGTCATTGACAAAATTATTAAGAAAACAAAGAAACCCAAGAAGGAAATTCTAGAACGAATAGAAGAGAAAAAGGAGGATCTTGGAGGGCTTATTACAGATGAAGGCGCTGCTTGTATTGTGGCTAATGAATTGGGTGTAGAAATCTTTGAAGAAATTACATATAAGCGAAAGAGAACCCAAATTAAAGATTTAACGGCTGGAATGAATAATATTTCTGTTGTCGGCCGCATTGGGTCTATCTTCCCAATCCATGAATTCACTCGAAAGAATGGGCAGAAAGGGAAACTTGTTAAATTCGTTTTAGAAGATTTAACGGGTCAAATTCAGGTCGTTCTTTGGAATGAACAAACCCGATTGGTTACAGACAAAAAAATTGAAGTTAATGATATCATCGAACTTAAAAATGCATACACTAAAGCTGGATTAGGTGATCAAATCGAACTTCACTTGGGTCGACAAGGTTCTATTAATTTAAATCCACAAGATATCGATTTAACTGCCTTTGAAAACCTTTCCTCCTCCTCATCTTTTTTGAAAATCGAGCAACTTAAAGCCCGCATGTGGAATGTAAATTTGATTGGAAGAATTCAGTGGAAATCCGGAATTTCGACATTTTCAAGACAAAATGGCATTGGACAAGTTGCAAGCTTGAACATCTTCGATGAAACCGGTCAAACACGAGTTGCCCTCTGGGATAACCATGCCTCCTTTGTCGAACAAGTGAATGTTAATGATATCGTGAAGATCTTTAATGCTTACACACGAATGGGACGTGATAACTCAGTTGAGATCCATATTGGGACAAGATCTGAAATTAAGAAAGAAGGCTCGCTCAATATCGATCTACCTGAGAGCCCCACTAATACACCAAGCTTGAATGAAGTTAAAATAAAGGATTTAGTTTCTGTCCGTAAAAATATTAAGGTAGTCGGTAAAATCATCGAACTACAGCCCCCGCGAGATGTTGTATTTAAAGATAGCTCGAATCATCAAGTATGTGATGTATTATTTGCGGATGAAACAGGATGCATTTCATTATCAATTTGGGATGATACAATTGAAAGAATTCAAAAAGGAAAAGTCTATCGTGTGGAAAACGGATATGTTTCAGTATTCCGCGGTAATCTCCGATTAAATGTTGGAAAATTCGGCGAAATTATTCCTGTTAATACCTCTATCAAACGAATAAATAAAGAAAATAATTTGTCCGAACAAATTCTGGAAATTCCACGAAAATTAATCATGGAACTGAAAGAAAATGAAATAGTTGAAATTCGTGGAACCATCGTTTCTCTCCAGGAAAAATCCCCTATTTATAATAGCTGTCCAACCTGTAATAAAAAGATAAATCTCGAAAATGGCAATTGGACTTGTAAAAAATGCGGTATTGTTTCGAACCCTCTTTTACGGATGTTATGGTCTTTTACTCTAGATGATGGAACTGCGAACATTCGCGTTACAGTTACCGACGAAATTGCCGAAGAACTTCTCGGAATGACCACTACCGAAACAAAAGAATTAATTGAGAAAGAATTAATTGAACACTACCCATTAATACTCAAAGCAAAAGAACTTCTAGGGAAAGAATTAATTGTGACTGGCAATGTTCGCTTTAATTCTTTCACATCTAAATTAGATCTAATGGCAAATACTATCTCATATCCTAATCCCTGTGAAGAGCTTTCTAAACTGCTTGTAAAAATAGAAAGCTCAATAATTTCTTAGAATATCTATCTAAGGACTTTTAATTCTCGTTAATTTTTTACCTTTTTTTCCAAAAGAATAAAAAATTCTTAAATAGAAAAAATTTAATTAAGAATATTTGTTGA
>SUPS01000157.1 GCA_005191415.1 Candidatus Helarchaeota ASGARD archaeon Hel_GB_A
TTTCTCTTTCTTTATCTTTTTATAAAACTTCATTTCCTTATCTGTATTTAAATTATTAATTCTATGTAAAGTTTATTTATCTAATCGCTCTTTTAATTCTTTTATAGTCATCAAATGAGGCTCCTCAATCTTTTTTAGATAATCTATAATCGCTTATCTAAATATTTTATTAGATGAGCTTTCATTTTTTAAGTTGAATAAATAATTAGATGAATTCAAAAAAAAGAAAAGATTATTTGAATTCAGAGCCGCTCAACAACAGTTGCAATACCGACTCCGCCACCGCCGCACATCATTTGGAGCCCATAACGTTTATTATAATTCTTTAAGTAATGTACCATTTCTGTGAAATAAATTACTCCAGATGCCCCGATTGGGTGACCGATAGCGATAGCACCACCTGTCGGATTGATTCGTTCATCATAGAAATCATAACCGAGATCTTTAGAAAATGCCAGACAAGGAGATGCAAAGGCTTCATTTGGTTCGATAACATCTAAATCATCGATGGTTAATCCTGCGCGCTTTAATGCTTTTCTGGATGCGGGAATGGGTGCAAGCAGCATGATTTTTGGTTCGCCTCCTGCAACGGCTGTAGAAAGAATTCGTGCCATAGGTTTGAGCCCTAGTTCTTCAGCTTTCTCTTCTGACATGAGAAGAGTCGCCGCTGCACCATCAACAATTTGGGAGGAATTTCCTGCTGTGACGCGTCCGCCTTTCCTTGCCGAACGGAAAACTGGTTTTAATTTGCATAATTTTTCCCATGCTTTCTCTGGCTCATCTAAATATTCAGGACGCACCGTTTGATCCACCGCAACAGTTACTTCCTCCTGTTTCTGCTTTCCTGTTTCTTCATCGATAATAGGATTCATATTTTCATCTGTATATTTTTTGAGATAAGTAACAGGCACGACACGCTTGAAGTACTCATCTTCTTTACGCATGGCAATAGTTGCTTTTTGGTGGCTCCACATTCCGAACTTATCCATCTGTTCGCGAGTAAACCCATATCGATCACAAATGAGCTCGGCGCTAACTCCTTGAGGTACTAATTCTCTTGTAAGATTTGCCATTTTTGGAGAGAAAATAGGTCCAGGATAATTTGGGACCATCGTACAAATTTCAAGAGTGATTCCCATTCGATAATGAGTCATAGATTCCACTCCCGCTGCAATCATCATGTCCCCATCCCCTACTTTAATCGCATTACAACAGGTATTGATGGCTTGAAGTCCTGCGTTACAATAACGATCGACGGTTGCACCAGCAATTTCCTCTGGCAATCCTGCTAATAGGATTGCTAATCGCCCAATGTTCCCTCCTTGCTCTCCAATTTGGGATAAACATCCTACCATACAATCTTCTATTTCTTTTGGATCAAAATCAGGGCACCGTTGCTTTGTCCTTTCTACAATTTCTCGTAAAACAGTGACCAATAAATCTTGTGCAGAACATTCCCGAAATGCTCCACCTAACTTTTTCATCTGTTTTCTGCTCGATTTTCCTATTGGTGTGCGAATTGCATCAATAACGACACATTCTCTTAATTTTGCCATAATTTTCAACTCTACTTTTCAAATTACTCATACTTTTTGTATCAAATAATGATTATTTTCCTATAATATGAGAATTTCGATTTGTAACCTTAATCTTTTTAAAAAAAATCTATGCTATTTGTGTAAAAAATATCACTATGTGACTGATCTGTAAAATTCTGAGAATTTTTTCTTAGGCTATCAATGAAACATGATAACGACATATTTTTTTCAAGTGGAATTGGAATAGACAATAAATCAAATTATATATACCGCTGATACTATAATTAGCTAGTTTTCAGCATAAGAGAAATTGGTTTTTCCATAAATTTATGAGCATCTTCTAAAAAAATTATGGAATTTTTTCGGACTACTTTAGTGATTCAATTAATTCTTAGATCCTCAAAAAATTTTAAAACATAGAATTTGTAATCACATCTATCTTTGAATGCATTTCATATAGAGGAAAGCATTTTTAGGATACAGGTCTTGATACGTATAAGTCGTTGATGTGAAATAGTTTTATGCCCGAGATAGCACCGTTCAGAGCCTATTACTACAATGTCAAGAACAGAGCGGAATTAGAGAGCTTAGTTGCTCCGCCTCATGATATTATCTCCCCTGCTGAAAAAAACTTCTTTTTTAAAAGAAATCCAGATAATATTGTCCGGATTATATTGCCCGATTCCTATCAAAAAGCTGCCCAAATATTGAACATTTGGATTCGAAACAAACGCTTGCTTCAACATCCATCACCTGCCTTATATCTTTACGAAACGAAATTTCACTATAATAATCAAGAATTGACCCGGTATGGTCTTGTGGCTCTGGTGAAATTAACAGAGTTCTCGGAGAAACAGATAATTCCCCACGAAAAAACCTTTGAAAAGGTAACCGAAGGGCGGCTGAATCTATTTCGAGCTACCAATGCAAATTTTAATCCCATCTTTTTTATATTTAAAGGGCCAAATGGCTACTCTCATATCCTTCAAAAGTATCTCGCACTAAAACCTTTTTTAATGGCACGCGATTCGGAGGGGGTTGAACATGCGCTTTATCTCATTGATTCCCCTCAGGATATAGCGGAAATCCAAAACTACTTCAAAAATATTCCTCTTGTCATCGCCGACGGACATCACCGCTATAGTTCGGCATTAGCATATTCTCGTCAAGGCGGAAGTAAATATGTGCTAGGGTTATTGGTGGACATAAAAAATCCTGGGCTTCTAGTTTTTCCAACCCACCGTTTAATCCGCTATATACCCACCCTACGTCCCTCACAAATTTTAGAAAAAGTACAACGCTACTTTGATGTTGCCTCCTTTCCCTTCACTCGAACCGACTTGAATGAAAAATTACGTTATTTACTCTCTCAAATGAAGATTAAATCCCGTAATGCGTTTGGAGTCCTTTTCTATAATGGTTCCACTTTTTATGTGATCTGCCTAAAAAAGGAAATTTCCCCAGCATCCCTTATCCAAAAAAATTATTCTGATGCATGGAAACGATTGGACGTTTCTATTTTACATGAATTTCTTTTTAATCGATTATTAAAAATCCCTCAAGAATTCGATGATACAGAGAATATTATTTATACGAAGAATCTTAAAGAAGCTATCAAAACGGTTCAATTAGGTCTATATCAAGCATTATTTATCCTAAACCCAACAAAAGTCGAGGATATTATAGCTATCACTTCTAACTCTGAAATAATGCCTCACAAATCTACCTACTTTTACCCCAAACCTCTCTCTGGACTTTTAATTTACAAATGGGATTAATCTACAAATGGGATTAATTTTAAATTTAAAAAAAGGAAAGGAGGCTATTAATTCAGGTGCTTTATGGTTCTTTTAGAGAGTATAGCGGGTATTAGG
This sequence comes from Candidatus Helarchaeota ASGARD archaeon Hel_GB_A, assembly GCA_005191415.1. GTDB lineage: Archaea > Asgardarchaeota > Lokiarchaeia > Helarchaeales > HEL-GB-A > HEL-GB-A. Next base: position 3,413 of record SUPS01000157.1, read on the forward strand.
AGTGCAATGAGTAGATAGTAAAGTTCAAATGCAGGGATTGGAGCTGAAGGTTTGCTGCTAGCGGATATTAAGTAATTTACCAGATTAAGGTAAAGTGCTGTTCCATTAGTTGTCATTTGAGAAACAGTGCAGTTAAATCCCCACAATGCATATTTATCAAATTGCATAATCAATGGATAATGAGTGGCACTATCTGTTTCTTGTCCCAGCAGAGTTAAATTCGATGTTGGAACGGGGACATATACCGCTCTAAGATCTACGGTAGTGTTACAAATTTTAAGAGGGTTAATTTTTGGAATTGCAGTAGGCGTGTTAAAGACCTGATGATCAGCGTTCGTTATATTTAAACTATCTCCTGTGGATTCCCAGGTATTTCCCCAACCAATATTCAAAGAAAGCTGTTCAAAAAAAGAGGATCCACCATAGCTCATTCCAAGTATTGGTTTACTTGAAACATTGATTGCCCTAACTTGCTCTATAGTTCCCCAATTATATCCATAGCTTGTATCATCCCCTATTATAATGATATCGAAGATATTAAGATTAACGGAAAGAATATCAGTCATATTGATTAACGAGACCACATAACCATTGGCGATTAAAAAGGTAGAATACTCATTGGCACGCGTGAAACTATCCCTATAAATATAAGCTACAGATGGTGCTGAGCTTGCCATTATGAATTGTTTTTCCGTTGAAACATATGTAGTACTAATTGTGAATATAGGGAATGCGAAAAGGATGAACCCTAGCACAACACTACCCTCTAGCAGAATTAATTTTCGCCTATTCATTTTTAAAACGTCCATGTTCATTTATTAGGCGTTATTTTGCCTTCACTTGTATTTATATATTATCATTATAGTTATATATTATCATTATAGTTATATAGCAAATTTACCGATAAAACGGAAAAGAATTATAGGGAATATAAATAGTACTAGCTAAACGGGAATAGGTTCCCATAGATAAAAAAAGGAATATATCCTAAGTTGATAGAATGGTTAAAATCAGGGCGTGTCGCAAGTCAGATCAAGAGGGAATCATGAACGTATGTTATAAATGCGGATATATGGGTGAAGATGTTTCCGACCATTTTCGAGATGAAAAACTCTTTGGATATTTATTTTGTCTTTATTATCCGCGATATGAACCAGAACACTGTTTTGTAGCTGAAGATAACGGGAAAATTGTCGGCTATATCCTCGGAACCCCAGATACAAGACGGCAAGAACGGTTATTTATGGCGAAAATGGGGTGGCGTATTTTACTCCGAACTTTCTTGATCACTTCTTGGCGATACTTCCCTGACTTGAAAGTGATCTTACATTTTCTTCGCTTGCCGCGTTCTACCGCTCCGCATGATGAAATTCTAGAGAAGTATCCAGCACACCTTCATATTGACATCCTCGAATCATACCAGCGGCGTGGGATTGGGACGAAATTAATGCAATGCTTTGAAGATCATATGCGCCGTCTGAAGGTTAAAGGGATTCACCTCGGCACCTCCGAAGGGAACTATAAAGCAATTCCGTTCTATAAAAAAATGGGTTTTCAAATTATTCATACTGAGCGATATGGTATGTGGCCGGATGCTCCTGAGAAACGAGGCTTGATTTTCGCCAAAAGTCTTATTTAATTGAACCCGTATTATAAAATGAGCCTAAAAAAAGGCTTAAAGGTTCGTAAAATACTTTAAAATCTAACCAAAATTTATTTATTATTTAAACCTATACTTGAGTATAGAAGATATAAGTGGTCTTAAGGCGAAATCATGATAAAACTAAGCACGATCAATTTTAGAAAATACTTACTATTAATAGGGATAGGGCTTATCATTGTAGGATTTATTCTTGCTCCATATGACCAATTTAAAACCAATATTCACCCTCAAAAGGTTTCATTTCTCAGTCATACTGATGGAATTGTTATTACAGGAAATTTATACTTACCTCAAAATTATAATTCGACAGTATCCTACCCTGCGGTCGTCCTAGTCCATGGGATCAATGATCGGGCTGAGCGACATCATCATGCCGCGGTTGAATTCGTCCGGCGCGGCTTCATTGTATTAGCCATTAATTTACGTGGGCATGCCGATTCTGATGGCTTTTGCACATTATCTGCAAAAGAACCTTATGATATTATGGGGGCTGCCGACTTTTTACTAACCCATTACAATATTAGCAACCTTGGGGTTGTAGGACATTCTTTAGGGGGAATGTCTGCTATTCGTGCTGCACACAATGATACTCGATTTAATGCGACCGTTGTTATGGGTCCCCCTATTTCCATTGATTTATTATTTTCCCGTATTGTTTCTGATTTTGATATGATTCTTCAATATCAACACCTTTTATCGTTACATATTAATTTCTCAGATCCCTATGAGCGTTATATCCGCTCCCCAGTCTTCTGGATAAATCAAACAAGCCCAAAAAATCTATTCTATGTATTGGGGAGTCTAGATACTGCTGCTACCATTGAAGAAGCTTTATTATGCATCGAAAATGCCACAGGGAATACATCTGTACAGGAAAATATTGCTTATGGTGATTTTACCTATGGAAATCGAACAATGCTAAAAATATATCCCGGAATCGACCACGGATCTGAACCAATGACCCCCGAGATCATTAGAGATACGGTGTTATGGATGGAAGGTGCCTTTAATCTCAGTAATGGTAACCTTTCCCTTGAAGATATGATACAATGGGATTTAAATCCTTATTGGAACTCCTTCATCTCGATTGGATTTCTTTTATGTATTTTTCCAGGTATTTCTTATATCTGTGCGTATCTCCTAAAACCTGAGGAAATTTTACACCCTAAAACTACCTCCACCTTGAATTCTAAACAAAAATTACTAAGTTTAGGGATTTATACTGGTATTATTGCTGTCGCATCGGTCGCGACCTTTCCTGTATTACTTGCTCTCAATTACATTACTTGGAGTCCTTACAACATCGCAGGGTTTACGGTTAATATATTAACAATTCAATGCATTTTTCTCATATTAGGGCTAATTGCAATATTTCTCATTGAGAAACGGTATTATAAGGCAACTTGGGTTGACTATGGCTTGAATAAATCAACCTTATGGAAAGCTCTCTTAATCGGAGGACTCATTAGTGTGTTCTTGATTTTCGGTTACTTTATACTCCCCTATTTTACCATGAGTTATTACATCAAATATCCATCAAATTGGGGTGCATATGTTCTTCTTTTCCTAAATTTTCTACTTGTTTCTTTTATAGTTGAAATCTATTTCCGAGGATTAATTCAAACCAAATTATTTCAGGAATCCTCTCGTTTTAAAAACTGGCTACAGCTACTGATAATTGCCTTGATTGGCGGTCTAATTCAAGGTCTTTCAGTATTTTTAATTACTTTCCCCCTTGGAAATATTACAATCACTTATAATGGGTTCTCATTTAGTATTTACCTTATCTCTTTTCTAGGTGGCTTTCTAATTTTCTCTATCCTCGGACTCCTTAATGGATGGATATTTTTCAAAACTCAGCATGTCATTTCAGCTGCTATTGTTCAAGCAGCAATCCTAAGTTGGTTTCTTGTTACCTTTATGGTTCCGCTTTAGTGATGAAAATGAAGGAGATTGTTTTAGCGATTTCGGCACATCCTGACGATATCGAGTTCTTCGCAGGCGGGACGATTCTCCAATTCTCTCGGGCAGGAAAGGACGTCTATTTCCTCATAACGACTAACGGCTGTCGGGGCAGTCTGGACCCTCAAACTGATCTCGAAGAACTTGTTACTACACGGAAAGGGGAAGCACGTGCTGCGGCAGAAATACTCGGTGTAAAAGATGTATTTTTTCTTGACTATGAAGATGGATTTTTAGATCGAGTTCCTCATTTAGAGTTACGAGAACGATATATCTACTACTTACGAAAATTAAAGCCCAATATTGTATTAACATTTGACCCTTGGAACCCCTATGAACCTCATAGTGATCATCGTAAAACCGCTTTAGCTGCCTTTGAAAGCTGCTACTTTTGTCACTACCCACTATTTCACCCAGAGCAAAATCTTGCAAAACATTTCGTTTCTGAAGTTTGGCTTTTCCGTTCTCCAACTCCCAATAATTGGGTCTCGCTTACGTCCAAGGATTTACGCGTGAAAATTAAAGCCCTCTTAAAACATCGCTCACAAATGCAAATGTTAGTTCAAGAAGTTCTTGAACAATTACAAGCCGCTTCTGTTGATACTTCTATCTTGGAACAAATGGATATTAAAACCTTGGTCGATATTTTCGTTCGCCAAGAAGCTGAAAACGTAGGGAAAGAAGGAAAGCAGAAATACGCTGAAGCTTTCAAAGTATTCAAATTAGGATACGTTGAAGATGTGAAAAAAATTCTTCAATCTTTATAAAGGCTATGTTTGAATAGGATATTGGCCAAACTTATGAGCTGCTTCTACCATCCATTGTAATCGCGTAAGATCAACTTCGGAATGATTATGTGCAGGGGATAAAATAAATCCACCACCAGGAGCTGCCACCTTTATAGCATGTTTCACGGCATCTTCAATTTCTTTCTTCGTCCCTCTTACCAATAAATATGAAACATCAATATTGCCTATTAGAACCAACTGGTGTCCAACTAAGTTCCGTACTTTTTCGAGATCCATTTCAGCCGTAGGTTCTAGAGTCAGTAAGCCATCAAATCCCCACTCAATGATCTTTGGAAGTATTTTATAGATTTTTCCGCAGGAATGGAAGATGAGCTTTTTATCCTGCTTATGCACAAATTCGGCAACCTTTTTGTATGATGGACCGAAAAAGCGGTTAATAAACTTAGGACTAATTAATAATCCTTTTTTATGCCCTAAATCATCTCCCACAAGAATAATCTCATTACCAGCCTCACAGATCGCTTCTACATATTTGAGATAAAAATCAGTTTGAAATTCAACAACCTTTTCAATGAATCTTGGTTTTTCGTACATATATTTAGTAAATTCAACAAAACCAATTGGTTGCCAGCTATTTTCAAAAATACCTGGTGCCGCAAATCCTATAATATATAATTTATCTCCGTAAACTTCAACAATTTTCTTGAAAAATTTGGTAGTATATTCTAGATTTTTATTGAATAAAGATTCATGCTCTTCAATCCATGCATCCCACGCTTCCTCCGTCCTACAATGCCCTCTAATATAGTATGGTGATGGATTTCCGTATTTATCTACTTGTAAATCCCAAATCCGTCCCCAAATATCATACCAGGTATACCCTAAAGAGCCTTCTTTATCTTTCTTCAATTTAAATAAAAGATACATCAACCAGGTTGCATCGAATCCTAAATTAACACTCACATTTAAGATGTCTCCATAAATCTTGTAATATTCTTTATTCCAGTACCAATTCCAGTTCATTAATATCTTAGTTATATCTTTCAAAATCGGTTTCTTCAAATAATTGAAGTAATTAAATGTCTGTTTGCCATAATATTGATTTAAAATTGCTGGCTCATTCAAAAGGCTCATGACGGGTACCTGGTCAGGTTCCTCATGATTCATAGTCGTTAAAATACGTTCCCTAAAGTCCATGATTTATATTATTTCTTCTTCTATTAAAAAAATTTAGTTGTAAAAATTTCAAGTTTTTTCTAAATTTATCGAGTTAATTTTTCTGTTTTAGGATTGGAAAAAAATGGTTCATAAATAAAAAAAGGAGGATGAATACCGAGAATAAAAAGAAGAAATTGAAAAAATAAAAAAGAAATTACGTTTTGTAGTTCAAACTGCGTGGAATTATTGCCTATATTTCGGATGTGCATCGCCCGAAGTCTTAAAAATATGACGTTTTATAGTTCAAACGGCGTGAAACCTAAATTTGTTAGAAGATTTTGTATTTTATTAGTCATCTCATCGAATTCGTTTAATATATTCGGCTTTTTGTC
>SUPS01000158.1 GCA_005191415.1 Candidatus Helarchaeota ASGARD archaeon Hel_GB_A
GGGGAGAAATTGCAGAAAAAGATAACAAGATTCAACAATTAACGGCAGAATTGGAGCAAATGAAAGCGAGTGCTTCGACAAGCGCGGCGACCCAAGAATTAGAGGAAGTAGTTAAAAATTATCAAGCACAAATAGCGAACTTTGATGCTGAAAAGGAAAAATATCTAACAGAAATTGCCGAATTAAATCAAAAAATTTCCGAACTTCAAAAAGCTTTACAGACATCTGAAGGTGCTACTGAAAAAGTAGGAGAATTAGAAGAACAATTAGGTGTATTTCAGGAAAAGGTTAAGCAATTGGAAGATGAAAAGCGAGAGCTAGAAAAAGAACTTAAAAATTTGAAGGAACAGCTGGCAGGTTCCACAGAACAGGAAGAACAACTAGGTGTATATCAAGAAATGATTAAACAACTAGAGGAAGAAAAGCGAGAATTAGAGAAGGAGCTTAAAGACTTAAAAGAGCAACAGGCAAGTTCCACAGAGCAGGAAGAACAACTAGGTGTATATCAAGAAATGATTAAACAACTAGAGGAAGAAAAGCGAGAATTAGAGAAGGAGCTTAAAGACTTAAAAGAGCAACAGGCAAGTTCCACAGAGCAGGAAGAACAACTAGGTGTATATCAAGAAATGATTAAACAACTAGAGGAAGAAAAGCGAGAATTAGAGAAGGAGCTTAAAGACTTAAAAGAGCAACAGGCAAGTTCCACAGAGCAGGAAGAACAACTAGGTGTATATCAAGAAATGATTAAACAATTAGAGGAAGAGAAAAAAGAATTAGAAAAGGAACTACAAGATTTAAAGAGTGAAGAAAAAGTAAGTACGGACCAATCTTCAGAAATACAACAGCTTAAAGAAATGAATACCCAATTGCAAGAAGAAAAAATGAAGTTAGAATCAAAAATTTCTGAACTTCAGAAGGAATTCGATAAGAAATTGCAAAGTATGAAAGGAGATCAGGAGACAAAGCTTTCGCAATTGGAAGAGGAAAATACAAAATTGAAAACAGAAATTGAGAATTTTAAGGAACAGATTGAAAATTTAAACACACAAATTTCTGAATTAGAAACATACAAAACGAAATACGAAAGTATTGAAGAAGAGAAAAATAATTTACTTCAACAAATTGAAAATCTTAAAGAGCAGGCAAGGAGTCAATCTTCTGCACAACAACAGCTTGAAGCTTTACAAATGGAAAATCAAAATTTGAAGTCTCAAATTAGTGAACTTGATAATAAAATTGATGAATTGGTAAAATTAAATCAAGAACAAGCTGAAAAGATTGAGAAATTGGAAGCTGAACTCGCATCTGCAGCGCCAGCTGCACCTACCGTTTCACCTGCTACACCAACCCAGCCAGCGCCAGAAATGCCCACAACTCGCGCCGCAGTAGCGGGAAGAAGATATTTTGGATTTGTTAATGGGAATTTTGTTGAGACTTCCGCAAAATCTGAGGGGATAAGTCTCGAACTCGATGAAAAATTGCAAAAATGGATTTTAACGATTGATCCCTCAGTCTCATTCCTAGAAAAGAATAAAGCTCTTAGAGCAGCACATTCAATAACCATTTCTGGTTGGAAAGCACCTGATGGGTCCCGAATAGGGAAAGGTTATAAACTGGAAACTATTGGAGAATATTAAAAAGAAAACAAAGAAAATCCTATCTATTTTTTATTTTAATATTCTTGTTTGGCATAATCTTTAACTTGGACGCTTTCTCTGCCGAAGAACATCATTTTAAACCAACTTGTTAGGGAAAGAAAACCGAAAGTCCCAATACCACTTTTTTCCATTCGTCTTATAGAAGAATATACAAAAAGGCTGTTATCATAGACAATTTTACCGATTTTCCTCATGCGAGAAGTTATTTCAGTATCATCCATAATAGGCATATCAGCATATCCACCAACATCTAAGAATGGCTTTTTCCGAAACGCCGTATTTGGACCCTCAGCTAAGTAAGTTATCTTAAAAGCCGCAAAGATTTGATTAAGCATCCGTTTTAAACCCGCAAAGAAGCGGATTATTTTATTCTTAGTCATAGGGTAATTCGACCCAAACAAGAGAACTAATTCTTTATCTTTTTCAAAATGTTCAACAATTTTTTCTAGCCAAAAAGGAGCAACGATAACATCAGCGTCAGTGGTAGCGATTATATCAGCTTGTGCAATTTCCACACCATCATTTCGAGCACCTCCAACGCCTTTGCTCTTTTGTATAATGACCTTATCGGCATATTTTGCCGCAATTTCTCGGGTTTTATCAGTCGAATTTCCGTCAACAATGATAATCTCAAATTCATTCCGTGGTAAAGTCTGGTTTTTAAATTGTTTTAGAAATTTTTCTAAACCTTTTTCCTCGTTATAAGTGGGGACAACCACTGAAATTTTCATTTAACCACCATTCGGTTTGTTATCATATTTTGATTGCCAATTCCTTCATAGATAAAAATTATTTAAATACATAAATAAAGTTCTGTAATAAAATATGGCATCGAAAAAATTTCATTCTTATGTAAACTATTGCATTATCGCTCTCGTGCCTATAGTAATTTGTATAACATTGCTATGGGGTGTTAAAGAAACATTCGAGGTGTTTGGGGTCGTTATACCTACACCAGATTATATACAATACTATGAGCGCGATTGGGCGGCGGTTCTTAATCTACAAAATCCCTATCCAGATTGCTTATATCCTCCAGGATTTTTAATATTTAGTGGTTTTTATTATTTTCATCCATTACTTCCGAAAGTCTTTTTCTGTTTGATTTGGATAATCACAGGATTGTATCTTAATAAAATGTGTAAAGAACATGATGTTTCACGAAAATCAACTTTATATTATGTTTTCGCCTTGATTTTGTTTCATCCACTTTATTGGGGTATCACTGTTATTTCAGGACATTATGATGTAACCGTTGGTTTATGCGTTCTTTTGGCAGTTTATGGTATAGACCATTCAAACCAGTTAAGAAGCGGGATTTATAGCGCATTTGCTTTTCTCTTAAAATTCATTGGGCTTATCTTAATATTTCCATTAGTTTTTCTCAAGAAGAAAATTAATTGGCGAATTGGTGTAATTTTTATTGCAATTTGCGGTGGAATTTATTTAATAGGTTATTTTCTTTGGGGTGTAGCTGTATTTGAACCTATTTTGATTCATATCTACCGGGAGCCTGAAGGTGGGTCAATTTTTACTTTTATTTCTGATTTCCTTGGAATAGATTCATCACTTTTGATTGCGATGGTTTTAATTGCAGGAATGTTTGTAATTGCAATCTTTCTTTATTTTCAAAATACAGATATTTGTAGTTTTAGTTTAATTCTCATACTTCTGTTCTTGTTAATTTTACCAGTTGTCTGGTTACATTATGCAGCCTGGTTTCTCCCTTTAGCAGCTTATTGGTCAATCACCCATAATGGAAAATTACAAGGCACTATATTTTATTACCATATAGGAGGGTTAATAGCCGCTTTAGTTTCCTGGTTTATCGCAACATGGCTTGGAGCAATAATATTCTTTGGCTCAACTGCGGCATTTGTATTTTTAATTTATCTATTTAGAAACAAAGGCGAAATAAATAAAGAATAATAGAAAGAGAGAAAAAACAAACTCTTTTATTCATTCGTAAATTCGTTCTTAATATATAATCCCCGTGAAGTGATATAATCTTGAGCTTAGCAGAGAATCACGTGGAACTTACATTGAATGATTTAAATCTTAATTTAATATATATGCTTAAATCTCCAAAAAAGATATATTTTCCTCAAGAAATCGAGAAAACAGATAAAAGAATTTATGTAAAATTTGAACATGGGATGGTTCAAGATAATCTAGAGTGGGATCATGAGAGTTTAATTATAAATAGGAAATGGAAATTGAATTATGATGGATATTTAAATTTACCCTTTAAAATTATGAGTAAATTTGACCCGTCTTTTTATATCATTCCTGGTATCGTCGTAAATGGAAATAAATTTGGAAAGGGCAATTATCCACGACCAAATCTCAATGAGAAACATAGTTTTCGTGAAGATAGATGTACCATTCCTTCTTGTGGAATTGTTGAAGATTCAGAGTATTGTATAGGGATCTTTACAACTCCAGCACCAAAAGAAGAATTATTAAGTTCGATCGCGCTTTATAAATTAAAAGGAAATTTATATTTTGAAATTTCTACGCCTTGGGAAGAGAAACCAGTACAATACGTTTCAAAGTTTCGATATATTAGAGGATTGACGAAATACTTCCCTATTAACGGAACTTTCCAATATTCACGTCAATATTTTATTTATACCAAAAAACTTGATTCCTTTATAAAGGGATATTATGATGTTTTAAGGTATAGTTGGAAGAAATTAGCGAAACCTCCAGAAATTCCAAGGGATTGGAGTGACTGGATGCGAAAGAAGGTGCAGTTAGCGGTTAATGTGTTCTATGCAAAAGTAGGGAAAGCACATGGTTTTATCACGACAGTAATTAACCCAATGATTCCTTTAAGTCCAACATTTAGTGGAGGGTTTATAGGAAAGAGTATCGAAATAGCGTTTGCACTTTATAGGATGTATTTACTGAATGGTATGAAGCAATTGAAAGAGATTGCATTTAATGTAACAAATTTCTTAACTTCGCGAATGCTCCCCAATGGATTATTTTTTACAGATTATAATCCAGCGTTACATCAATGGTATGGATATCGAATAGGAAGACGAAAAGATTTGAATACGCGAATGATGAGCGAGGTATGTCATACACTTTTAAGGTTTTATTTGCTAGCAAGGGAACGAAACGAACCTGTTAAAAGATGGTTAAAATTTGTGAGGAAATTTTCAGACTTTATGGTCAAGAATCAGTTGCCTAATGGAAGTTTTGGTAAGTGGTGGTCAAAAGAAGGCAATATAAAAGAAGATTTAGGAACGAACGGTGCGTACGTTATTTGGGTTTTGGCTGAATTATATAAAATAACGAAAAAGGAAAAATATAAGGAAGCTGCAATGAGAGCAGGACAATATTACATAACACAATTTATAGAATTGGATGAATATTGGGGAGATACATTGGACGCCAATGCCATCGATAAAGAGGCAGGTCATGCGGTCTTGCGTGCCATGCTATATCTCTATGAAATAACGAATGATGATGAGTTTCTAAAAGCCGCTTTGAGAGCGGCGCATTTTGTAGCATCATGGCAATTTACATACAATGTTCCATTCCCCACAACATCGCCATTAGGGCGAAGAAAATTTAAAACATTTGGAGGGACTATTGTTTCCGTTGAAAATATGCATACAGATCCCTATATTATGTTTGCTTTCGATTTTTTACAGCTGTGGCAATATACAGGAGATATTTATTGGAAAGATCGGGCAATTGCTGGACTTGAGTTTGTTTTACAAATGGTCGCCAGCGAGCATGATACACAAGGATATAAAGAATGGTTTGTTGGTTGGCAACCTGAACAATTTAATCACACAATGTGGGCTTATTATGGACTTAATACACTATTTCCTAATAAATTTAAGCCAAAAGGACATTATACAGGGAATATGGCATGGGTTATCGCAGTCACCATGGGAACTATTTTGGATATTGCAGAAAAATTCCCTGAATTCATGATAATTCACCCGCGTCCTATTAAATTCTACAATAATTTTGGTTATCGGATTTCAAAAATATTAAGAGACCTGCTTTTACGGATTATACCTACCTAGCTGCAAAGGCAATAAAATTAAACTAAATCAAAATATAATCGGATTATGTTGATATGATTCCTATATTGGAACTTATAAATTGATATAACATATCATTTTAATAGGTGCTACTATGACAAAAAAGTTATCAAAGAAAGAGTTGAAAGATGCAGTATATATGAATAATTCTGCAGATTTAGAGAAGCGAGTAGAAGATCTTTTAAGAAGATTGACATTAGAAGAAAAGATTAAATTGATTTCAGGGAGATGGACAAGATTTCACACGAACTCCATAAAGAGACTTAGAATAGGGGGCTTTAAAATGATAGATGGACCTCATGGTATAGGAGGAGCAGGTGCAATCATAGCAGGCTTAAAAAAAGCAACATATTTCCCCACAGCCATTTGTAGGGCATCTACTTGGAATTTAGAATTATCAGAAAAATTTGGAAAAGCTTTAGCGCAAGAAGTAAGAGCAATTAATTACCATATGATTTTGGCACCAGCAATTAACATTCAAAGATCTCCATTATGCGGAAGGACATTCGAATATCAAACGGAAGATCCTTATTTGAATAAAAAGTTAGCTGTGGCAGTAATAAAAGGCATCCAGAGCCAACGAATCGCAGCATGTGTGAAACATTTTGTTTGTAATAACCAGGAAACAAATAGATTTATGGTAAGTTCCGAAGTTAGTGAAAGAGCACTCCATGAGATTTATCTCCCTGCTTTCGAAGCTGCAGTGCGCGAAGCTGATGCTTGGGCAATTATGGCTTGTTATAATAAAGTAAATGGGGTATATGGTTGTGAACACAAGGACCTCATCAGGAAAAAATTAATAGAAGCATGGGGGTTTAGAGGATTTGTTGTTTCGGATTGGGGAGGAACAAAAGAGGCAACAAATACGGAGAATTGTGTAAATGCGGGTCTATCTCTTGAAATGCCAAGACCTATTAAATATAAAAAGGAATTAATAACGGCTGCACTTCAAGAAGGAAAAATTACACAGGAAACTTTCGATGATAATATTCGAAGATTATTACGGGTGTTCTTTCTAGTAGGGATTTTTGATGATAAGAGAATACTTCCACGAGGAGGAAGAAATACTCCTGAACATCGATATATCTCACGAAAAATTGCCGAAGAAGGAATAATTCTATTAAAGAATGAGCGAAATCTTCTTCCATTATCAATGGAAAAAATCACTAGATTGACTGTATTAGGACCTAATGCCAATAAAAAAATGGCATGGGGTGGTGGCAGCTCCTCGATACGATCTTTTTATGAAATTACACCATTAGAGGGGTTAAAAAAGAAATGTAAGGGTAAAATTGAGATCAGGTCTAAATCCGCTTGGGGAGATGTGGCAGTAGTATTTGCGGGATTGAAACATAAAAAGGGAAATGATTCTGAGGGGACTGACAGGAATAGGTTTGATTTACCTGAAGCCCAAATTGAATTAATAAAGCATATTACAAAGGAAAATGAAAATACAATTGTTGTTCTCATAAATGGTAGCCCAGTCGGTATGAACGATTGGATTCGAGATGTACCTACGGTCATTGAAGCATGGTATGCAGGTTCTGAGGCAGGGAATGTGATAGCAGATATCCTTTTCGGGAATATTAATCCATCTGGAAAGCTTCCTATCACTTTTCCAAAAAAGATCTCAGATTCCCCAGCACATAAATCAGAAAAAACATTTCCAGGAGATAGTAAAGTATTTTATGATGAAGGAATCTTCGTTGGATATCGATATTTTGATACAAACGGTATTGATCCACTTTTCCCTTTTGGTTACGGATTATCTTATACAACTTTCAAATGTGATAATCTTAAAGTTAATACTCCAAAACTGAGAGGTAATGATAAATTGATCGTGACGGTTGATGTGGAAAATACAGGTTCTTATCAAGGTGCTGAAGTTATTCAACTCTATATTCAAGATATTGAAGCAACTGTTGCGCGTCCTTCTAAGGAATTGAAAGGGTTTAAAAAAGTGAAGCTCAAACCAGGAGAAAAGAGTTCGGTAACCTTTAAATTAGGAAAAATGGATTTTGCATTTTATGATGATGGAACACATGGTTGGAAAGTAGAAGAGGGAATTTTTAGGATTCTTATTGGAAATTCATCAAGAAATATTCTGTTGCAGAATGAAATAGAGTACTTAGGCTAGCTATACTGAAATCTTACGTATTAACTTATGTGTGGAGTCTGAATATTCGATTTATCCACTTTATAAAAGATTTCAGATGTTTTTTTCTTGAAAAATTGTCTTTTTAGGGCATTTAAAGAGGCGATGCCAAAAATTAAACCTATTAGATAAACAATCCCAAAAACCCCGATGATTATGTATGTTTTTGATAGTTTAATCCGGGAATCGCCATAATATTTTGGATAAGTAAAAATTAACATCACAAGAAAGGAAATAATCAATGAAATTATTCCTAATAAAAAGAAAAAGAGTCCCCCTCCAAATGAAATATCAGGTTCAAAAAAATTCACAAAGAATTGAACAATACTCATGCCTATTGACACCCAGCTAATGATGGGCAGTAGTATTGTCATTGTGAATTGAGATATATAGATGAATTTATGCCGAAATCCCATTTTAAAATTCCCAAAAATATTTTTTAAAAGATGACTGATGTAACTTAAATTTCCTGAGCTCCACCGCTCTAGTTGTAAATATAATGCTGTAAAATCAGTTGGATAATAATAATAACAATAGAGATGATTACCAAAGACACCCTTCCATTTGGGAAATTTAGAACTTATCCGTAGATTTAGTTCTGAATCTTCAGTAGCACTGTCTACTTTGAACATACCACATTCAATTAATGCACTTTTCCGCCAGATTCCGCCAAATCCCTGAAAACCTACATGTTTAAAGAGCTTATTGGCACCTATCCCACAAAAAGAAATAAAATTTGTAATACTCCAGCAGAGACGTGTAGTTAGATTTTGTGTCGCATTTAAGCCGATTGGGCAACCATTTACTAATTTAATATCATCATCGTCAAAATAAGATAAGGCATCTTCTATAAAACCATCCAAAATGAGGCTATCACTATCTAAGAAAAGGAGAAACTCCCCCTTTGCTTTTTCGATTCCTATATTTAAAGCATTTGCTTTCGAAATATTTTCAGAATATGCTCGGACATTTTCATATTTGCGCGCAAATCTTAATGCTACTTCTTGAGTATTATCAGTGCTTTTTTCGGAATAAACGATAATGATTTCGAAATTCGGATATTTTAGCTTTAAAAGATTTTCTAAATTCTTTTCTAAAATATCTCCATCATTAAAAACTGGGATAATGAGTGATACTAGTTCGCCATAATATATATCTTTGTTCCTACTATTACTTTTTAGAAAAAGGGGAATAACCCCCATGATCATCAGAAAAAACAAACCAATCAACATTAGAATGGTATTTACATAAAGAAATACCTTAAAAATAAACCTGAAGAAAAAAAACGCACAGATGAAAAATATTAAAGAGCAAGACATAAATATTAAAGGAAACTTAGCGACATTCCATAATTTTAATTTTATTTGTTTTGTATCAACAACTTGAATATTTATCTCACCTAATGTTCTCAATCGATATACAAAACGATTAATTATATCT
>SUPS01000159.1:0-3773 GCA_005191415.1 Candidatus Helarchaeota ASGARD archaeon Hel_GB_A
GATATAAAGTAAATAAAGAAAAAATTCGCAAATTAATTGAAAATATAGGAAAAATAAAGGTTGAGGTGACATAATACATGTCTAAATATGTAATAAAGAAAAAAGTGATAATAGTGGGCTCCTATGCAGTGGGTAAAACGTCTATTTTAAATAGTTTTATTCATCGACAATTTGAGATGGACTATAAATCGACCCTTGGTGTAAACATCTTAGCTAAAGAATATGAATTAAACGAAGATATTACTGTTGGATTTACTTTCTGGGATATCGGAGGACAAAAACTTTTCCGAAATATCTATCCACGATTTTTTGGTCTTTCAAATGCGGCTATGATCGTTTATGATGTCACGCGAATGGATAGCTTTGATGAAATCCCTTCTTGGTATTCATCAATTCAAAAATACATTCAGGAGAAAATCCCAATTGTCTTAGTGGGTAATAAAATCGATCTTGTTGACCAACGAACAGTGCCTACACGCGTAGCAGAAGATCTTGCGAACCAATATGGATTTTTCTATATCGAAACATCTGCAAAAACAGGAAAGAATATTGATGCAGCATTCAAAGAACTTGCTACAATCCTTGCTAAAATCGCCCTCTCAAATGAAATTAATTCCAATTAAGAAGAAATGTCATTTTAATTTCAATAAATTCTTAAATATCTTAAATAAAAAGATTAGATAACCACGGCATCAAAGATCGGGTAAATTTCATATCGAGCTCTTTCCCTTTTGGATGGAAATATGCTAAATAAATCGATTTGCTAAATAATAAGATTCGATTTATGACAAAACTCTCATTATTTGTATAAAATGAGTAATGGACTGATTTAATATACTTTTTCTCCTTCATCTCCTTATTTAATTCACTTAATTGATTGATAACATTAATAGTTTGAATCGCAAACTGGTAAAGTCTATCTTTAAGTTTTAAATTAGTCTCTGTATCTTTAAAATATTCTCCAAGTTTCAGGGCATTATCATCAATTAAGATTAAATTATTTAATCCTTCTTCTTGTGCTTTTTTCTCTAAAATTTTATTTAAGATCTGTTCAACATTGAAATCTGCCACTATCATCAATGCATCCGAGAATAACTTGAAAATTGTTACATCATCATAAATCGAAGTGATATGCATTTTCCGAGGATATTCTGTTTCATCTAAGATAAGAGAAATCACTTTCCAGGAATTTTGAATCCATTCACGATATCGTTCTTTATCTTGTAAATCTGGATCAAATTTATGGTAACATACTAAGAAATATGGTGTCTGTTTTAATGCCCGAAATGTAGTGGCCAACTGCCTTAGATACTCTATAGCTTGATTGTGCCTTTTACTATCCTGTATATCTATTACATAAATAATCACATCAATATCCATAAGAAAGCGTTCAGGCTCCCTTAAATAATTCGCACGATATGATTCCTGCCCTCCCATATCCCACAATTGTAAATCATTATCTAAAACTGAAATTACCTTACGTTCAATACCTTTTGTTGGTTGTAATTTTTGTATAATCTTTTGGAATACAGAATTCGTTCCTTTATACTTCCGAAGAATGACTTCACGAATTGCTGTTTTTCCGGCATTCTCTAATCCTAAAAGTGCGATTTTTTTCCCACTACTTACATCATAATTTGCAATTCTTGCAATTATTCTAGCAGATAACACCCATTTCTCAAATTCTGAATATTTCCAACCATTTTTTATAATTTTCTCTCTCTGCTGATCTAAATCGACTTCAGCTAATTCTCTAATATTATTTATATTCATCAATGCCTTTAATTTACCACTATCTTCATCCGAGATCTCTTCTAAATAATAACATGGTAATGAAAGTAAATCTTCAATTCCAGTTGGCTGCTCTACCTCTTCATTTAGAAACATTAGCGCCTTCTTTAACAGAATCTCTTCAGCATCGTTCATCGTTCATAACTCCTCATCATTTTAAGTTATCCTTACTTAAGATCTCCTTCTTTCTAGCACTTCTAAAATTTAGAGTTCATACTTTTCCACAATCCAACAAAATAAAAAACTGTTCAAAAGATTCTCTTAAAAGAAAACTTGAATTTAGAAAAAAAATAAAATCTTTACTTCGCACTTGAAAATTGAATTAAAAAACAGTAATTTCTATCAGATTTTATAATCCGTTTAAAAAGTTTTTGGACTTGAAAATTAAACGATTAAAATTTATTAAATTATTATTTCTCAAGATAATTTCCAAAATTATCAAGAAGTGGGAGTATGATACTAACTTGCGTTCCTTTTCTGTACGTACTTTTAATAGAAATTTTTCCTCCATGTTTTAGTATTATTTTTCGACTAATGGATAATCCAAGTCCTGTTCCTTTTCCAGCCTTTTTAGTCGTAAAAAACGGATCAAATATTTTTGGTAAATCTGATTCCTTAATTCCAATTCCATTATCAATAATTTTTATTTCTACTTCATTTTCCTTCTTAGTTGAAATGATTTTTATTTCAGGTTTACGCGATATACCTTCAAGTGCATCAAGGGCATTCATTAAAATATTTTCAAAAGCATGCAGAAGAAGCAATTTATCCCCATATATTTGTACATCATCTTCTAAGCGGAGGTAAATTTCAATCTGGTGCGCTTTAATTTTTGAAGAAATAGCTGGAGTCTCTATAAGTTCAGAAAATAAAGGTTTAATTGAGATTTGTTCTAGATTTAAATCTAATTTGTTCGAAAATTGAAGGAATTTCTTTATAATCAAGGCTGCATATTTCACTTGCTTTTTTATATCTAAGAGTTCCCCTCTTAAAATATCTGTACTTAATGGTTCTTTTTGATATTCAATTAATTTTAAGAGATATTCCGCAGTAAGGTTAATATCAGTCAGTCGGTTATTTAGCTCATGGACCATTTCGGCGACATGTTCTCCTAAAATTGCTAATTTGTTTTTTTCTAATAATTTCCATTGCGTTTTTGTTCTATCTTTTCCAACAAGTTGAAATCCAATTATTGCATCATTTTCTTTAATTAGAGACCCTTTCCAATCTACAATCCGAATTCCAGTCGGAACAATGTGTTGCGCCGAAAATTTAAAAGTTGCCTTCTTTGATTGACGAATCTTTTCGAAAATTTGTTGAATTCTCTTTAGATCATCACGTAACAGATATTCTCTAAAATTTTGTTGAAGAAGCTGGTCCGATGATTTTCCAAAAAATCTCGAAGCTTCTTGATTTACGAAAATAAATTTCCCATCTAAAGATAATTGAATTAATAATCCTTGCATTGAATTTGAAATTTTATCATATCCTGATTTTCTAGAATAAGTACTCATTTTAATATTCTCTCTATGAACATTGACTTACTTTTTGCAAAATCTCTCAAAATTTAAACACCTGAATCGGAGAATGGGGATCCGAGAATCCTGTGCTTGCTAAGGAATAAATTAACTTTGCGAGGTAATTTCCTTTTGATGTCAGTGAATATAATCCTTTTTCTTTTTGGAGAATTACACCCTTCGCTAGTTTATTTATATGAAATGCTAGTGTGGAGGATCGATTTAGGTTTAATCTCTTTAGGATTGTGTTGAAGCTTAAGTTTGGTTCTAATTGTAAAAGAATTATTATTTTTCGTCGTAAAGGATGTGCTACCAGCTCTATAGCTTCTTTAAAAATAGAATCATACAGATGTAGATACGCAAAGGTTATTTTTGTACGGCACGATTCATCAAATTTTTCATTCTTACTCTCAAATAGAAAAAGTAAATTAAGCTGGGGATTACTCATTATTATTTGCTCTAAAT
>SUPS01000159.1:3783-9307 GCA_005191415.1 Candidatus Helarchaeota ASGARD archaeon Hel_GB_A
AAACGTATTTAAAAGTTTATCAATCCCTTTAAAGATTATCGTTCCTTTGTCAGTTTCTTTTAAAAATGAATTGATTTTAAATTTTAGTTCTTTTAAAATTCTGTCGGTAGATATATGCTCTCTTACTTGATAATTTAATTGAACGGGAATTGCAGGATCTATTTGATATTTTTGAATAATTATCTCGGGATTTTCATCTGAAATAACCAAAAATGGTTCATTATATCCATTTAAGGTTTTTAATTTCGAAAATTCACCATATCTAAGTGAATTTGCGAAATCAGAATTAATAATATGCTTTTGGATCTTTAATTCGCTTTCTATATGTCTAATTTTAGCTATAAATTCTGAAAAATCAAATGGTTTTAAAAAGAATTCATCTGCACCAATTTTTTTAGCTTCACTTGCTAAATCTGCGGTTTCATAGCCTGTTACAACAATAATTTTGGATTCAGGTTTACTTGCTTTTACCCTCTGAATTAATTCCCAGCCAGACATACCTGCCATTTTTAAATCTGTAACAATTAAATCGATATTTCTTTCTCTCAATTCTGAAAGTGCTTGTTCCCCACTACATGTGGTTATTATAGAGTGCTGTTCTAAACTCAGCATTTTTTCCATTTTTTTTAAAAATGTAACATCATCATCTGTAATTAAAATCCGCATTTCGTCGCTTCCTTAAGTATCGTTTAGTCCTATTTTGTTTCTGGAAACATATGTGATTCCGTGCGATATTTTCTATTTTTCTAACTTTTTTCTTCTTTATACCTCTTAACCTTTGGTAACTAATATTGACCTGTAAAACCCCGACCTTCATACAACAATTATTTCTCTCTATCACTCCACAATCTTTTAGGAGTAACATATGCAGATCTATCCTATCATGCACCTCTATTTTTAGTTATAATTCGTTTCTATTTAATTTTGATGTTGCACTTAATTCTACTTAAATCAGATTAAAGTCAGATTAAAGCAAACAATTAAGGACCAATTTACGATTTCAAAAAATCCTATTTTAGTAATCTTAGGTATAAAAGACAATTTCTCGCTTTGCCTTTAGTTCCAAATCCTTTATCCCACATATATTTTTATTTCTTATGTCAAATCTAATAGACTTTAAAAATTAACTTTACTCAAATCCAGTAAACTTACGCTTTCTTATAGTAGCATTAATTATGTTGTATATGGTTGTTATAAATTATATCAAAAGGAATGTCCTGTAGGTATGAGTATTTGAGAGGGTTATGCATTTTCTCAATCTATACGGAATTCTTTTTGAAAAACAACCAATAATCCGCTAAATTGAGTAGCTAAAAAAATGTCGAAAAATTTTTCAAAGAAAAATATTAAATTTTTAAAACAAAACAGTCCTAAAAGAATATCTTCCAATGATTTTTCTTCTCTAGATTACATTGATAGACAATATCTACTTAAAAATTTAGCAGCTATCGTTGAATCGTCTGATGATGCGATTATAGGAATGACATTAGATGGTATTATCACTAGTTGGAATAACGGCGCTGAAAAAATTTATGGATATTCGGTTAAGGAGATATTAGGACACCCCATTACCCTTTTAGTTCCATTAAATCGTCATGGTGAACTCCGACAGATTCTTAAAAAAATTCAAAATGGCAAACGTGTTGAACATTTCGAAACCATCCATCTGAGAAAAGATGATAGAAAGTTATATGTATCCTTAACAATTTCTCCAATTAAAGGAGAGAACGGGGCGATTATAGGAGCGTCAACAATATCGCGAGATATTACCAAGCATAAAAAAATGGAAGATGCGCTACAGCGCTCAGAGCGAGAATTATGGGTTCTAAATTCTATTACACGCCTTTTCCTAACAGTTATTGATGAAGAAATATATTATGCAGTTTTAAAGATTCTTTTAAATGCCTTTGAAAGTGAATATGGGCTTTTTGGCTATATCGATGAGAATAATACCTTTATTATTCCATCTATGACATTTAATATGTGGAATAAATGTCGAATTCCTAATAAGACTTTTGCATTTCCTCATAATGTTTTGGATAATAGCATCTGCTTACACGTTATTCGTCAAAAAAAAATGCTATACTCTAATACTTCACTTAAAAAATCACCTGAAGGACATTTACCAATTTTGAGAACTATTTGCGCGCCTATTATTCACCATGATAACGTAATTGGGTTATTACAAGTCGCTAATAAAAAGACAGATTATACAGACGATGATGTTCATTTAATGGAAGTCATTGTCAAATATATTGCCCCTATTTTAAATGCACGGTTGCAGCGAGAAAGAGCCGAGAAAGCACGTAAAATTGCGGAGGAAGAATTAAGAAAATACCATATGCATCTTGAAACACTTATACAACAACGTACTGCTGAGTTACGGGATTCAGAAATGAAATACCGTTTAATAACAGAGAATGCCAATGATTTAATTGTCGTTATCGATCCTGGACTTAATATTGAATATATTAATGAAAAAATGTCATTAAAAATTACAGGCTATTCTCTAAATGACTTACAAACTTTAAATTCCGATAAACTCATCCACTCTGAGGATCAGACAAAATTTAGGGAATTAGTTAATGAAACATTCGCAAAAGGTGAAGGTACAGGCGAAATACGAATAAAGGATAAACTTGGAAAATATGTTTGGTTTGAGGTTCATTGCCGTATCTTCAAGGATCAAAAAAATCAAACAAAAATAATTGTAATTGCACGAGATATTTCAGAACGTAAAGCTACTGAAGAAATTAAGGCTAAATTGACAGAAGCAATTCAACGACAAAACATCGAATTGAAGGAACTCGGGATTTTAAAGGATGCATTTCTTGCAGATATTTCCCATGAATTTTTAACTCCATTAATTGCAATCAAAGGGTTTACAGAACTTCTTTTAAATGCTCCGAATTTAGATGCTAATCAACGAAAAGATTTGCAGGCCATCTTGAGGAATGAATTGCGATTGGAAAATTTGGTTCATGAATTATTAAATTTCTCTGTACTCCGTTCTGGGAAAGTTTTTCTAAAAAAAGAGTCCTTTAAAATTAGAGATATTCTGAAAGACCTTAAGAATGAGCTTAAAGATATGATTCAACAAAAGCAAGTAACAATTGAAGAAATAATCGAACCTAAAATGAACATTATTTTAGATAAAATCCAAATTAAAAAACTATTGAGGAATTTATTAACAAATGCTATAAAGTTTTCATTTAAAGGCGGAAAAATACTTATTAAATCCATAATAAATAATGGAACATGGCTTTTCTCGATTCAAGACCAAGGCATTGGTATTCAAGAAAGCGATCTTTCGAAATTATTTTCTTTATTTACTCGATTAAAAAACAGAACTGAAATTGATGTGACAGGTCTTGGCCTTGGATTAGCGAGTTGCAGAAAAATTGTAGATGCTTATGGTGGAACTATCTGGGCGGAATCTTCAGGATTAAATAAAGGAACTACCTTTTACTTCCAAATTCCCCTAACCAGTCAATAATTAACAATTTTTTAATTATTATGAATTTATTTTGCTATATTTTCCTTTATTAGGGCAATTAAATCCCTTGCAGAA
This sequence comes from Candidatus Helarchaeota ASGARD archaeon Hel_GB_A, assembly GCA_005191415.1. Lineage (GTDB taxonomy): Archaea > Asgardarchaeota > Lokiarchaeia > Helarchaeales > HEL-GB-A > HEL-GB-A. The sequence goes on from SUPS01000159.1 coordinate 7,355, forward strand.
AAAGGTTTTGTAACGTAATAATCAGCTCCCACTTTAAATCCACGTTCTCGATCAGAATTAAAGATTTTAGCGGTGAACATTATAATTATCGTATCTTTTAATTTTTCGTTAGATTTAACCTCTTCACATACTTCATAGCCACTTTTCTTAGGAAGTTTGAGATCTAGCAGCACTATTTTAGGTCTTTCCTTGTATATTTTTTCCAAAGCCTCTTCGCCATCATATGCTGTAATTACATCGAACCCTTCCATCTCTAAAAGACGTCGTGCTAAGAGGATGGTGTCTGGCTCATCATCAACTACTAAAATTTTGTGAGTTTTATCTTTCATTCTCATCTCACACGAGTGGCGTTAATTTCAGGGTAACATACCCTTTTGACGTATCGTTTGTGACCATTTGAAACTCACTTTCTGGTTGAATACTGTAAATCGCTAATGCTTTATTTAATAATCGCATTTTCCAATGTATATCCGTCATGTGACTTATTTTCTCAATACTTGGCTGCCCTTCTCTAATGCTTGCGACTGTAATATCTTCTGTTCCTCTAAAATAAGCAATATGATCTGAAAGTTCCTTTAAAATTTCATTTTCTTCGTACATATTTTCCAATTTATCAATAGAAAAATAATAGAGTAGTTGATTGTAACCTTTTTCTTTCAAAAGAGCTGCCTTATTCCAAATATTTTTAAAAGTTGAACCTGCCTTAGAGTTTAATGGTTGAATGAATGGGGTTTTTTCAGGCTTGTAATCTTCACTTAACCGGTCAAAACTTATTAATTGTTGTAAATATTGGTTTTTATCAATAAAATTTTCTAATATTGAACTAAATCTGGAAGTTGAATATCCTTCTGGCAAAATCGAAACAATTCCTCGCCCTAAAATTAAAAAATTCACAAATAAGGGAATGATAAAGTTAAGAAAACCATCTCCTACGCCGTGGGCGACTTCCATTAAATTAAAACTTCCTTTTTTATATCCCCCACCAAAGAAATTATCTAAATCTGGAATTCCTGTAGAAACAAATTCTTTGTGGGGGTCTGGAATGGGTTCTGGTCTGATAAGAATGGATGAAAATTGGAATTGATACCTTGGGAAGGCTTTAAATCGCCCAGATTCCAGCGTATATGTATAATAAGGTTGATTTATTCTAATAGATCGTAGCTTTACTATCTCTACAACACGCACTCGTCTATTTTTGATTCGTATATCGCGATTGATAACTAATCCATCTACAATATAATCTAAAAAGGAAGTTTCGGGATTTTCTGCGACAAGGATGAGTTTTATATTTGTTTTTCTCACTAATTCTGTTATTAAATTCGAGAACCTCTCTTCTTGAACTGTTTCAGGATATTTATAGCCTATTACGGCATCCCAACTATCTATTACAATCGTCGGTTCTTCTTCACCTTGAAAATGTTCAAAAATAATCTCAATAAAATTCGGAACATTATTATATTTGAAAACTTGAAATCTTTTAGCCTGAGCCCCTGGCATTGCTGGAAAAAAAGTCTGTGTCGCGTCATAAATATTAGAAGGAGGCAGAAACTCTTTAACCCATGGGAATTGCTCATAAAGAAATTCGGGGGATACCCTAGTTGAAATATATATTGGGTTTTTTGCACGTTTTAGAATCTCAAGTGCAAAAGTAGTTTTCCCAGTCCCTGCCATACCTTTTATCAGTAGCGCAAAGCCAAATGGTTTATTTAATGCCTCTAAGATCTCCGAAGGAATTGCATTAGACGACACTCTTTTTACATCTCAGATTCAATTTCTAATCAAATTTAAATTAGATATTTTTTAATGATTTCCGTTTGTAAATCATAAATTTTCATTAAATTAATCACGCAATTACAAATCATTTCTTCTTTTTTCTACGCAATTCACGGAATTATCATGTAACAAATTAATTCCATTCTCTTTCTACTGTTACTAACCAATATAAACCTATTC
>SUPS01000160.1 GCA_005191415.1 Candidatus Helarchaeota ASGARD archaeon Hel_GB_A
CCTATAATCCCATTTTGCTAGATATCCCTGATGAAAGCGGTAAGATTGTTTTTGAATCAGTAAAGGACCTTATCAGAAAATCAATAGGTATTTGAGGTTAAAGGATGGAACCGAGTAAAATTTCTCTTTCGGAAAGAATTGATATTTTAATGCGGGAGGTCATTGAAGATGCCGAAATGAAAGCAGAGATGAAGATTCGGCAGGCGGAGGAAAAATCAAGGAAAATGATTCGAGATGTGACAGCAAAGCTAGAGGAAGAAGTAGATCAAATGTTTAAAGATATCGAAAAGAAAATTAAGCGGGAGAGGGAAAAGAAATTAATTGAAGTTCAATTCCAAGTGAAAAATGAAATTATGGCTGCAAAAGAAAAGAAAATTATGGCAGTCTTGGAAACTATTAAAGAAAAATTAGATGAATTCGCTAAATCTCAACAATATAAATCGTTTTTAAAAGAAGCTTTTCAAAATATGTTGAAATACTTACCTCCTGGGCATTATATTTTATACTTAAATAAACAAGATATTGGAAAATTATCAATTAAGGAGCTAATGACACTTAATAAAAATTCAGAACTCAAATTTACTATATCTGAGGACGAATATATCGAGTCTCATGGTCTTATTATGAAATCAGAAGATGGAAAGATAATTCTCGAAGATACCTTGGAAGACCGTTTTATTAAAAAGAAAGATTTGCTCCGGAGTAAAATTGCGAAAATTTTATTCAATGATTAAAAGAGGATGATGGATTGAATAATAAAAGCTCAATTATTTCTATCGATGGACCCGTTGTGAAAGCAGATAACATGTTTAATTCAAAGATGCATGAAATGGTAGAGGTGGGCAATGAGCGATTAATTGGTGAAATTATTCAACTTGAAGAAGGGGTCGCATTTATTCAAGTATATGAACATACAAGTGGCTTAAAACTTGAAGAACCTGTGTATCCAACAGGTATGCCTCTTATTGTTGAGCTAGGTCCCGGATTAATTGGTACCATCTTTGACGGCATTCAAAGACCACTGGAAGTATTAAGAACGCGTGTGGGAGATTATATTAAGAGAGGAGTGAAAGTAAAATCGCTGGACCGGCATAAACAATGGGATTTCTCACCTACGGTAAAGAAAGGAGATAAGGTTGGACCAGGAGATATTATTGGTGAAGTGCAGGAAAGTGAGATGGTCTTGCACAAAATAATGATACCTCCTAATATTTCAGGTATAATAGAATCTATTGTTCCTAAAGGGCTATATCAAATAACTGATGAAATTGCCCAAATTAAGAATGGAACGGATCTACACTCTATAAAAATGCTTCAAACATGGCCAATAAGGACACCACGCCCATACGCCGAACGATTGCTTCCTAACGATCCATTGATTACGGGGCAACGTGTTATCGATGTTTTCTTCCCAATCGCAAAAGGAGGAGTTGGTGCAATACCAGGCGGCTTCGGATCGGGCAAATGCGTCCCTCCTGACACACCAATAATGCTCGAGACAGGGGAGTTAGTATCCATTGAAGAACTTTTTCTATTGATCAAAGGATCTAAGCCAGATTTATCATTAAATGAAGAAATAATAGAGGTTCAGGAAGGAATTACAGTTTATACATTCGATGGTGAAAAAATACGTCCATCAAAGGTGACACATGTATATAGAGGATGGTGCGATGAAATTATTGAAATTAAGACAAAAAGTGGGCGAATTATTGAAGTAACAGCACCTCATAAGTTGATTAAATTTAATAAACAAGGATATTTTGAAGAAACACGGGCTGACAATCTATCTATCGGAGAGTTCATTGTAATACCAAGGCAAATTAAGGTCAAGCAAAGTTATCAGTTAATAGATGAATATTTGGCTTTAGAAGGGTTAAGATGTAACGATGAGAATCTTAATAAAAAAACTACAAACATTTTAAAAGATCTAGCGGCAAAATATGGTGGATACAAGCAGGTAGCTAATTTGCTTGATATTAAAGAATCAACAATTTATAATTATTCTATAGGTAGATATAAAATTCCATTAATAAATATGAAAAAAATATTTAAATTGGCAAATGGCGACTTTAAACTTCCTAAATTTGTTTCAGGTGATATATCTTCCAAAAAACTTGAACTTCCTACAGAATTTAACGAAGATTTCGCCGAGTTATTAGGATTATTATTGTCCGATGGGATGTTAACACCAAAAACGGTTCTATTTTACAATAATGATGAGGTTTTGTTAAAACGATATAAAGATCTATTTACAAAATTATTTAAAATTGTTCCAAAACAAGGGGTTTTTAATAAAGTAAAGGGATTAGCTGCGAACGCCACTATTCTGGTCAAGTTATTGAAAGATTTAGGAATGCCAGATAAACAAAAATCAAAGAATGTCATAGTGCCTTCAATAGTTATGAAATCGCCAGATAGTGTAATTGCCGCATTCATAAGAGGTTATTTCTTGGGAGATGGTACTTTCTCGAAAAAAACCCTTGAGTTTAATAGTGCATCAGAGAAAATGATACAAGGATTAGCTTATTTATTAACACGATTAGGCATACTCTACTCTATTTCGAGAAGAGAGAGAAATGAATTTCAACAATTCAGGTTAATAATAACGAGTATCAAAGAACTTGAGAAATTTATTAATCAATTAAAATGTAAGGACTATTCATATTTTTCGAAATTTAGGAAAATCATAGATTATGTTGAAAATACAAAATCAGGGAATTCTACTAGAGATTTAGTTCCTTTAAACAAGGAAATCTTTAAAAAATTAATGCAAGTTATGAGTAAAAGAGACTTTGAAGCTTATGGCATTTCAATTGGTAATTATGCGTATCAAGGAGAGAGTTTAAGTATTGACATGCTTGCTAAATTACTTAAAGTAACAGAAGAATTGAATGATCCAATACTCGAAGATTTAAGATCTTTATTATCAGTTTTTAGAGATATAGCACTAGATAAAATCGTAAATATTTCTATCAAGAAAGGGCATCATGTAGTTTATGATGTAACAATTCCAGAAACGCATAATTTTATTGGGGGCAAATCACCATCCATACTTCATAATACAATGACATTACAGCAGATAGCGAAATGGGCAACAGCGGATATAATAATATATATCGGCTGTGGCGAGCGAGGGAATGAAATGACTGATATTTTAACGTCGTTTCCAAAATTAGTGGATCCTCGAACACAAAAGCCGTTAATGGAACGGACAATAATGATAGCAAATACATCAAATATGCCAGTTTCCGCCAGGGAGGCAAGTATTTATACCGGAATAACGATTGGGGAGTATTTTCGCGATATGGGTTATGATGTGGCCATTATGGCAGATTCCACTAGTAGATGGGCAGAAGCATTGCGAGAGATTTCTGCACGATTAGAGGAAATCCCAGCTGAAGAAGGGTATCCATCGTATTTACCAACTCGGTTATCGGAATTTTATGAACGAGCTGGTAAAATTATAGCTCAAGGAAAGCCAGCGAGATATGGTACCATTTCATTAATGGGAGCAGTATCGCCCCCAGCAGGCGATTTTTCAGAGCCGGTAACTCAGTATACAATCAGAAATATTCGTGTTTTATGGGAGCTAGATAAAAAATTGGCAGATTCGCGTCATTATCCCGCGATCAATTGGATAAATAGTTTTTCAGAATACGCAAATTATGTAAAAGAGTGGTGGCATGAAAATATTAGCCCGAAATGGGCGACATATCGAGACCATGCCTTAGAAATCCTGATAAAAGATAATCAATTAATGCAAATTGTAAAATTAATTGGCGCAGAATCCTTACCTGACGATGAACGATTGGTTTTATTCATAGCGCGATTAATTAAGGAAGGATTTTTGCGGCAGAATGCGATGGATGAGGTCGATACTTATTCAACACCTGAAAAACAGTATAAAATGCTTGAAATCATTCTTGAATTATATCAAAAAGGGTTAGAAATTGTGGCGAGACGAATCCCTTTTTATAAAATCACGGAGATGCCTATTATACCTCAGCTCATGCGTATGAAAATGGAGATTAGGAATGAGGAACTTGAGAAATTTACCCAAATCAAGAATCAGATGTTAAAACAATTAGACGAATTATTAGAATAAGTGAATCAAATTGGTAAGTGTAAGTTATGTTGGATTAAATCAAATCATTGGGCCATTAATCTTCGTAGAAACGATGAGAAATATAGGATTCGATGAATTAGTTGAAGTGATTGCCCCTGATGGCACTTCAAGAACTGGACGAATTCTTCAGATAAATAAAAGTTTTACCACAATAGAAGTATTCGAGGGAACATTAGGATTATCTCTGAATCGAACACGAGTAAATTTTTTAGGAGATACCTTAAAAATTGGCGTGTCGCGTGATATGCTAGGACGGATTTTCAATGGATTAGGAGAGCCGATTGATAAATTACCGAAGCCATTTGCGGAAGAATATTTAGATATTCATGGTGCATCAATAAATCCTGTTGCTAGGGAATATCCAAGAGATTTCATTCAGACAGGAATTTCTACCATTGATTGTATGAATTCATTGGTACGAGGACAAAAACTTCCAATTTTTTCAGGATCGGGATTGCCTCATAATACATTGACTAGCCAAATAGTAAATCAAGCGAAAACCGAATCAGAAGAGGAATTTGCCATCATTTTTATAGGAATGGGAATTAATCATGATGATGCGACATTCTTCCGACAGCAATTTATTGAAACTGGAATAATAAAGAATGTCGCTATGTTTTTAAATTTGGCTAGCAACCCCCCTATGGAGCGTCTTGTCACACCGAGAATAGGATTGACTTTAGCTGAGTTCTTAGCATTTGTTGAAAATATGCATATCCTAGTAATTTTAACGGATATGACTTTATATGCAGAGGCTTTAAAGGTAATTTCTTCATCAAAAGGGGAGATTCCAAGCAGAAAGGGATATCCTGGATATTTATATTCGGATTTTGCGTCAATTTATGAGAGATCAGGGCGAATAAAAGGCAAGAAAGGGTCCATTACACAAGTGCCCATTTTAACAATGCCAAATGATGATATAGAGCATCCCGTTCCTGATTTGACGGGATACATTACGGAAGGCCAAATTATTTTAGATAGAACCTTAGCACATCAAGGAATTTATCCCCCTATAAATGTGTTAAGTTCATTATCACGTTTAATGAAAGATGGTATTGGAAAAGGGAAAACACGGGAAGATCATGCAGAACTTTCAAGCCAATTATATGCAGCCTATGCAAAGGTTAAAGATGTAGAAGCCCTTGCATCTATTATTGGAGAGAAAGAACTTATACCCCTCGATAAAAAATATTTAGAGTTTGGAAGAGCGTTTATTAATAAATTTGTAAATCAAGGACTAGTCAATAGGGAAATCGAGGAGACATTAGAGCTAGCATGGGATCTTTTGTCCATATTACCAGAGAATGAATTAACTCGAATAAGAAGAGAATATATTGAAAAATATGGAAAATTTTCTTAAAGGTTAGAAAAGTGAGAGTGCAAGCAAATAAACAAACGTTACTGTCATATCGGAAAAATTTACAATTTCTATCAAAGAGTTTAGAACTCTTGGAGTATAAGAGAGAATTATTGATTAATGAAATTAGAAAAGTTTCGGTCCATGCAGACCAAGAACGGGAGCTTGTAAATTCAAGTTTAAAGAAAGCATTTGAATTTTTATTATTAAGTTATATGGATAAAGGAAAAACCAACGTGGAACGCATTAGTCAAACATCTTTACCTCATTTCAATATTAGAATAAGAGAATTTAGTTATATGGGAGTTGTATTACCACAAATTGAATATAGTGAGGAGGAGCGGGAGCGTCCTATTGATTATGGATTATTTGATACTAGTATCAATTTAGATCGCGCCATATTAGAATTTCAAAATACTTTAAATGTTATTTTCTCGTTGGCATCAACCGAAACATCCATTTTCCGATTAATTAATGAATTAAATAAAGTTCAAAGACGAATAAATGCACTGGAGAAAATATTCATCCCAGAATATAAAGAAATCATAAAGAAAATAGAGTTTATTTTAGAAGAAAAAGAGAGGAGTAATATTTCGATTATAAAAATATTGAAAGAAAGATTTGGTTAGGAGTTGTTAAAATGGGAATACGCCCTTTTAAAAAGGTATTAGTAGCCGTAGATGGAAGTAAAAATGCCTTAAAGGCAGCCAAAAAAGGAATTGAAATTGCAAAGCAAAACAAGGCAAAGCTCTACGTGCTTTATGTGATCGATCATAATCTTATAGAAGATTTAGTACGAATCCAACGCAAAAACAAGTCGGAAATAAAATCACAATTAGAAGAGAAGGCAAAAATTTATGTAAAAGATATTCAAAGATTATGTGAAGCTGACGACCTTGAATGTATTGAACTTATTAAAGAAGGGTCTGCTGTGAATGTAATATTAAATGAATCGAAAACCCATAAAATTGATCTTCTTGTGATGGCACATCATTCCCGAACTGGGACGGAAGCAATACGGTTGGGTTCAGTATGTTCAGGAGTATTAGATTTCGCACCTTGTCCAATATTGATAATAAAATAAATAATTAAAGAGAGGTGGATAAAAAAATGAAAAGAACACCAAAAAATTTTGTTCTGTTATGTATTTTGTCATTTGTTGTATGTACATTAATAGCTATAATTACCCTACCACGAATAGTAGCCTATACAGCGGATGATTCTAATGTTGCAGTGGTGCTTGCAATCGCTTCAGCTATTTTTGGTGGTGCAGGAGGAATCGCAGTAGCTATGACAGGATCAGCAGCTATTAGTGCGATTACTGAGAAACCAGAAGTGTTCATAAGAGCATTCATGGTTGTTTCTTTAGCTGAAGCAGTAGCAATTTACGGCTTGCTTTTAGGCATATTAGTAATTGGAAGATTTTAACTCTTCTTTTTTTTTTCCACCAGAACTATAACAGATTAGAACTCGATGAAAGATGTTATCAACAGAAAAAATGAGAAAGGTTTCAATCATTATACACCAAAGAAGGCTTAAAAAATTACTTGGAAAATTAGGAGAGGTTGGTTTAATCCATCTTATCAAAAAAGAGGCAAAAATTACTAGTCCTACTCAGTTAAATGAGATTATAATTCAACAAATTGATCTTATCCAAGAATTATTAGGAAAATTAGGGGGCATAATTCAATATGTCCCTGAAATGCCGAGTGAAATCCCCTTTAAAAAATTTAAATTAGAAGGAATTACGGTTGATGACATACTCGATTATATTTCAAGTGACATAGAGGAAACTTATGAGAAAAAAAACGAGATTGAAGACCAAATAAATGATTTGAAAAGTGAATTAGCGAATTTAATGAAAATAAAACGCTTATGGAAGGATCTTTTAAATTTAAACGTTGATTTTTCACGTTTAAAAGGATTACAAAACATTGTTTTGGTGAGAGTTGGATACATAAATACAAAATATACCGAATTGTTTAGAAAATCACTTGATAAATTTCCTCATTTATTTTACGAAAAGGAGATTGATGAGGAATATTCTATTTTTCTTCTTACTTCGTTGCAGAAATATAAAGATGACATTAAACGAATTGAAGCGGAATATCATACTACCATCATTGAAAATGTGGCTGAAATTCGGCTTGAAGAATATCAAGAAAAAGTCGCGAAAATTGAAAAGATTCAATCTCTAAAACAAAAGTTGAATCAAGAATTACTTGAATTTTTAAGTGAAAATTTCAATAAATTACTTGCTTATAAAGAAGTACTTACAAGTCTAAGTACTATTCTGAAAACTGAAAGCTTTTTAGAACATACCGTTCATTTTGTAACTATTGAAGGGTGGATCCCTGTTTCAAACTTAGATTTTTTCATCAAATTTTGTAATGAAATAACTGAAAATACGGCATTGATATTTGTTTCTAAAAAATTTGATCCTGAAAGCCCGCCTCCGTCGAAATTTAATAATAAGGGAATTGCTCGCGCGTTTGAAACAATAACCCGTTTGTATGGATATCCAAATTACAGGGAATTAGATCCCACTTTGATATTGGCAATTTCATTCCCATTTATATTTGGATTAATGTTTGGAGATATAGGACACGGATTAATGCTCTTTTTAGGAGGGGGATTCTTTTATTATCGGAAAAGAAAGGAACAGGGTACATGGAAAAATCTCACGGTTATTCTTATGTTATGTGGTATTTTTGCAATGATTGCAGGCTTCCTTTACGGAGAATGCTTTGGGCAGCATGAAATCTTTGGATGGCATTTACACCCGATTTTATTCAATCCAATTTCAGATATGATGGCGGGTTTGAAGTTTTCCGTTATAGTAGGCACAATAATGCTTTCTCTAGGATTTTTAATAGAAGCCATCAATTTTGTACTCCAAAAGCGGAAAATAGATGCGGCTCTTAGAGCTCTACCAAAAATTATGATTGTCTGCGGTGGTGTGTATATGGTTTTTGAGTATGGATTCCAAATTGAAGCGTGGTTTCAGGGTCCAATTTTTATTCTTATCATCCCGGCGTTGATCTTGATTTTTGGAAAGATGTTTGTACATACAATAAGTTTCTCTAAAATTCTTCCCTCGGAAAAAGCAACAGGACTTATTGGAGAGGGATTGTTTGAAGGATGGGAAACATTCATCAGTTTCATTAGCAATCTCCCCTCGTTTTGCCGAATCTTTGCGCTTAGTCTGGTCCATATTGGGCTTACAGGTGCGATTATTCTTTTATCAGATATTGCGGGTAATATTATATTAGGAACCATTATTCTAATATTTGGGCATGTTGCCGTAGTGCTTTTTGAGATGTTACTTGTATTTGTACATTCACTCCGATTACATTTTCACGAATTTTTTGGGAAATTTTACGCAGGGGATGGCAAACAATATACCCCATTTTATTTGAGTACTCAATATCATGTTTTAGAATTCCATATTACTCCAGAAAACAATGAACCGCAGGTGGCCTAGTGAAGACAAGTGGCAATATTCATACATTACTTCCAAAGGTAGCCTTTGAGAAAAGTAGATTACTCTCTCAATCGCAATACAAAGACCTTGCTGCTTCAAGAGATCTTAATGAATTTGTTTTAAAATTGAGAAAAACAGAATATGAACAGATGGAATTCCGCGGAAAAATTACTTTAAAATTTATAGAATTTGAATTAAAGGAAGTTCTTTTCTCTGTTTTTGAGAAAATAATTCGAGGCGCCCCAAAAGGGTTTCAAAGATTCTTTTTAGCATATCTCCTCAAATATGAATTAGATAACATTAAAACACTTATTAG
>SUPS01000161.1:0-3120 GCA_005191415.1 Candidatus Helarchaeota ASGARD archaeon Hel_GB_A
GTATAGATTACAAACGCAAAGTAATCCCTTATCTGGTCTCAAAATTCAAAATTGATTATTATGAGAGTATTTTTATGGATTACTGCTATATACTAAGCGGAACCAAAAAATAAAGACAAAAAACTATTAGAATATATGTTTTAAACGAAATTTAATCCATTGATGAGGAATTCTTGTTAATGGATAATCCGAGAAATTCGCGAGAGAGGATGTCCTTTAGCTTTCAGCTCAAGTTCGTGGAACCAACCAAATGGAAGTCGGAGAACAGAGTAGCCCATCTCATTTAATTTAGAACTCAATTTTTGTAATGCGTTGAGTGCGAATTCGGGAGAGCTTAATTCTCCAAAGAGATGAGCGAAAGGCACGAGGACCAGATTCGAGACCTTCAGCTGCGTCATCATTTTTTTGATCTCATTCAAACATTTTTCAATAACTTGAGCGTTGGTTTCATCTTGTTTTTCAATACTCAGAAAAAAGACAATCGCATTTTCAATCCTATTTTCTCTTGGTCTTCCTGAGAGCTCTTCAAATACCTTAGAACGACCTCGTTTCGTCACTTTATACCAGAAATAATCTACATGAAAAGATAGGAATCTCATATAGTTACCTTTAACGAAGTAGTTGGTAATTTTTAATGAAGAAATTATTTAAATATTATTTGTTAATATGGACGAATCCTTGGGATTAAAAGCGCAAGAAAAGTCTTATCTGTTATACGTATAATAGAAAGAATTTGTCATTAAATGAATGGGGAGCTTCTTAATCGGAAGTTATAAATAATTATGTATCAGACCTAATTTTGAGTTAATTTTTTGGAAAATGTAATGTTAATTTTTGAAAAATTAAGTAGCAATTTTTTGAGAATTTTAACGTTAATTTTTTGAAAAATTTACTCTCAAATAATAAGAGTATGAAATAAGAAAGTGAAGAATTTGTTTCCAAGTACTAAGAGAGTAATGGTGATATTTTTTGCACTTTTTCTGGTTCTCAATTTTCTAGTTAGTGCAAATTTAATCGATCAGAATACATATACATCTCGAAGAAATGTCAACGATGCCGATAATGTCCTTTTATCTTCTGCGTCATGGTCTCTGAATGGAGTGGTGATTAGCAATGAAGCGCTTTCTCAGACGGATGCTGACGTATGTAGTGATGGGGCTGGTGGAGTCATAATCGTTTGGCGCGATTATCGCAGTAGTGTCAATAAGATTTATGCACAACGGCTTAACGCTACAGGGCATACCATGTGGACCGCTAATGGCGTTCTCGTAGCTTCTACATCATATGCTCAAGAGTCTCCGCAACTTTGTAGTGATGGGCAGGGAGGCGCCATTATTGTATGGTGCGACTATCGTCCACCCGGGTCGACTTCCAGTATCTATGCACAGCGACTCAACGCGGATGGCGAGAGGCAATGGGGCAGTTCTGGGGTAGCAGTCTATCATAGCTCAACACGATGGCAGACAGAACCCCGAATCGTCAGTGATGGGGCAAATGGCTCTATCATTATCTGGCGACATAATGATGGGACAGGGAACGATTATATTTATGGTCAACGACTTAATGAGACAGGGAATGCCCAATGGGGTTTGATTAAACAAGTTTATACCTCAGGGGATACGAATACTATTCAAATGTGTAGTGATGGGGCATCAGGAGCTTATATTACATGGTCTTATGGGCATATTTACGCGCAGCGGTTAAATTCTGCAGGGAATCGTTACTGGGCTTCTGCAGGCGTCACAATTTGCGATGCATCAGGCACTCAAGACAAACCTCAAATAATCAAGGATGGGACAAATTGCGCGGTTATTGTGTGGCATGATTATAGAGTTGGGTCATGGGACGTATATGCGCAGCGTATTGATGGGACTGGAACTGTACAATGGAAAACTAATGGCGTGGAAATCAGTGTTACTAGCTTGAATCAACAATATCCTCAGCTCTGTAGTGATGGTGCGAATGGCTCTATAATAACGTGGCAGGATGCTCGGAATTCAAACTGGGATATTTATGCACAACGAATTAATGATTCTGGACAGGTGTATTGGACGACTAATGGAATACCTATTGCTACGACAAGCGCAACTCAGCAATATCCCTCAATTTGTAGCGATGGAGTAGGGGGCGCAATCATTGCATGGCAGCAGGGGGACATTTATGCTCAAAGGATAAATAAAACGGGACATCTACAATGGCTAGCTAATGGAGCTGGAATTTGTACTGCGACGGGAGACCAACGATCCCCAATTATTTATAGTGATGGCGCAGAAGGGGCTTATATCGTCTGGGAAGACCGTAGATCTGATAGCTGGTATGATCTTTATGCATACAGAGCTATGATCCCCACAGACCCTATCTTGCAACCAATAACTCCCAGCATAGATCCAGACGGAATAATTGAGTTAAATTGGACCGAATGTCTGGGAGCTGGATATTATTACATATATCGAGAAACATCCGAGATTCTTTCTGTCCAAGGATTAACGCCCATTGCAACAACATCTAGTACGGTTTATTCGGATATCATTCCAGTGAATGATGATTATTATTATGTCATAGTTGCGGGTAATCCTGTCGGAAATAGTTCAATGTCCAATTGCGAAAATGTCACGGCTTCGGTTGCTCCAAATCCCCCCACCCTTGATCCAATTTTACCGACACATGATCCGGATGGATATATCTCCTTAAATTGGAGTAAGGAAATAGCCGTAACTACTTATTATGTCTATAGAGATACTTCGCTCATCTCTACCACGACAGGACTTAACCCGATTGCCGCTGTTTCTGATAGTAACTATACTGATTTTATGTCCATTAATGGAATCTATTACTATGCAATTGTATCTAATAATAATTTAGGGAATAGCTCACTGTCCAACTGCGAGAACGTGACTGTCGCGATCCCTCCCGGCACCCCTACCCTCGACCCGATCCTCCCCTCCGTCGATCATGATGGAACCATCATCCTGAATTGGACCCCCGTGGTTAATGCGACGCACTACTATATCTACCGGGATACGTCCCCCATTACCACCGTGGCTGGACTAACGCCTCTTGATAATACATCTACCAGTAATTATACGGATGTGATCGCGATTAATGGGCGCTATTTCTATG
>SUPS01000161.1:3135-9272 GCA_005191415.1 Candidatus Helarchaeota ASGARD archaeon Hel_GB_A
ATGGATGGGCAAACAGCTCCATCTCCAACTGCGAGAACGTGACTGTCGCGATCCCTCCCGGCACCCCTACCCTCGACCCGATCCTCCCCTCCGTCGATCCTGATGGAACCATCACCTTGAATTGGACCACCGTAGTTAATGCAACGCATTACTATATCTACCGGGATACGTCTCCCATTACCACCGTGGTTGGACTAACGCCTCTTGCAACCAGCACCAATACTGCTTACACTGAAAAAATTACGACTATCAATCGCTACTTCTACGTGATTGTTGCAGGTGATGGGTGGGCAAACAGCTCCATTTCCAACTGCGAGAACGTAACAATAGCAATAGCTCCCACTTTATTGCCTATTTCGCCGGAAATTAGTTCAACGAGGATTGTCTCACTTAATTGGACTGGTGTAGATGGCGCCACTTACTACTATGTTTATAGAGATACGTCCGTAATCAATAATTTAAGCGAAACTTTATCGCCAATTGCAGTTGTGTATTCCACCACCTACCAAGATCTGGTAGATTCCAGTGGAACCTATTTTTATGTCATTGTTGCGGGCAATACTCAAGTAAATTCGACCCTGTCAAATTGCCAAAGTGTGACCATCAACATCACAAATAATACAGCAAATATACTTCTTCTGCTAGCGATTTTCCCAACCATAGGGTTAGTTATTGTAGTAATTGTGCATTTTCGTAAACGATAGATCTATTAAAGACCTATAGACATCCGGCTTCAGTCATTTCAATTCTAATTTTTTATATACAATTATTAATAATGATTAGAATGGCGATAATTTATTTACTAAAATTTAATTGGTAGGCAAACCAACTCCCAAATTCGTCTTTCAGTTTCAATCCAGCCTCGCGAGCCCACCGCTTTTCGGTTTTTCGGCGGGGATAGTCAGGATCGATGAATAATTCACAAAGGCTTATTAAACCATCGGGTTTTAGAATTCGCCGGCATTCCCGGAGTACTTCGACGGGATCGGGGATTTCAGACAGACAACAAATCATGCAGATTCTATCGATACTTTCATCAGCAAAAGTAAAATTATAGGCATTCTCAATTTTCGGAATTATATTAGTAATACCTTCCTTTTCAATTTTTCTTTTCAGACGATTTATTACCTGTTCTGAAATATCCACTGCAAATACTTTTCCGGCTGGGAGAATTCGCTTTGCCACCGCTTTGGTATAAGTCCCCTTCCCTGGACCGATATCAACCACCACCATCCAAGGTGCCAGCTGCATTCGTTCTGCAATCACCTCAGGCTTTTGCATGAATTTTCTCCGAAGTGGATTATCAATAAGGGGAGTTGCAAAAGAAGGGATGGGAAAGGGGAAATAACGCCTGACTATCCTTAAAATAATAAAAAAAGAAAATAGTGCCATAAAGTATAATGCCAATTAAGAACCATATCCAACTAACTTTAAAAAAGAAAAAGACAAGATAAATTAACAATCCAACAGCTGTTACATTGATTAGGAAGAGAATTTGTTTCCATTCATTATATGACTAAAATGGTCACTTACCTATATAAATTATCTTTTTACATTTTGGTCATTAACTTTTTACATTTCAGTTTGTTGGTTTAAATTAAATTATGTCCATTAAAAAAGTTTTAAGGAAAGTTATTTTACTAAATCCTCCAGGATAGTCAATGTACTACGCGTTATTCTTCGCTTGATATATTTGTAAAGTTCTCCAAACCATAGGACGAGGGAGGAGATGCCTAGAGCGAGCAACCATTCGAATAAGCCAATAGGTGCAAAATGAAATATATCCTGGACGCCAGGGGTATAAATGGCAAATGCTACGAAACCAATAGAGATGAGGAAATCGATATTGACCCATTTATTACTGAGGAATCCAATTTGGAAAATAGATTGGCGTATAGAACGCATATTCCATAAATTGAATAGTTGGGAAAACATCATGGAGAGGAAGGCAACAGTCTGTGCGACGCCTATTGTGGCAACGGGATATAAAGAGTCATAGTATAGCGAGAATAGGAAAATATCACCTATAGACATAATTACGACAAATAACAAAATGAATGGAAAAAGATTGCGGGGCAGAATATTTTCCTCTCCTTTCCGGGGAGGTTCTTCCAGAACATCGCCATGTCCGGGCTCGGTTGCCAGAGCAATATCGCCAGTGCCATCAGTTACCAGATTTAACCATAAGATATGAATGGGTTGGAGAGGTAGAGGCATCCCTAACAATAAGGCCCCGATAATGGTGACATCTTCGGAAATACTGGTTGTGACCAAATGGGTGGTGGTTTGTCTTATATTGGTAAAAATGACCCGCCCTTCTATGAGAGCATCGACAATGGTGACAAAATTATCGTCTGCAAGAACGATTTCACTCGATTCTCTGGCGATTTCCGTTCCAATAATGCCCATTGCAATGCCGATATCACTTTGTTTTAGAGCTGGAGCATCATTAACACCATCACCAGTCATCCCCACAATATGCCCATTTTTTTGGAGTGTCTGGACTATTTTTAGTTTCATTTCGGGGGACATGCGGGCGAAGATGGAGACGTGCAAAATCATATCTTCGATCTCTTCTTCAGTCATTTGAGCGAGCTCCTGCTCTGTCAGAGCTAACGGATACTTTGGATCGAGATATTCTTCACTGATTAGTCCAATTTCTCTAGCGATTGCAATGGCGGTATTCTTATGGTCTCCTGTACACATGATAACGCGAATGCAAGCCTTTTGAGTCCGAGCGAGCGCTTCTTTTACACCTACGCGAGGGGGATCGCTCATTGCCACCAGTCCCACGAAAACAAGATCATTAATCATCTCGTTAGTTAGAGATTGAACCTGCTTCGGTACCTTTTTATAGGCGATTCCGAGAACCCGCATCGCATTTCCCGCGAGAGTTTCTACCTGTGTCAATACAGCCTCAGTATGCGTAGGATTCGATTTTACAGGAGAATCGAGATGAAGGTGGTAGGATGAAGAACTAAGAATCGCTTCTGGGGCGCCTACAACAAATATTTCATTCGGCATATCAGGGGCCCTATACCTCACTAAGGATGCCCGATATTTCATTTCAGGATTGAAAGGGAGATTATCAATTTCTTTCAGTTCATTTACTAAGGTTTCCTTTGACAGACCTGCTTTTGCAGCAAGAACAACGAGGGCTGCCTCAGTAGGGTCACCAATTACTCGGAAATCTTCTTCTTTGTATAGTTCTTGTGCACCTGGATCGACACACACCTTTTGATAGGATTCATCAGCTTCATCGGTTATCTCGTTCTCTAATAGGCGGGCGTTATTACAGATAGCTGCAATTGTGAGGAGTTTCGACAAATTAGGCTTCTGTAAAGGATTGATAACCTGAGTATCTTGGAGAAATTCCCCAAGTGGCTCCCAGCCAACCCCAGTCACGCGAATTTCTTCTTCATCATATAGAATTACTTTCTGAATAGTCATTGTATTTTGAGTAAGCGTCCCGGTTTTGTCAGTCACAATTACCGTAACGGCATCAAGCGTTTCTACTGCGGGCAATCTCCTAACTATCGCGCATTTGCGCGCCATTCGCCCCGCCCCAATCGTAAGCACGATTATGAGGACGATCGGAAGCCCTTCCGGAATGCCTGAAACTAATGACGCGAGGCTAAATTCAAAAGTATAAAAGAGGTCAAATCCTCGTAGAAAATATGCAATGAAAAATGTCATTAAAGCCCCACCCACCGCTATCAGGCCAATTTGCCTCGTTAATTTTGTTATCTTCTTCTTTAAATGACTTTTTTCTCCTTTTATACTTACTATCGATTGAGCAATTTTGCTTAGGGCTGTATTTGGACCTGTGTGTGTCACCACTGCTTTCGCACGACCGCTGGCAACGAATGTACCCATCCAAAGCATATTCTTCTGGTCAGCGAGTAAGGTATTTGCCGGTAAAACTTTTACGGATTTTTCAATCGGCCATGATTCACCAGTTAGGGAGGCTTCCACAGTCCGAAAATATTTGAGCTCAATTATTCGTGCATCGGCAGGAATTTTGTTCCCCTCTTCCAAATAGATGATATCTCCAGGCACGAGCTCTTTAGACGGAATTTTCTCTAATCGTCCATCGCGATATACTTTCGCATAGGGCACAATCAATTTCTTCAACGCTTGAATAGCGTGTTCAGCTTTACGCTCCTGAATAAACCCAATTATTCCATTGCCAAAGGTAATGCCGATGATGATATATACATCCACCATCTCCCCTACCATAAATGAGATGCCTGCTGCCACAAAAAGCACATAAATTAAGATATTATTGAATTGTTTCAGAAAGAGAACTGCAGGATTCTTTGCCTTCTTTTCAGGAAGCTCATTATACCCAAACATCTCAAGCCGTTTTTTCGCTTCTTCCTGTGAAAGACCATTTACATCCGAAACCAAATTCTCGATCACTCGATCCACAGGTTGCGCATGAGGGACCAGATTTAACTCGAAAATAGTCATTATCTATTCAACTCAAAAGGGATTTCCTCCCATATACAAATATTTCCTTTTATATCTAATTAATTATCAATCTTTATAAACTATCCAGAATTAGATTTCATAATTCGATTTGTTTAAAAATAGATTCATTGAAAATTTCATTTATTGCCATATTCTGGGAAATATTTCTTAATTCTCTCATCGATTGTCTTCTCAATAAATTCCAATAATTCGGGATCTAATTTCTTTTTAATATCTTCTATTGATTCACCGTTCTCTTCAGATATTTGCATCTCTACAATGTTAAGTGCCGATAATTTTTCGAGTTCTTTGTCAATTATTTCTTTAATTTTTTTAATTAATTCTGGCGTAAGTTCCATCTTAAACGCATTCGTTATGAATTTTTAATTAAATTCTAGATTTCTCACTATTTAAATTAATTTTAATTAAATGCTTATCAGATGTATTAGATATGATTCACAATTGGTTAAGGAGGATTATTGGATAGTTCGGCGGTTCCCGATAAAACAATAAAATCACCATGGTAGTTTGTAATCTTTTCTTTTAGCCATTCTAGTCGTTCATGGTGCTCCCTTTCGCGAGTTTGTTGTAATAAAAGGATCTGTTCTTTTCTTGCGTCATCTAGATTTACTTCTTCCAGTGAAGATCTGGTTAGAGCCGCATCAGGATATCTCAAAAGTATTTTTAGATATAAATCCTTCTGGTCCATCTGTCGAAACTTTTCTGAAAGAGCTTGCACACAAGCGCGAAGTTCGTCAATAGTGGGGAAATGCGCGATGAAAATTAAGTCTTTCATAACTAAATATTGCTCGATTTCGGTTTCTAAATGTGAACTTTTGGAAAAATCTTCATCAAATACATCTTTTAACATATCTAAATGCCGAGGCATCGTAACTACATCCTTTGTCGTGTAGATCTTTTTCTTTTAGTCCTATAAAAGAAGATAAATAAAAATTTTTACTATATTTAAAGAACTTACCAAGGCAATATCGAATCTTATCGCATATATGTTGCAATTAAGCGAATATCATATATCTTAGCCTCTTCTTGGGCACGTGGATGTACCAGGAAACCAAACATAAAAGGAATAATCTCTTTATCGGGATATTTTTGTTTTATTTGCGTAATAATTTTATTAAATTTATTCACGTCTCCAGAATAAATGCGGGATTTACATTCGCCTATAATTAATGTTTTTTTACCATTTTTCTTTCCGAAAGCGGCTAAATTCAATTCTACTTCTTTATCATCCAATTTAATAAAAAGGGGCTTCAATTCTTTTACATAAATGTTTTCATATCGTTCAAGCCAGCTAGGTATCATAACTCTGGCGATATCTTCCAGTCCATAACCTATAGAATCGCTTAATCTTCGAACTTCTATAACCAAATTCTCAATATTGGTTGAGAGTTTATTTAAAGTATTTTCGGTCTGTGTTTGCGCCTCCGCTAATTCATTCAGCCGCTGCTCGGTCCGTAGTTGTGCCTCCGCTAATTCATTCAGCCGCTGCTCGGTCCGTAGTTGTGCCTCCGCTAATTCATTCAGCCGCTGCTCGGTCCGTAGTTGTGCCTCCGCTAATTCATTCAGCCGCTGCTCGGTCCGTAGTTGTGCCTCCGCTAATTCATTCAGCCGCTGCTCGGTCCGTAGTTGCGCCTCCGCTAATT
>SUPS01000162.1 GCA_005191415.1 Candidatus Helarchaeota ASGARD archaeon Hel_GB_A
AAAAATTTTATTTCTCGTTGATATTTTACTATTTTTTTCAAAAGAACAAAAAATTCTCAAATATAAGAAAATTAATTAAAAATTTTTGTTGAATCTCGGTCCATAAATTCCAAACTCTTCTGATTTTGATATCACAAAATTCAAAAATATAACACTTTTCCGACATATCGGAGTATCCCGACTTCTCGCCCACTTCATAATTTTTAAATAGCTGTTGAAAGAAAAACCTATACGTTAAATTCTTTAAAAATTCCTAATAATCGCTATCAAATACTGATTATTTTCCCTAAAAATAACATGAATTTAGAAAAATGAAGGTAATTTTATGAGTAACAACGGCGGGGAAAAAGAAAAAAAGCCAGAACTATCCGAAGAAGAAAAGAGAAAGCAGTTAGAAGCAGAAAGAAAAGAACTAGAAGAACAAAGGAAGCAACTTCTAGCAGAAGCAGAAGAATATGAGTCTAATGAAGATTATCAAAATGCAGGTAATATCTATCAAAAATTGGCGGATATTTCTACTAAATTGGGTGAAAAAGATCGTTCAAAAATTTTCAATGAAAAAGTAAAAGAAATGCGCAAGAAAGAAATTGCGAAAAGAAAAGCAATTGAACTAGAAAAACGAAAAGAAGAGATCGAAAATGAACGAGAAATTCTTGTGGAACAAGCGGAAACTGCTTATAATGAAGGACGCTTTGATGATGCCCTCCGAAATTATAAACAAGCTGTAGAACTCTCTAAACAAATTGGGGACAAAGATTTCATAAAACAATATACTGTGACAATCAAGGAAATTGAAACTAAAAAGGCTGAATTAATTCGGAAATTTGAAGCTGAGAAAGAACTTCGAAAATTAGAACAAGAACGTCGTGAAATATTACGACGCGCCGAAGAAGCCGTTTCAAAAGAAAACTATATTCGCGCAAGCAAACTTTATAGAGAAGCAGTGGCACTTTCCAACCGAATGGGACAGAGAGAACGCGCTGAAATGTTTGAAGCTCGCGCTAAAGAAATGCAAGAAATTGCGGAAGATATTCGGAAACGTGAGGAGGAAGAGAAAGCTCGGGCTGAGATGGAACGGAAAAGGATCGAATTAGAAGATAAACGCGCAGCTGCATTAGCCAGAGCTGAACAAGCATTAGAAAAAGGGAATTTTAAAGCTGCTGCCACTGCATACGAAACTGCCGCAAAGATCTCTTTGGATCTAGGTGAAAAAGAAGTCGCCACAGGTTTTACTGCTCAAGCTCGCGATATCCGTGAAAAAGAACCTGAACTTAAAAGAGAATTTCGAGAAGAAAAACGACGCGTTAAGGTTAGAAAGATCCAAGATGGACTTCTCGCTAAGGCAGATAGATTTCTTGAACGGGAGGAATTTCTAGAGGCAAGCCGCATTTATGTGAGAGTCGCAGAACTCTCAAAGGATGTTGGCGAAAAAGATCGCGCTAAGGAATTTGAATTACGGGCTGATGAATGTCGCAGAAAAGAAAAAGAAAAACGTGATGAACTTTTAGATCGCGCAGCAAAAGCGCTCCGCGCTGTAATTACCTTGCGCCTAATGGAGCCTGCTGTGGCTTCTGAAGTCTTTTCCTGGAAAGAGCTTACTGCCGTTATTAAAGTATGGGATATTGGTGCTGCAACTATTCATTTCAAAGAAGGTGAAGCCACTATTACACGAGGTGAAGCCGCAAAATACGATGTTCTATTAGAAGGCACTAGCGAAAATATTATGAATTATTGTTCAGGAAAATATTCCCATAGAACTCTCGCAAAATGGCGCGGCAAAGTTCGAATCAGTGGTAAAAAAGAGTATCGAAATAAATTAGAATCCATATTATGTCTTCCCCCTCTTGAAAAACATGTTGAAAAACAATATGAACATGCAACTATTTTTACTGCCGTTACTGCTGGAGTACTTGCTCTTATTATTTTCGTTCTTTTACACCCTTTTCGAGTGGGTGATTTCATAAGCCAATCGCTCAAAAACCTTGCCACGTTACTTACTGGCACGGGCGAGCTTGATCCGTTTATAAGTGGATTAGCTGGATTTTTAGCGGCTATTGAGCCATGGATGATTATTTTATTCCTATATTGTCCTGGAATTATACTTCTTGCCTTTATAATTCCCTATTATGGTGTCAAGCGATGGTTATTCGAAGGGGAGAAGAAACGAAAGACAAAGGAAACAAAGCGTGTCCTCCGCGCAGCTATTGTTGCTCAGGCTGAAAAAGCTTATAAGGGTGGACGTTTTTCAGATGCTTCGCGGCTCTGGCAAAAAGCAGCGTTACTTTCTGTTGAATTAGCTGATGAGGATCGTGCCGCTGAATATGCCGTCAGATCCTATGCACTCGTTCAGAAAACATCCGAATTAAAAAAGAAATGGAAAATTGAAAGAAAAGCAGAGCTAGAAGCGAAAATGCGCAAAGAAATGGCAACTCGGCGAAGCACCCTTGAAGCTGAACGGAAAAAAGTCTTAGAAGAAGCTGCTGCCGCTGAAGACGCAGGAAAACTATTAGAGGCATCTCGTGCCTACAAGTTAGCAAGCAAACTCTCCCTAGAAATTGGTGAAAAAGAAAAAGCCCGCGAATATAATGAGAAAAGTAAAGAAGCCAAGCGCCGAGAAGCAGATCTGCGTCGCCGCCGAAAGACTGAAATCGCCCGTATGCGTGAGAGCGAGAAAATCGAGAAATTCGAACAACAAATGAAGGAAGCCATTGAAATCGCTGAAGTTGCACTAGGTGAAGAACGCTGGGACGACGCTATTAAATATTACAGAATGGTAGTTCGATTTGCCTCTGAAATGGGCGACAAAGAACGGGCTAAAGCCTTTGAAGCCAAAGTCGAAGAAATTAAGAAGAAAGCTGAATTAGAACAAAAACGCGAGAAACTTGAAGAAAAACGCCGTCAAGTCATTATCGATGCTGAAGCCGCCACTGCCGATGGTAATCTCTCTAAAGCCGCAGATCTCTACGATGAAGCTGCACGACTCTCTTATGACCTCGGTGAAAAAGATGTCGCCGAAGGATTCAAAGCTACTGCCGCCGAACTGCGAAGACGGCGCTAAATTTTTTTCTTTTTTAAGTTAAAATCTTTAAATTATTTTTCTTTTTATTTGTAATACAGCAAAACTCCCTATCTATAGAGGTGGCAATCCGTTATGCTTTCTATTCAGGATTTAACTGATGAAAAATTTATAGTCGCGGGGGGAACTGGGTTCATTGGGTCCCGAGTTGTACGAAAATTAGTTGCCGAAGGCGTACAACCTCAAAATATACGCGTCCTCTAGAACTGAAACATTTATTAAACAATTATTTTAAAGCCGATGATGCCTTAAAAAATGAAATAAGACCATTCTTGAATTACTACAGGCAATTACAACACTACCTCGTTTATCTCATCAGATATCCTATGATTTTAAAGGTACCATCCCACGCCGAAATTCTACAAACACTTTCTTTCATTGAAAATCAAGATTCTCTCATTGCAGAAAAGTATATCTCTTTATCAGAGGTCCAAAAACAATTGTTATCAGGCGATTTTATTCGTCAATTAGATGAATTATTGGAATGAAAATTAAAAAATAGTTTAAAATCTAAGCCTTAACTTCTTTCTAAAAAGATGAAAATTAACAATGTATAGTAATCGTCTCGAAAAAAAAGATATTTAGGGTCAGTTCATTACTCGCGTGATTCGGCTACTTTGATAATTTCTTCTGTTTCGTCATCAATAGTGACTGAGACCACTTTTTTAAAGGTAATCCCCCTAAAAGTAGGTATTTCTTTTGAATATTTTAAAACACGAACAGCTACCTCACCTGAATCTCTCCCATATCGGGAACGAGTGCGTGTTGATTGATAAGTTTCTGATGTTATTTCGGGTTCCACTCCTTCCATTTCAGGAAAATCCTTTAACACGTCTTTTGCCACTTTTTCTTTTAAACGGGCAATTTTTTCTTCTTCAGACATTTCTCATCAACCTCTTTTAATAAATTATTCTTTATTAATTCTATGGCATTGCGACAGAGGGATCGCCATAGAGAAGAAACTCATACATGGTTTTTAGGTCTTCTCGGTTAAATGGGCGTTCAGTCCCGACATAGCGTTGCTTTGCCATTTGAAAGGCAGCTCCCACTTCATATTTACGTTTTACAAAATCAAAGAAGTATTGAGCCAACACATCTGCCCATCTAGGATATCTTTTACGCGGCTCACCATATGCGACCGCGGTTGAGCCCACAAAACATAACACCCCCTGATTTAAGAAACATAGAGCATTGGATGTCTCGGGTGTCTTATCAATTGTGTATGCACCAAAACAGGCTTCAGTAAATACAATCGCATTTTTCACATTTGCTTGTTTAATTATTTTGGGGAGCAAAATATCTGGATATACTATAAGAATGCACTCTTCCCCTTCAATCGTGAATCGTAGCATCATATCACCCATCCATTCGGGAACACGATCATCGCCATGAACATTAAAATAAATCAATTTTCGCCCAGTGAATATTTTCGGGTCTAAGATCTTCTTTACTGAAGCACTGACATGTTCTATCATTGCCTTTGTAACTGAAGCAGGTCGTTCTAACTGCCATTTTTGAGGGCGCAGAACTGCTACGTTAATATGCTCTGGCACGTTTTTTCCAAGCCCATATTCCGGTGTAAGGACTAACTCGGTCTCTTTTTTAATGCGTTTATAGAGATTATGGGATACAGATTCCCATGTCTTTGCAGATACCCCGGATGTATCATTAGTCTTTTCAGTAATTCCTTTAAAATATTTGATTGCTGTCTGAATTTGATTCAGGAGTAAGCTAGGATCTGTAACCCCGCCATCTGGCATCCGTCCCATTGAAACATCTGGGCTTCTAAGATCATCATAATAAATGTCTGCATAAGGTGCATCACTATACACAATTTGGTTCGGGTTGGTTGGATCTTTTAATGAATAGAACGGAATAATACGGTGTCCGCCGATAACAAGAAGATATTCAGTATCATATTGCTTGCATAACTTTTCGATAAAGGTTTGAATCTTGTCAGTATCATTTTCGCTCACAGGGTCTAAACGATGGCGTTGTGTTGAAGTTTTATCATCAATATATACAATTTCTGTTTCCAAAGGGGAAACTTCAGCTAATTCCTTCAATGCTTTATCGATTTTTTTAAATCCTGTGGCTCCATATATTTGAGTTAAGTTTGTCTTGTGGGACAAAATACATTTTTCCATTTTTCTTCGCCCAATCAAATTGAATTCTATATATCGTTTTGTAGTTCCCCGTCTTTAAGAATCTATCTTTAAATTTCTACAGCCGATACCATTTAAATCCCTTTATTTTATTCATCTTTCTCACCAAATCCAATAAAAGCAGGATCTTTTGCGATGAGCGAGAGAGGAAGTCGGAGAATAATGGCAATCAAGGGGACAATAAGGAATGCATATAATCCTAACGTCGTTGTATCCGAAACAAAGGCGGCGAGTGGCCCCCCTGTAAGTGCAATAGCATTCCCAATAAAGATACATAATCCCATTGCAGTTCCATATCGATTATCAGGCGCATTTTCCATGACCAACACATAAATTGCCGCAAATTCTCCTAAACCGAAAAACCCGCTTGCCGCTGACAAAGGATACATATATTCAAAAGGCAACCATACCGCAACTACTAATAGTAAAGATAAAGAAACAATACCACAAACTACTGCAGTGAACAGCGCCTTTTTTCTGCCGAATTTATCAGCGAAATAGCCAAAGAAGATGATCCCCATAATTCCAGAAATGGCACTCAAGGCTCGAAAGAGTGCTGCATCGGTGGGGGAAATTCCATAAAGTTCTCTAACGAAATAAGGAATCCAATCATCCACTACCCAAAGTGTGAATAAATCTAAGGAACAAAAGAGGAGGGCAATTACTAAAAAACGATTCATCAAAAGTTTTTTTATCGTCATTCCAATTGAAAGTGAATCATCTTCCCTATCCCTATATTTCGCGTTCATTTTTGGTGACTCGATTAAGAGAAAATAATTTGTCAGCGCTACTCCGATAATCGGCGGTACCAAAACTAAAAAACTAACTTGCCAAGATCCAAAGTTTTCATAAATTATACCTGACACAAGCCATCCCAGCATCGCGCCAAAAACTCCACCAGATACAAAGCGACCAACAGCCTTTGACCGATTCTTTACTTCATTCAAGTCACCTAACAATGCTACTGCCACAGGAAAGAATCCTCCAACCGAGAATCCTTGAAAAAATCGAATATAAATAAAAGATTGCGCATCACTTATGAAAAAAAGCCCTGTTGGAATGCTAAATAAGAATAAAGAAATATAAATGATTTTTTTTCTTCCAATTTTGTCTGATAGGATCCCAAATCCTACGGCTGTTATTATATATCCAATCCAAAAGGAAAAATCTACTACTAAACTGATCTGCAACCGTGTTGTAAGCCCTAATGCAGTACCTATCTCTCGCTTTACAATATCACTAATCTGCCGCGCGGCAGCTGTAATTAACCATCCTAACCAACATGCAAATAGGACATATACAAGTGAGCGATCGGTTCCGTCCTTGACCATTATTTAAAAGTCCCCAAAATGTTTCTCTTGAATACCAAATTTTTCGCTTTCTTTTACAAAAAAGTTTCGATTCAAAAATTAGGAAAAATCTTATGGCAGATATTAGGATTCTTCTTTCTCATTAAACTATTTGAAAATAAGGGGGGTCATCATTTACTTTGAGCTGATGTGGAGGACTAGGTGTACCTTGCGGCGTCTTAATGATTTGAATATATTTATTTTGTTGTTCGTTATGATACGGATTTACCCAAAAACGGATGATTCCATCGCAATCATACCATAATTTCTTAACAAATACATCTGAATGAAGCGCTGGATTAATCGCCATCAATAAGATATCGTTTCGTTTCTGAATAATTTGAATAAGTGACTTATATAACTGGCGTAATTTCTCCTCTCCAAATGGAGCGTCTATTAAATCAGAGAGTGATAATCCTATGTACGTATGTTTACTACGTTGTTCTGTTAATTTTAATCCAATATGTCGAAGATTTCTCTCTGCATCTGAAGACCAGACCATAGGTTCAAAATGAGATCCATTTCCTTCCTTTTTTAGTATAAGTGATTTCTGAAATATGTCATAAAGATTAAGTTGTTTTTTGTTTATTAATTTCTCGAGAGTAATATCTTCTTTTTTTAATTCCTTATTTTTTTGAATTGTTTTCCTAAAATGGTGAAGTAACCATTTAATGGGGACATTTGGTATTACAAAATGAGCTATCTCCTGACGTGCTATCCCATCTATGAAGAAGTTTATGTATAATTTCGCAAGATCTGTCAATGGGAAAATACTATCCGTTTCTAAAACCCAAGTAGTCCCATAAGGAAGCCCTCCTATTAAGTAGTCTAATTCAGGAACATTGAAGCGGGCTAAATTGTCACCCAAAATAGGATTTTGATTAGCCATTAACTGTAACATATACTCTTTCAAAATGATTCCTTGATTTGTAATCTGAAACTCAATCTCTGATGTTGTATGCTGTGTAAAGAGCATCTTCTCAATTAATAAGTATCTCCGAATAGTTTGATTTTCGAGTTCCTTCCGAAAATGAATTATACAATCCGCATATGTCTTTAGAGTTAGAAGCGAATTCTCCGAAATACCATGAGGTTTAAGAACATAAAATGTCATCAAATTTGTCTTATGTTTCATTATCCCTATACATAATCGATTAATCAGTTCAATTTCAATTGGCGAGCCTTTTACTAACTTGATCAAATCTGTATAACTATCTATAATTAAGAGATCTATCTTTGACCATAATTCAGCATGATATTTTACCATTTCTCGATATATTTTTAAGATATCTATGTTAGAAACGAATTCAGCTTCTCCGACATTTTCATAAATAGATTCATAAATATTAATGAATCGGACGTTCTCACTTTGGCTCACGTCCCACCCAAAACTCTTTAATTGCTGAATTACTTGCTCTGTCGGACGTTCTAACGTAAAATAAGCGCAATTCATTCCTGCATTTATTGCGGTCCAAAGTACTTTCAGGCAAAATGTAGTGGTACCAACTCCCGATTCGCCGATCAGAAAAATGACTGAGGGATTTGGAAATCCTCCTCCAAGATGAATATCCAGCCCAGGTATTTTAGTTTGGAACCTCTTTAGTTCTCTGGCAACTTTACTTGGTTCTGGAAGAGGTTTTAAAATTTTTATGCCCCCAATAACACCTGCATCCTTCAATTTCTTAATACGAATTCCTACTGCCTGAGGTGTTAATGTTATTTTTGCATCTTTTAATTTCTCTGAAATTTTAGTGTTAGAAATCCGAGGATCATCCTCTAAAATTTGTAATATCTGTCGATCGATTTCATCTATTTCCATTCTCGTACTCCCTTGAGATCATTTTCAAATTGAAATTCTTTTTAAAAAATTTATTTTTCAATTCGAAAATAAAAACTATCTGTATTATAAATTTTCTTCCTTAGAACTTTATACTATCAAACCTTTTTTTCAGTCCCATTATAAAAATGAAAGGTACGATAAGCTTTTTATACCTTCTAAAGTAACACTATATTGACAGAAGAACAAGAACAAAAAATGCAAACAACTAATTAGAGGGAAAAAGTCGTTGGATAAAAAGGAATACAGAGCTCGGTGGAAGAGTGAAAGATGCATTCGGTCTACTTTTGTTTTTCATTTTGTTATTCCCTCCTCCCCTCCCCCTTTTCAAAATGAAGAATGCATCCATTAAACTTCCACTCTTTTCGTTATTTTTCGATGCATTTTCAATTGACTATGAATTTTAATCAAAATTCCCCTGAAAATAATATTGACCAGCGGTTTTTCTTATTAAAGACGAGATATACCAACTTAAGCTTAATTTAAAAAATTTTACAGCAATTATCTGGAAATTATCTATCAATCTGTTTAATAAAGAGCGTTTTTTTGATGGAGGGAATTTCTTCTTCATAGATATAATACCTAATAATTACCGATTATATTAAATATGACGCAAAGAATTTCATTATTAGAAAAAATGATAAGTATGAGCTGGAAGAGTGAAAAATGCATTCGGACTATTTTTGTCTTTCAATTGTTATTCCCTCCTCCCCAAATTGGCGATGGTAAGCGCCAGTTGGAGAATCCCCCTTTTACAAATATAGAATGCATTCATTAAACTTTCAGCCCATTCCTAAAA
>SUPS01000163.1 GCA_005191415.1 Candidatus Helarchaeota ASGARD archaeon Hel_GB_A
TTGCCAAATTGTTGTTCGGAAAAAACTATATTTTCAGAAAAAACTTATCATATACTATTATACTTTCTATGAATTTTATTTATTATGATATAATTGGAATAATAGACCTTGAAAGTATTAAAGAAAAAGAGGCTGAAACTATTGAAATTACTACCTTTCCAGTAGATTTGGATCTACTTTTTTGGAATGATAATCTTTCTATGCAGACCTACTACCTTAATATGTTAGGGAATGGTTCGGATGAGGCATGGTTATTAACGCCTTGGGGTGGACACTTTATAAGCAATCATATTGAAGGTGTAGATCACTGGTATTGTTTCACTTATGATCGCCCTCTCGAAGTGAGAATCCCTCATAATGGCACTTTGTATTCATGGGGATTTTGGGAAAATACAACAAGTTACGTGAATGGAACCGAAGTTTTATTGGACACTTATCTTACTATCGATATAGGACACAAATATTTTATTAAACTTGGCCATCTTTGTATGTTAAAGAATCTTAGCGACTATTTAGAGACGTATGGCGAATATTTTTTTGAAGAAAATGAATTGGTTGGATATACCAGAACCAATAGTGAGCCTGAAACGGACGCACCTCAATTGGATTTTTGGCTTTTATATGATATTGAGCAACCAAATATTTTTGAAGTTAGCATCTGTCCTTTCAATTACTTAAGTTCTGAACTTCAGTCTAAAGTATCGTTTCTATATTCCCTCCAATATGAAAGAATGAAGATTGCAGGCGTATATCCGGAATCTAAACTATGCAATCCTACAAATGCGGATATAAATAACACGGTATGGGGCACTTGGCGATATTTTTATGGTCCTTTTAACACTTCGTTCGATGACGATATATTTTATGAATTTGAAATGATCACAAACCTGCATCAGAGTTTTTGGAATAAGGAAACCTTTTATAAGGATCCTAGAGATGTTTCCAGAAATTTATCCAGCGATGTGATAGGATATTTCACGGATGCTGCTGGTACAAAAGTACAAAATTACACGAAAATTGGGGAAAGCCTTGTGAAATTGAAAGAAGGTAACTTCACCAACGGTATTTTAGAAATGATAGTTACCCGCTCTTATCATTTAGGATGGGGATTCAATAAAACTATCTATTGTCGATTTGACGTCTTTTGCAATACCACTCTTGCAGCTGATGACATACTCACCATCGAATACTTTGAAAATCTTACAGATGCTCAGGCAGGTTTTACAGATGCTAATCTCACTTATAGAAGATATTATGATTATATTGAAGAAATGGGAAACGATGACAATGGTGATGATAATGAGATACCAAGTAACGAATCTATTCCAGGTTTTTTAATAAGTTTTGTATTATTAGGTACGTTTTTAGTAATAGAATCTTTCAGATTTATTCGTAATATTATTAAAAAACCTTCAAAATTATTAAGATACCTCTTGGATAATATTATCGAGATTTAATCCTCCGACTAGATAAAAGAATCCAAATAGAATAGAAGTAAATAAAATCACATAATATAAATCATAATTTTCAAATAGCGAAAAGGTAAAATAATATAAGAATCTCCAATCAAATTCCCATTTTTGGTTATTAAAAATGTCGTTTGCTCGTTTATATAAATAAACTCGAAAAATGAATTCCTCAACAAGAGGTGCACAGATACAAGCATAGGAAAACATAAATAAGAAAAACGCCTTCGGGAATATATTTGGTCGCTGAACCGAAATATTCATTTTGGCGAGAAGCTTTTAAAGTGCCTTGGACAATGTATGGTATAGATATTAAATATAAGCTTAATAGTGTCATTTTTTACTTCTCACAGCAAGGATCAACGAAGAAAATTGCGGAAAAAATTGCAGAAGGGCTAAGACACGGAGGACATACTTGCGATCTTGTGCGATTCACGAAAATCTCAAAAGATTTAGAATTAATCAAATATTTCGAATTTAAAAGATATCAGCTCATCGGGTTCGGCACACCTGTTTATTATTTCCATCCTCCATATCATCTTTTTGAAATCTTTGAAGCCCTCCCTGACCTAAGTCATGCTAAAGGCTTCCTTTTCTGTACTAGCGGAGGTAATCCCGGGGCGACTCTTTTTAAAATCAAACAAGTTCTGGATAAGAAGGGCCTCAAGATAATTGATGGTTGTGATCGCTGGAAAGGGCTTGATCAGCATCGATGCTATAGTCATTTTCCGCAATCTGCTCTTCCATCGAGTGTGGGGCATCCAACCGAAGATGAATTGAAACAAGCAAAAGAATGGGGATCCGCTCTGATTGCCAAGGCACTCGCCCCCAATACTCCTGAAAAGACCGATTTTTGGTCAAAAGACAATAAGTGGGCTGAAGGTGGATGGAAAGGACGATCTGCCCCTTTTATGGAAAAATGGTTTCCAGATTTCTATTTAAATAAAGATAAATGTACGCAATGTGGCGAATGTGCAGAACGGTGCCCAGTCGAAGCGATTGTGTTGAATCCGTATCCAACATGGGTGAAAGATTGTGATCGATGTTACTTATGCGATTTATATTGTCCTGAACAAGCAATTGAATGCGATTGGTCAAAACAAATCGCCTTTATGGATGCCATCCTAGAACGTGCCAAAAAAAAGAAAAGATTAAAGTAATCTTCTCATATAAGTCTCATTATTTTAAGAAACTTCTTTTTTTGATATTCACGAATTATCAATTCTACTTTAAGGCGAGGAAACTTTGTCTCTTCACAAATTTCCTCAATTGAATAGGTTCCATCACAGTATTGTAACACCGTTACCGTATCTAGTGGGAATTTTTTATGTTCTGGCAATGGCTTTACTAAAAGTGGAACCCTCTTAACGTTTTCAAACCTCATTTTTATTGGTTTTTCAGGAATATTTTTTGTATTTTGTTGGGTTGATGTCGATTCTGTTTGAGTCGAAATATCCCCGATTAATTCATCGATTTTTTTTGCCCAAGTATTCATCATCGGCTTAAAAGCAAGAAGTTGCCCACTCGGCCCTTTAGGCATATATAAGATAACTAATGCTTTAGATGATATCTTAAAAAAGGCAAGCGCGACTCCCCCGAAAGGAATACTATGATCTCCAACCTCTAACAGGTGAAAACTTTTCTTAATAAAACTTTGAATGAAATATAAATATTCATCAAATTCAGGAGTGATGTAATGTATCGTTCCTAAAGCATCAACTATTGCGATATATACTTTCGAGACTAAAACCCTTCTTAAAGACGTTGAAATTTCCTTTGCTATGATCGTAAAGAGTTGATCTTTATCTTGCAAATTTGCATTCCAATCTTGCAAAATACTACCTATTAAGACCATATGAGTCTCGTCTCCAATTCGGAGATCTATTTCTAATTCGGAATCTTCTCATAATAATTTATGCACGGTGAAATTAAAGACTTAACAATTTTCTATTTACAAATTAATGGGAAAAAAATCAATAATCAAAAAGAACAATTTCTGGTTTTATGTCTAAATAGCAAATTTGTTTGGCACATTTGCTATGTAAAGTGGATTAAATTTTTAATCATAGGTTTTTATAAAGGACAATAATGTTCATTTTAAAATGGTGAAAATTATGGGAAATTTAAAGAAAAAAATTGCTTTCGCGTTCTCTGCAATTCCCGATCAAGTTACTTATCAGGCATTTACACTTCTAGTCTTTGTGTATTATTTCGCTATCGTTGGTTTAGATATGACTCAACTTTGGATTGGTTTTACAATTTGGGCATTGTGGAATTCTTTCAATGATCCCCTTTTTGGAGGGATTTCGGACCGCACACGATTCAATTTCACCCAAAAATTCGGAAAAAGACGTTTTTACATAGTATTGGCAATTATTCCCTTAGGTGTAATGATGGTTCTCCTCTTTACGCCACCGTTCTCTGCTGATACGACTGTTAATTTTATTTATTTCCTTATTGTTATCATTGTATTCGAAGCGATTTATACTATCTACTCCGTCAATGTAAACGCACTTTTTCCAGAAATGTTCCCTAGCGAAGAAGAACGTGCTTCTACAAACATGTTCATAAAAGGATTTACTGTTTTTGCATTGATGATTGGGGTGGTCATGCCCACACTTCTCCTCCCCTCTTTCACCCCTCGAACCACGCCTACCGTCATCACAGCAGCTGATTTAGCTCCAATTTATCTGACTGTAGGAATCATTATTGGAATTATCACGATTATTTCTGCCATTCCATTTCTTCTCTTTGGCATTAAGGAGCGCCCAGAATATAAAAATGATGTCCATAAAGGTCCAAGCTTCTTTCAAGCCGCAAAAATTACGCTAAAGAATAAAACCTTTCTAATCTTCGTAACAGGAAATCTCCTCATTTGGTTTGTATTCGGGTTATTGGTGACAATCGTTCCGCTATATGCAGAACATGTAGTAGGGATTCCCTCGGGACAAACTATTTTACTTGGCTTACCATTGATGATTGCTTTTCTTTTGACCGTGGTTTGTTTCCCCATTCATCGAAAAATTGGGCGGAAATATGGCATGCGGAATGGAATGATTGTGGCTCTCGCCAGCTGGTGTATCTTGCTAGTTCCATATGCGTTTCTTGGCGAAGGACAACTGTTCATCATTCTTTTCTTCATTGTGACAAGTCTGCAAGGCTTTGGTCTTGCTGGTGCAATGTATTTTGTTGATATCCTCATTTCAGATGTTATAGATGAAGATGAAACTAAAACGGGCGTGCGCCGTGAAGGCTCCTACTATGGAATGAATGCATTTATCCACCGCTTCTCTGTAATTTTAAAGATTTCTGCAATTGCAATAATTTTCATCAATGTTGATTGGCATAATTATGTTCCAGCTCCAACTGATCCTGCTCTTGTGGCTCTAGGATTAAAAGCGTTAATGGTCCTCTTTCCTATAGTCGCTCTTGGTATTGCCATTCTTTGTTTCAAATTTTTCCCCTTGCATGGCGAAAAACTGGCTATTATGCGGAAAAAACTAGAAGAGATCCATACCGAAAAGAAAAAAAAGGTAAATTAAGCAAATTAAATACCTTTTTATTCTGTACTTCTTCTTTTTTTCTTAAAACCATTAATAAACTTTTTAAACTTAGTTAATAAAATATAGCTTTAGAATTTCAATTAATTTGAAGGTGTCTGATATGTCTGTCTTAATTAAGGACGTGGATAAAGAATTATATGCACGTTTCAAAGCTGCAGCGGCAATGAGAGGAATCAGACTCAATGAAGCACTTTGTAAAGCGATGGAATATTGGCTAAAAATGGAGGAAACAAAAAGTCAAGATGATTATGACCGAATAATAAATAATGCAACTTATAGACGTCTATTTCCTGAACTTATTAAAGAACATGAAGACGAATGGATTGTAATTTCCAAAGGCAAAGTTATTGGACTTTTTAAGACGCGGATTGAAGCAATTAAAGCAATCAAAGCGAATAACCTTATACACACCTGCAATTTAGTCACTCCCATCACTCGGAAAAAAAGAAAAGTTACCCTTGGATTTGGGAGGAAATTAAAGTGAAATTAACTTTCGACTATAAAATCCCCGTATATTCCGAAATCCCCGCCCCATATCTAATAATAATCCTATCAGATCCCTTAAACATAAAGGAAATTGAATTATCTGCATTAATTGATACTGGATATGATGGAGAACTTTTGATACCTCCAGATATTTACGATAAACTTAACTTAAAAGCCTTTGAATTCAGTAATGACGTTGTCAGCATTGCAGAAACCGCATCGGGCGAGCATTTAGAACTTCAATCGGCAAGTGGAAGTATCAAAATTAAGGGACATGACCTGATCACTATTATTACAATAGATACTCATATAAGATGTAAAGAAGTAATTATCGGAAGAAAATTTCTTGAATCATACAATACTTTACTTAAAGGTCCAAACAAGCAGGTACAGTTGGAATTTGCCTTAAATTAGCCCAGTTGTATCCAGTTATATCCCTATTGTGAGAGATCCTTGCTTGTGGATCTCATATTCGTTATCCTTTTTATTTCCTATAAGGTAACATAACTACTTATTTAAGGAGGAGATAAGCTAATACTTATGAGGGATATAGAAGATGGTCCATACCTACGGTGAAATTCCGGATAACGTTCGGTTCAAACCTTACATGCCATTATTTCCAAATACGTGGAAATTATATCAAACTTTTGGATGGGACGAATTTCATCAGTTCAATTTAGATTCCGAAGAAGGTTGTTACAATTTTTTTGAAACCCGATTCAATGAATCAATTGCTACATCTGAAGACGTGATGACAGGTAAGCTTAAAGCACCCGATAAAACCCTTTCTTACATACTTGTCTTACCGAATGTGGCAATTCGGGCTGACCTTCTCCAAGGCACATCCAAATTATTCGCAGGCGAGAGTGTGGATTTAACCTATATCATACTCAAACATGATACACAAGAAGTATTTGCGTTACTCAATGGACATCTGGAGGAAGGATTACCCGTAGATTGGTGGTTTGTAAGACCTGACGATGAATTACTTGATAGAAGGCATATGAAAATAGGCTATAAATTGAAGGAAATTCCGTCACGGATTAAAGATCTTCGTAAATCTAGCCTTCGACTAATTGATGTCTTTAAGGATATTCGGAATGAGCGGACTCCTCAATGGGCGAGTGCGGATTATTTTGTGGTCAATGCATATGAAACTTTTGCACTGAATTTGTTGTATGAACCCAGTTCTTATGAATCTATTTCTCAAGGATATGATGGTTGGGCTGCTAAAGAGCTTTATAGATTACCTGATTATGCTTTTGCCTTAATTCCATGGCCTGAGATGCTAAATTTCTTTCTATACCAAGGAAGAGCTGAATTTACTAAGAAGTTGGCTGGTTTAGCCACTTTAGGACATTTATATATCTCTCCTTTCGAGGAAAAGAATCGGGATTTGATTATTCAACTTCATGCACATATTTATGAGTGGTATCAGACCGAAAAAATAGCGAAAGGCGTCCCCTATCCCATTCAAACCCTAAAATGTGAATTTCCCAACCTGAAGCAGAAAAAGGATATGGACCATCGCTTTGATTACCGATATCCTCCGGGGGATTGGATTAAACCTTCAGACCTTGGCCTTTCAGAGCAAGAATTAGCAAGGGGAGTCTATTTAGACGTTACTCACGAGACTCCTGTAACCGAAAAAATCGACCACTCCCATATAATATCCATCGGCATTGGACGTAATACCGACTTTATGAAATGATTAACAACTTTAAATAGGATCGCATCTTAATGCATCATACACCTTGATTTCTGGTAAAGGGGAATTCCACATGAGTGAAATGATATAACGAACGGAATTGTAAGCATGGAAAAAACCTTCGAAACAAAGCACATGTGGACTTTAGGATCGAATTAATGGCGATATGTATGCCATTTTTCGATGGGGGAAAAATAAATTCCTTAATGAGTTCATAAAAACATAGTTTCCCTAGAGAGAAAACTTCTTATAAGAATTTCCTAAACTTCCCTTATTTTCCCCTATTTAAAGCTAATAAAGTAGATGATATTCTGTATATTACAAAAAAAGCATCTCCAATCTCTCCTGAAAGATTTAAATATAATGGATTATTTATGCATACAGATATTACTTTCCGCTATCAGCGAGAAAATCTCCACAATCGCTAGATTTTCAGACTGGCGATTAGAATCATCCCTTTAAAGGATTTATTTCCTTTAAAAAGTAAGGGGGCGGGCTGATAGGGAAGTAAATCTATTTCCCTTCATAAAAATGAAAAAAGAAGAGGTGAGAATTATTGAAGAGAAAAGATAAAGTTGTCATCGTTAAATTGGATTCTCATGGACATACTTCGATCGTTGCCAGCCGAGCGAACGCTTATAACATTATCGGTCAATATCTCGATGATGGCATGTTTGTGTTTTGCGAACCGGACAACATCGTAATCTCGGAAAGAAGTGAATTATACAATCGAGACCTTGAATCAGTCATTGTTTTCGCTCCAGTGGCTGGAGGATAAGTCCATGAAACGAGCTAAGGTTATTCGGCTCAATTTATCTAATGATTGGTTGTATTTCGACTCAAGAAAGTTTCGCCCGGTGGGCAATAAGCGCAATTTCCGTCCAGGTGATCTTCTCTACCGTGATAGTGAATTTTATGTGGTTGATCGGCGTACCAAATTAAAAAAAATCAGCTGGCCACAAGCAGGGAAATTAATATATAATAAATTAGATGCGCGAGAGTTTGAAAAATTTCGATATCGCCAAGGTCCAAGTAAACTTTCAAAACAAAAAATTCTTTTTAAATTTCAAATCAATGAAGAAGAAGAAGTCCAGACCTCGTTAAAAGTAAACACCTTTCCAGATATTATTATTTTCGAGAGAACTCACCCTGATCTTAACGATCTTCAACAAGAAACTCCCCGAAAAGCCATTACGGGTGCAGAAAAATTAGCTAAATCTATCTTCTACACAGTTATTCGAAAGCACAAGTGTTTTAAGATTCGAGGCGTAAATCTCATTATAAAGAGCAAGAATGGGAAAATGTACCGAATCAATTTGAATTCTGGGCAAGTATTTTCTCTCAAAAATTATCCTATTTGTGTTGCCAGCTATGGTTCATGGTCACTTCCTTTCTTTGATCAAGTTCTAGCCAAGGCTTTGACCATTGCCTACGCTCCTGAACGAATTTATACCTTATCTTAATTATTTTTTTTTACTTTTCTGTGATTTTTAAGGTGATTTTGAGGTGGTTACTTTTTTAAACTTCCTTTCTGAATCAGTATTGTGAAGCTGAAATGCAACCTCGAGTAAAAATTAAGATAAAACGGAAGTTATGTACTGACCCGCTTGCCTGTGGATTTCCATGTGTAAAGGCATGTCCGTATCATTTATTGGCTTATACACAAAAAAAGACACCTCCTGCTGGTGAAGAACCTAAAGAATTTAAAATAATTGTAGCATTTCCGATTCTCTGTAATGCATGCGGTAAATGCGTTGAAGTTTGCCCAAATAACGCGATCAAAATCATTCTTCCCTCCACCTGAATGTTTTCTTTTTAATCTCTTGAGGAAATTCTTTTTTATTAAGAGAGGGTCTCGTAAAATTAATCTAAGAAGGTATTGATCTCGACAAAATTTAAAAGTTTTTGTCTTTTCATTTAAATTTCCATATAGAAAAATACACGAGAGACAAAAGAAGAGAGGCAACTGTTAGAATGTTCTTTAGT
>SUPS01000164.1 GCA_005191415.1 Candidatus Helarchaeota ASGARD archaeon Hel_GB_A
GTAGATTTCCTTGTTATTGAGTAAATACAATTTAAAGAAAAATTATAAAAGAAAAAATCCTTCGACTAAAAAGGAGTCACGTGCGCGCAAATATGTATTGACTTGAGATGCCATTCTCAAAAATGAGAAAAGAGGCAGAGAGATTTATTCAATTAAATATTTATTTAAATAAAAAGTTTTTATATGATTTTTCGTACTAATGATTGAGTATTGATTTTTAGAAAAAAAAAGAAGCTTTGCAGTATTTGTCTCAAGTAGAGGTGGATCCAAATGGTTGAAGTAAATGATCCAAAAATTGATCAGGTCATAGCACTTCCAGGACTAGAAGAACTTCCTCAAGCGGAAAAATTAGAATTAGCGGAGTTAGACGATCTTTTACAAATGGTGGTTTCGATTAATAATACGGATCTCAGCCTGTATTATTTAAAGAAAAATGGTGAGCATTTGTATCTTGTCTGGATTGTAATACATGATTTTTATACCTTAAATGGTTTACCTTTAGTGATATTTGTTAGAACAGATATTGAACCGAATAGATTTATTAAATATAGACCAGATACAGGCACTATAGATTTTGTTGATAAGATTCAGGAGTCATCTGCAGCTTATATTAAGATAATTAAGATTAAACAACTTCCATTTTGCCTGGATTTAACTTTTTAAAGCCATTAACTTTCTTTTTTTAGTCATTCAAACATAAAAAAATTGATGGCGGTCTGTAAATTGGGAGCTTCAGATTCGATTGTGAACATACCTGTTTTTCGGATAGCCTCGTAAATTAGATAACCTAATAAGTGCATGGCGACAAGGGAACCAATTAGAATACCAAGCCAGCTAAGGAAAAGTGGCATTTCAAAGAGAAATGACAAATAAGTTCCCACGATAAATACATTAAGTGAGGTTTGGATAGAAATTGCGAGTTGAGTTCGTAAGATACGTTTTATACCTTGAGAATGATTTCGTTTTTCTATTAGATAACCAATGTAACCTGCTAAAAAATTTGTAATTGCGCCTCCAATGTAATCAATTAGACCTAATCCGCCGATAAAATTACCGGTAAAACATCCAATTGCTAATCCCACGGCAGCTGGAAGTCCAAAAATAAAAGCTTGTGGAAGAAGACAGTCTGCAATTCGTACTTGCCATATAAAAAAGGAAATAATCGGTAAAAGCCAGACTAAAACGGCATACAAAGCTCCAAAAATCGCAATTATGGTAATTTTATAACTAATCGTTTCTTTAAATCCTGACATGCTCTAACCTCTCAGCCCGGGGTTTGTATTTTAACGTGGCGGAGCTCGGTGAGAGGAATCCCACCCGCCACGAAGGCTTTTTTAAGAAAGAAAGTCAGATTGTATATATAAATTTTTCTAATTCCTTTGAAATAATTACGCATCGAATTCATCGAATAACTATATCGAACTTTATAAATGAAATCTTCTTGGAAGTTTATACCATCCGAAAAAATATATTGGAATAATGGTTCAATTAAATTGGTGAATATAATGTCGAAACCCCGAATCAGTGTAGTTATTCCGACATACAACGAAGAAAAAAACATTCGGCGCACCTTATTTAAATTAAATCACCAAACAATTCCTCGTAAAGATTATGAAATCATTATCGTAGATGGGCATTCAACGGATAGAACTCGAGAAATAGCAGAAGAGATGGGGGCGCGAGTTATTTTGCAGAAGCGTGAGGGAATTGGAGGAGCTCGTAATGATGGATTTCTTGCGGCAAAAGCGGATCTTGTAGCCACTACAGACGCGGATTGTATCGTTCCAAATCAATGGTTAGAAATTTTTCTCGAAGATTTTCAAGATCCTCGGGTTGTTGCCGTAACTGGACCTGATGGTCCGATAGAAAAGAACTGGAAATCACGCTTGACCTATTTCATCCTTCGTTGTTTTATTCAAGGATTGACACTGTTCAATTTATACGGAACTGCGGGGACAAATTCGGCATTTCGGAAAAGTGCTTTTATAAAATGTGGAGGCTATAAATCACTTCCGCATAGTGATGACGTAGAAATTGCATTCCGTATTAAAAAATTAGGGAAAATTGTCTATGATATCCGAACTTTTGTGAATCTTTCGGTTCGACGTTTAGAAGAACAGGGATATGTTAATGTCGTCTCTAAATGGTTGAAAGGGGATATTAATATTCTTCTAGGAAGGGAGATAAAGACCAAAGAACAGTACGCCAAACATGAATACAAATAAATATTTGTATAAACCAATTGATGAATAAGTTCTAAAAGGAAAAGAAATTAAATTGGTATGTGAGAGATTTTTATGGTCCATACATATGGCGAGATGCCTGATGATTTATATTTAAAGCCGTTTCTCCCGCTACTTTCGTTTCTCTGGCGAGTATATAAACAATTAGGGTGGGAAGGTGTAGATAATTACGAGGCAATGGGAGATGAAGCAATCTTCGATTTTTTTGAAACGCGTCTGAACGAATCAATTTATACAGTTAAAGATGTGTTAGAAGGAAAAATCAAACAACCTGACAAGGTTATGTCGTATATCATAATGATCCCATCTTTGGTAATTCGCAGTGATTTAGTCATTGGTACACAACGCCTTTTTGCGGGAGATAGTACAGACGTTACCTTTGCAGTCGTGCATGATTACAATGCAGAACTTTTGATTTTATTAAATTGCCATATTGAGGATGGAATTCCAGTTGATTGGTATATGGTTCGACAAGATGATGAACTCCTAGACCGACGCCATATGAAATATGGCTATAGACTTAGAGAGATACCCCGCCGATTGAAATCGCTCTCCAAGGCATCGAACATGCTCATGTCGGTCTTAAAGGATATTCGAAATGAGAGAACGCCTCAATGGTCACACTCAGATTATTTCGTAGGAACGGTTATTTCGAGTTGGGCGATTAACCTCATGTGTATTCCATCAAATTAT
This sequence comes from Candidatus Helarchaeota ASGARD archaeon Hel_GB_A, assembly GCA_005191415.1. GTDB lineage: Archaea > Asgardarchaeota > Lokiarchaeia > Helarchaeales > HEL-GB-A > HEL-GB-A. The sequence continues at coordinate 2,937 of SUPS01000164.1, forward strand.
GAAAGTATCGCCGAAACATATGATGGTAAGGCAAGTAAAGACGTGTATGGATTGCCAGATTATACTTTTTCATTACATCCCTTTCCCTCCGCATTTAATATGTTCTTTTATAAGGGACGGGGAGATTTTTGTAAAATTATTGCATCATTAACAACAAATATGGAATTGTATGTGCAACCATTCGAACCTCGGAATTTAGAGATAATTCGGACGCGAACTCCTCACATCTTTGCCATCTATAAAGACCAAATTGAAAATGAAGGAATCCCCTTTCCAATTCAGACGATTAATAGTAAATATCCAAACATAAAAAGTAAGGATCCAGATATTCGATTTGACAAGGAATACCCACCTGGAGATTTTATAACTCCAAGTGATCTAGGATTAAATTTGGAAGAATTTTTGGCTGGGATCTATTTAGATGTGAATCATGAAACACCTGCTAAAAAGATTGATGCATCTAAAATTAAATCCATTGGAATTGGACGAAACACGGTCTTTAAATAATTTCTTTTTTTCTCTAAATCTTTAAATGACTTTTTTTGAAATTTTTAATGGAAGGAAAGTTAAAAATAAATTTAAATTTCTTCTATAAATATAAAGGGTGAAAAAATTGCCTAATCGAGTTGCGATTGTAGGGATAAGCGCATTTCCATTTCGAGTACGACATCCTAATTATACCTACTATCGAATGGCGTATGAAACGACAAAAAAAGTCCTCGAAGATGCCAATTTAACGATCCATGACATTGATTCCGCTATCTATGGGATCTATAATGACTTTTTTGAGCGGCAATTCATGCCAGACATCATTGTGCATGATTATATTGGGATGATTTTGAAACCTGGAACGCGTGTAACAACAGGCGGCGCTACAGGAGGCTATGCTATTCGAACCGCATACATGGAAGTGGCAAGCGGATTATCGGATGTAGTTCTATGTTTAGGAGTAGAGAAATCGAATGATTGTTGGGATCCTGTTACAAAAGCTCGAACACCCGAGCTTGTTAAAGCTATTAGTTATAGCGCGGATTGTGAATTTGTCCGTCCTCTCGGGTCGTTTCCAGCAGCCTCCTATGTCTTACCCGTTCGGGCGCATATAGAGGAGTTTGGTAATCCATCAGAGGAATCCATGGCACGGGTTTCAGTCAAGAATCATGGGAATGCGGTCGGAAATCCCTATGCCCAAAGTCCGATGAAACTAACGATTGAAGATGTCTTAAAATCACGCTACATTTCTGAGCCATTTAAGAAATTAGATTGTTGTTTGTATAGTGAAGGGGCTGCTGCAATGATACTAGCTTCTGAGAAGAAAGCTAAGGAAATTTGTAAAAATAGTGGGAAAGAACCAATTTGGATTACAGGTGTTGGGGCAGGAAATGATTCTAATTTTGGAGGATTGCGTCAGAAATTATGGTCTTTAACTTCAAATGTGTATGCCAGCCGACAATGCTTTAAAATGGCAGGTATTACGAACCCAATAAAAGAATTAGATGTGGCTGAACTTCATGATGCGTTCACTGGGCAAGAAATTTTAAGTTATGAAGATTGCGGTTTCGCAAAGCATGGAGAGGGATATAAATTAATCGATGAAGGTATCGTTGAAGAGGGAGGAGAGTTGCCTGTGAATCTTTCGGGTGGGCTTATTGGCTGTGGACATGCAGTAGGTGCAACGGGTATTTATCAAGGTACAGAAATTGTACGTCAATTAAGAGGGGAAGCTATACGACAAGTTCCTGATGCTATCAAAGGGTTCCTACACAGCGTTGGTGGACCTGTTACTGCTTATTGTGTATGTATTGTTATGGAGAGAAGTTAAATGGCAGACCGAGCTAATGAAGAACATGAAGAATTTTTAGAATATTATGATGAAATGACTATTCATTATCTTTATTCCGTAGGAGAATTAACAAAGTTCTTTAAGGAAATTCGAGATAATGGCAAATTATTTGGAACAAGATGCACCAAATGCGGATTCGGATATTTTCCACCCCGATTGAATTGTCATAAATGCTACGTTCCGTGTGAGTGGGTTGAATTAAGTGGCAAAGGAGAGGTAATTGCGGGAACTATTTGTCGATTTGGAGTGAGCAATTTTACAGATAAATTACCAATAACAATAGCCTTTATCAAAATGGATGAGATGGACATGGCTATTCGTCATACTATTTTAATGAGCGAGGATGAATGTAAATTAGAAAATTTAAAGAGAGGTACCAGGGTAAAAGTTCAGTTTAAACCTAAAGAACAACGAGAGGGAAGAATTACAGATTTTTATTTTGTGCTCGATAAATGAACGCAATTTTAAACAATTTGTAAACTCTTATATATGATCAAAGTTATGATCAAAGTGGCTAATTTTGCTTCGATAAGATACTTAGAAGGTTTAAAATCTTGGTTGAAAAGGTAACATCGATCTGGACGAAAATTTTAGCTTTTATCGCGGCTACACTTTCGGGGCTTATTTTTGTTCTCGGTAGTTTGCGTGCTCAATTTTTTGGACAGAGCTTTCTTGAGTACTTGATAATGGAATTAGGATTGGCTCAATCAACAGCTGAACTTTTCAATATTTTGATGATGGTGGCTAGTTTTGCAGGATGGATTATTCTTGGTGCCGCGGTTTTAATCTTGATAGGAAAGATTCGTATAGCAAAAATTATCCTATTTATAGTAATAGGAACTGGATTATTCAGCTTCTTCATCCCCGTGATTGCAGCATTGGTCAATGGTACCCTTACGATGGAAGTCTTGCTTAATGGTGATGCTACAATGTTTCTGGTTGCCACGCTATTCGGTATAATTGCCAAGCTCTATTGCGATAAATTATAACTTCATAGATTTTTCTTCTTTTTTTACTCTAGTTATTGTTGAAAATTGAACACCAACATATTTAATTTATTCAATCTATAGTGAATTACGTATAAAATTAAATTAAAAAGGGTTTAGTAAAAATGAGTAAAAAAGAGAGAGCTACCGTGCATTTTCTGAATGCACGCGCATCACATATGAATGAGAGCTTAGTTGTAAAGATGATGGCAGTTGCGAATGCAGCTGGAATCGAGGACATTATTGATCCTGGCGATATTGTTGGAATTAAGCTTCATATGGGCGAATGGAACAATACAGCTTATATCCGTCCTGTATATGTTCGGCAATTAGTAGATAGAGTTAAAGAATTAGGGGCGAAACCCTTCGTGACGGATTGTACATGTTTGCCCTATATGCCTTATGCCAGTCGGACTAATGCGCTTGATTATCGCCTTACTGCTGAACGTAATGGTTTCACTTCCGCCGCTTTAGGGGCACCAGTCATAATTGCAGATGGTTGGCTTGGAAATGATGACGTAAGAATTGATCTCCCAGAAGGAGTAATCCTCCAAGAACAATATATTGGAGCCGCAATTGCACACTGTGATGCTTTAATAGTCCTTACACACTTCAAAGGGCATCCAATGGGCACATTTGGCGGCGCTATAAAAAATGTTGGAGTGGGTTGTGCCTCAAAGCGTGGTAAGTTGAATTTACACATGTCGAAACATCCATTATATGGAGTAGCTGCAGGAGAATATTATCCTGCAATGTGTAAAGGAAAACAATGTGAAAAATGGAAACAATGTATAGATTCATGTCCTGTTGATGCCTTAGAAATCACAGAAGACTCCATTATTTGGCATAAAGACCGGTGTATTGGTTGTTGGGATCATATATTTGCATCAATGTGTCCTACTTTTCTAGGAATGAATCTGAGAGATGGATTAGAAGCGGCAGGAGCTGCAATTGCAGATTCAGCACTTGCAACAATCAAGGCGATTGGACGGGATAAAATGTTATTCATTAATCTGGCAATAGATGTTACGCCATGGTGCGATTGTATCTCCTGGTCGGATGCATCAATAATTTCAGATATAGGGGTGTTTGCCTCCAGAGACATCGTTGCCATTGACAAATGTTGTTTAGATATGGCAAAAAAAGCACCAGGCTTATTAGATTCAGTGGCAGAGGTAAAGGGAGCTTTAGAACCAGGAGTTGCAAAGTTTTCGAGTTGTGGATCATTACTCGCTGTATCAGAGAATATTCAAATTAATGCAGGTGTGTTTAATGGAATGGGAACGCATCGTTATAAATTGAAACGAGCAAAGAAAATACCAGATTTACGCTACAATCTAAAATCAAAACCTATCGGACCAGAACTCAAGAAAGCATTTAAGAAACAGTGGCTGGTTCCTGAGGATGGCTTTAAGCGTAAAGAAAAAATTGATCTCGAACCACTTCGATGGCCATTGGAGGAATCATAATGGTTGTGAATGGATATAATGGAAAAATTTTACGCATTAATCTATCAGAGAAGTCATTCAAAGAAGAAGAAATTTCAGATGAAGATGCCCGAAAATATTTAGGCGGAAGCATATTAAGTGCTAAACTACTCTTAAAGGAGGTAAAGGGTGACACAGACCCACTTTCGCCCGAAAATTTGTTGATTTTCGCAATCGGTCCATTAGTCATGAATTTTGCTTCAACTTCGAGGTATGTAGTAAGTGCGAAATCGCCTTTGACTGGAATTTGGGGTGAAGCCAGTTCAGGAGGACGGTTTGCCTACTCTATGAAAAAATCAGGATTTGATGCGTTCGTGTTTGAAGGAGCCGCCGAAAAGCCAGTTTATTTATGGGTGAATGAGGGCGAATATGAACTTCGCGATGCAACGCATCTTTGGGGAAAGGACACTTATGAGGTACAACCTCCATTACTTGAAGAAACTCATTCTAAGGCATCTATTGCATGTATTGGACCTGCAGGAGAACGGCTTGCCAAATTGGCTTGTATTATGAATGATAATGGGCGAGCGGCAGGGCGTTGTGGTCTTGGAGCCGTGATGGGGTCAAAGAATTTAAAGGCAGTAGTTTGTTATGGAACTAAAAAATTTCAGCTTTTACATCCAGAGAAAATCTCATATGTACTTAAGCAGCTATCAGCTTTATCAGGAGATATGTCTACTTTAGGCATGGATCGCTTCGGGACAGCGATGATGTTAGATATGTTTTGGCCTGTTGGCGATATCCCCGTGAAAAACTGGAATATTGGTTTATGGAAAAAGGAGGGTGTGCCTCCAGCGGAATTATATGCGCGTATTGGAGGTGCACACATGCGAAAGACAATCTTAAAGAAAAGATATGCCTGTCTAGGCTGCCCAATTGGTTGTGGGCGAGAAATTAAGATAGAAAGTGGTCCCTATCAAATGGAAGGTCCCGGTCCAGAATATGAGACTCTTGCTGCCTTTGGAACATTATGTTTAAATGACAATCTTGAATCCATTTGTAAAGCCAATGACCTTTGCAATAGAATGGGTTTAGATACTATTTCAGTTGGGTCGACCGTTGCCTGGGCAATAGAAGCTTATGAAAAAGGAATTCTTTCGAAAGATGACGTAGGATTTGAGTTAAAATGGGGAGACCATAAAAATATAGTAAAATTAACCGAAATGATTGTAAATGGAGAAGGAATAGGAAAATTACTATGTAATGGTACCGTAGCTGCTGCTACAGAATTAGGTAAAGGTTTAGAATTAGCAGTACATGCGAAAAAACTCGAATTACCTATGCATGATCCACGTGCGTTTCATAGCATGGCTGTACAATATGCAACAGCTAATAGAGGTGGCGCTCATGTTGAAGGATGGTCTATGATGGGAGAAGTAGGGTTTATTCCAGCTGAATTTGGGATAGAATTTGCGGCAGGTCGATTTGAATCACGGCAGAAAGGATTATTAGCAGCAAGAATCCAAGATTTTAGTCAGATTTCAAATGCTGCAACAATTTGCATGTTCGTTGCACTCCCCTTTGCACCCACAATGTTTGCACATATTGTAAATGCAGTAACAGGATGGGATATGACAGGAAAAGAATTAATGACGATAGGTGAACGAGGATTCAATATGAAACGGGTCTTTAATGTACGGTGTGGTATTCGGAGAAAGGACGATACACTATCACCAAAAATGTTTAAGGCAGTCAAAGAAGGCGGTCATGCAGGACAAGTCCCTGAATTGGATAAAATGCTGGAAGATTATTATCAAGTGCGACGTTGGACCGAAGATGGAATTCCAACTAAAGAATTACTTCTTGACCTTGATTTGCCCGATTTAGCCAAAGAATTATGGAGTTAATAACCTTCTTTTTTTCTAATTGAATAAAATAATTTTAAATTTTTTTTATTTATATAATAACTTTTTCTCCTTGTCTTATTGTAAAATCTTTTCGTG
>SUPS01000165.1 GCA_005191415.1 Candidatus Helarchaeota ASGARD archaeon Hel_GB_A
TAGGTATCAATTTATTACTAAAAGAAATGTTATCAGCTGAGTAACTTTTAAAACAAACTTGGATAGTTTGTATTATAATTGTCAATGAAGAGTATAAAATTGTAATAGAAACTTGGTGATTTTTTGGAAGGTAAAGAGATAATAATGGGTAATGCTGCTTTTGTAGAAGGTGCAATTGCGGCAGGTTGCAGATTTTTTGCAGGCTACCCTATCACACCTCAGAATGAAATACCTGAACGGATGAGTTGGAGAATGCCTCAAGTGGGAGGCGTCTTCATGCAAATGGAAGATGAACTAGCCTCAATAGCTGCTGTAATAGGAGCTTCTGCCGCAGGAACCAAAGCATGTACTAGTACATCGGGTCCAGGATTCTGTTTAATGCAGGAATGTATTAGTTGGGCGGCATGTATTGAGCTTCCAATAGTTATTTCGGATGTGCAGAGAACAGGACCAGGTTCAGGCATTGTAAGCTTACCACATCATAGTGATGTGATGCAGGCACATTATGGGGGTAACGGTGATTACATTTTGCCCACTTTTGCCCCAAGTTCATGCCAAGAATTATATGATTTTGCTATCGATGCCTTTAATACGGCGGAAATTTACCGAACACCTGTTGTAATTCTCTCAGATAGTTGGTTAGGACATATCTATGAAGTAGTAGAATTTGCCACCCCTGAAGAATTGGAAAAACGAGTCATTCCTCGAAAATTACCCGAAGGAGATCCGCAGACATACATTCCATTTACGCGAAAGGATAAGAAAACAGGTGAATTCTTAATCAATCCAGTATATCAATTGGGTACTAAATATATGCCTTGGTGGGTTCCAAGTGTTTCACACAATCCAATGGGATTACCAATAGAAGGAGATACAATGCAACAAGATGAAATTCCCTCTTATGCGATGGTTGAAGCAATAAATGATAAAATTCTTAAAAATGAAGAGAAAATTGTCCGAACTGAAGAGTATAAGACAGACGACGCGGACGTAGTTGTTGTTTGTTATGGAATGCCAGCTCGTGCTGCGAAACGCGCTGTAATGGATATGCGAAAAGAAGGCATTAAAGTCGGACTTCTTCGCTTTAAAACAATTTGGCCATTTCCATCGAAGAAAATGACAGAAATTGCACAAGCTGTGAAAAAGTTTGTCGTACCAGAAATTAATTGGGGACAATTGTTTATTGAAATTGAACGTTATGCTGCTAAAGAAGGGGCTAAAGCTTGGTTATTAAAACAGATTTCAAAATTACATGAGCCTAAAGAGATAGTTGCTAAAGTTAAGGAGGTGTTGGCCCAATGACTTATGTAAGACCACCTGAGGAGAAACCAGGGCATCCAATTGGAAAGCTCACAATGAGTGGCAAAATGTTGGGGCAACCCTTACATATATTTTGCCGAGGATGTGGCTATGGGAGCATTGCCCAAAATTTCTGTCGATTATTTGCTGAAGAGAATTTAGATGCTACGAAATACCCATTTTTTGTTGGTGTAGGTTGTTATTCTGCAATTCCGGTAGTCCTACCAGGATATTCACTAATGACCCTTCATGGTAGGACTATTTGTACAGCAACAGGGGCGAAATTAGCCAAACCAGAATTAAAGCCGATTTGTATAGCAGGAGATGGGGATTTACTCTCGATAGGCACAAACCATTTTATCCATGGATGTCGGCGAAATATAGATATGTTAGTAACATTGTTACATAATAAGGTCTATGGAATGACAGGCGGGCAATCGGCACCAACAACCCCTGAAGGAGCGAAAACAACGACTGCAAAATGGGGATATATTGAACCAACTATTGACGCAGTTGAGCTGGCACGTGTTGCAGGCGCGACTTATATTGCCAGATGGACAGTTGCACATCCACGCCAATATATTAACAGCTGGAAAAAAGCACTGAAACACAAAGGATTTTCCTTGGTCGAAATTATTTCACCTTGTCCTACCTACTTTGGGCGAAAGAATGATTTCCCTGAACCCCTTGACCTCTTTAATTGGATAAAGAACCGTGCAGTTACCTTGAAAAAAGCGAAAACAATGAGTCCAGAAGAATTACAAGATAAAATTATAGTGGGTGAGTTTGTTGAGGAAGATCGCCCCGAAATGACGGAAAAATATTATGAATTAATTGAAAAGGTAAGGGTGAAGTGAAAATGGCACGCCATGAAGTTCGAGTAATCGGGTATGGAGGGCAAGGGGTAATTACCCTCAGTAAAATGATCGCTTATGCGGCAGTATTGGACAAGAAAGAGGCAGTTCAAACAGAAGCATATGGTCCTGCAAGTCGTGGCGGCTCTTGTTGGGCAGAAGTGGTCGTAGACGATGAGAATACCATCGATTATCCACGCGCAATTCTACCAAAATACTACATCATTCTTTCCCAGGCAGGTGCGGATCGATATGGGAAAAAATTTTGCAACAAACCAGATGTAACTTCTATCATTGATCCTCTTACAGTTAAAAAATTCAGAGTACGAAAAGGTAAAAAATATGAAATTCCAGCCCAACAAATTGCCACGGAAGAGTTCAAGTATCCAGTCATCGCAAATATCATCCTTTTGGGAGCTTTCATGGAAATAACTAAATTGATTTCGAAGGAAGCTGCCATTGAAACAATTAAAAAATTTGTTCCAGAAAAGGCGCTCGAGATCAATATGACGGCTTTTGAACGGGGCATCAAACTTGCGAAAGAGGCGATGGCAGCAGAAAATAATTAATTTAATAATTAATTCCTTTTTTTTATAAATGTGAATCCAGCCAATCTCCGAGATCTTTCAAAACTTTTTTCCGATCTTCTTCTAATTCGTTATAAACCTCGTGATATAATCCTTCATAGATTTTAATGGTTTTATCTGGCATTGTTAATAACTTTTCAAGATCCTTTGCACCTAAAATACCTTTATCTTCTGAACCCGATTGAACTAGCGTCGGAATTGTAATTTGACTTGTGAGTTTATTTGCTTTTTTCATACCATTCAATAATTCTACACCAAGTCTCACCGTAGTTTTTTTGAATACCAATGGATCTTCTTGATAGGCTTTTACAACTTCAGGATCTCGAGAAATTTGCTCAGAAAGATCAATACCAATTCTCTTTTTCGGCGCAAATAGTACAAGCAATTTGGCAATAGCTTTTAAAAAGGCATTCGTTCCTCCAACTTTTGTCCCTGCACCAGAGAGGACGAGCCCTTTAATGCCGTCAGGATAAGTCGCCGCTAGAATCCGGGCGATTATTGCGCCCATTGAGTGACCTAAGACAAAAATGGGTAAGTTAGGTTCCTTTTCTCTAATTAAGTCTAAAAAAGTTTTTTGATCTTCAACATAAATATCAAATTTTTCTACATATGCTTGAAGCCCTTCAGATTTTCCATGACCTCGGTGGTCGGCAGCATAAATTACATATCCCCGTGGAACTAATTCATTAACTACGTTCATATAACGCCCACTATGCTCCGCATACCCATGAATCACTTGCACAACTGCTTTTGGTGCATCATCGGGGCGCCACACTTGATAATATAATTTTACATTATCTACACCCGTAAAACTATCTTCTAAATGCTTCATTTTAATATTCACCAACATATTATGTTTCATTTATAATTCTAAACAATATGTAAAATTATTTATCATCTATCCACTTTAATAAGTTAGCTCTTTAATTACCAAGGTATTAGAAGATGAAGGTTTAATATCAAAAGTGAGAGTGGAGAAATCTCTTAGTAAATAAAGTGAATCGGAATCAAAATAAATAGGAATTCCTTTAATTGTACCAATGTGATGATATTCAGGGTTTAAATTTTCTGTGTTTTCTATATTTATAGAAATCCACTCGCCTCCCACCTCACAACATCCTATTTTAATAGCATGAACTGAAACCACAATTCCAGGAGTAGCGATAGAGCCATCTTTTTCAATTTTCTGCTTAATTACCTTAATAGCTCGTTCGGTTAAGGATATTGTAGGATTTATCAACGTCACCTAAATTATAAAATGTAACTTTAAAAATTTAAAAGTTAAGAAAATATAGAAACTGGTGGTCATTTTGAGTTTAAGAGATATTTTTGAGAACATTGATGAGAATAGGGAAAAGGCGTTAAATCGTCTTTCAGAACTTGTAAGAATTCCGAGTATTTCTGCTGAGCAGAAGGGAGCCGAATGTGCAGACGCACTCATAGATATAATAAAAAAGGAACTTAACTTTAATACTCGAAAAGTTCCAACTTCAGGCGCGCCTGTAGTGTATGCGGAATCTGGTTCAGACGCGGAAACGACATTACTCTTTTATAATCATTATGATGTACAACCAGTAGATCCCTTGGAGGAGTGGAATACGCCACCATTTGAACCGGCGATTCAAGAGGGAAAAATGTATGGAAGAGGTGTTGAAGATAATAAAGGAAATATTATTGCAAGAATATTTGCAATTAAAGCATATCAAACCATCATGGGAGATTTGCCAATCAATATAAAATTCATTATAGAAGGTCAAGAAGAGATTGGATCCCCATACCTTCATGAATTTGTGGAAAAGTACCCAGATCTAGTTCAAGGAGATTTTTGTATTTGGGAAAGCGGACATCGTGATATACAAGGACGTCAACAGGTATGGCTTGGAGTTAAAGGTATTTTGTATTTAAATTTAGAAGTCACTGGTGCCAAACGTGATATTCACTCAAGCTGGGGAGGAGTTGTTGAAAATCCTGCATGGGAATTAGTTTGGGCATTAAGTTCCTTAAAAAATAAGGACCAATTCATCTTAATTGAAGGGTTTTATGATGATGTCAGACCTCCAACAGAGGAAGAATTAGAGAATCTCAAAATGATCCCATTTGGAGAAGAAGCCTATTATGAAGATTTTGGAATTAAACAATTTATGGAAACTGGCGAAGAATTGAAGAAAGCCTATTATTATGCCCCATCTTTAACTATAGATGGATTAGATAGTGGATATAAGGGACCAGGAGCTAAGACAATCATTCCGGCAGAGGCAAAAGCTAAAATAGATTTTCGTCTGGTTCCAAACCAAAACCCAACTGATATATTAAACAAATTTAAAAAACATTTACAAAAATTTCACTTCAATAAGGTAAAGATTACCTCATCGCATGGTTATCCTCCAGCGAGAACACCACTTTCCTCAAAGTATTTAAAAATTATTCGTGAAACTGGTGAAAAATTGTATAGAAGTCCATTTATAATCCATCCAACTACCGCTGGGAGTGGCCCAATGTATCTTTTCATCGAGAAAATGGATTGTATCTCATTCGGATGCGGTCATGCAAAAAGTTTACCTCATGCCCCTAATGAAAACATAAAAATTGAGGATTTATTACTAAATATGAAGCATTTGGCAGCAATATTTCATTCATTTAGATCTTGAGTTTGACACTAATCCGACAAATTAACTTTCAAACTTTTAAATATTTTCTGTTGTGTAGGCGAAATTTTTCGCAGTTTTTCAAACTTTTGGTCCCCTGCTGAGATTGTTACAATTTTCAATTTACTCAATTCTTCCATCGCCTCTAAAAAAGAGAGTTTTAAGCGAGATTTCTTAAATTTATAGTCGATTATTGATTTAAGGAGGTAAGCAAGATACGATATAAAAAAGTAAGCGATTACCCGATTTGATTTCCGATGCCAAAAGGGGCGTACATTTATATCCGTTTTAAGAAATCGAAATACATGCTCAATTTGATATTTGTCGATATATCCTTGGACAATTTCTCGATTGGTCAATGAGCGATCTGAGGCACAAAGCACAAATTTGCCTTTCGTTTTTCGTGCGATGCGCAGATTTTTATCATTAAATTTCACAGATAATTGGACATGCGCCCCAATTTTCTCCCATTTACATTTGAAGTATCTTGTAACACCATGTAAAATCTCTTTTAGCTTTCTATCGATATCAATTGGCCTTCCTTTCTTTTTTAAAGCAGATGCTTTTTCATCTAACTCCTCTTGGAGCGCCTTTAACGCCTTTAATGCTTTTGCAAGCGCTTCATAATGTGCATTTTTCTTTGTTTTACTGATCTCAGGACTTTTTCCAACCAAATAGATGAATTCAATATCATCCAGTTCTTGATTTTCTTTTCGGTTCACGTGTTTTATTCCAAGTTTCTTCCGAAGTGCTTTAATGCTACCTACATGTCTTTTAACGAATACTTTTCGCCCACTTCGAAGCGTTAAGCCCCGCATTATATGACGCGGGGTACTCAAGATGAGGTCTTTTGCTTCTTTGGAATCACCATCGAGTGCACTAATATATCGGACTTTCATTTCATGAAATTGTATACGGATTTTATCAGAAATCATCCCTCTATCGACTATTATAACCACATCTTGAATTCCATACATTTGATATAATTGATCGATGACTTCTTTTGAAGTCGCTACATCTGCCGTATTACCCTTATATATTTTATATAATATAGGGAATTTTTTATTCGGTACTATGACTAATCCAAGCACTATTTGCTTTTTTCGCAGTTTTCCGTCCCGACTGTACCCGAGTTCTGCGAGGGGGCACTTATCCCCTTCGAGATAGACCGAAGTAATATCGTAAAAGACCCTTTTTATTTCGAGGTGATAGCGGTCCTGTAATTCGGACGTAATTTGCTTTTCTAAAATCTCAATGTTTTCTTCAGTAAAATAGTCCAATGCCCTGCAAAAAAGCTGAGAATATAACTGGTCGGGAGCTATATTTAGTAACTTGGGTAAAACGGTTTCTTCGTACCATTTTTTAATTCCATTTTTGCTTTTTTGAGCCAGCAACGCATTAATTACCATAATTTCGGTTAGACTTCCGATATCTATTCCGTTTTGTCTTTTTTTGGGCATTAACTTATTTATTCCTTCCCTTAAATGAAAATTTAAAAATAATTCATGAATGGCAATAATATCTCCATAATCCTGTATCTGTTCCACTTCAATATCTTCAATCGAAAGTTCCTTTTTCTCTAAATACTCTAGTAATTTATCTGCATTTCCGATCCACTTAACTACTTTTTGTTTAACCTTGCCATTCTCTCGATAGCCTTCTACTAAAAAGTAATATCTCACGTTATTTACAACATTGTACTTTAAAAAGACCATGAAGTAGTATTGTTAACAACACTATAAAAATCTTTGCTTTTATCTCCTAACAGATGGCTTTTTAGCCCGACAAAATTTCAATCATAGTATACATAGTTGTTAACAACAGCTCTATTTTCAAAAATCGGTAAATCTTCGCGACAAAAACTTTCTTCGTATGAAAAACGCCCTTCTTTTTATAAAATTCATAACGTTCTTTTAGAATTTCTCACTTACAACAATAAAAAGCTCTTCTTCAACTTTTGTCGAAAAATTAAAATTTTATTACTGTCAAAGTTGAGTTAGATATTAATTAAAAAAACATAATATGCAAAAGTAATCTTTAAGGGGGTGAGACGAGGATTTGCGTCTCCTTAATGAGTTGGTGGATTCCTAGTGGGCGGTCCTAATTCCCGACATGAACCCGTCCAGCGGCTGCGCGGAAGTGATGCAATTCCAGCGAAAATAGCTTTTCCAGACCGCCATTAAGAATTAGTATCCATTTAGGAAGATTTAAGTATTTCGATCCCCGGATTTTTGTCGGAAAAGATTATTTTTGGATATTTTGAAAAAAAATGACCTCGGTCGCTTCGCGACCTCGGTGGATAACGTATTTTTTTCTTTTAGTTTGACTAATCAACCTTTAAAACTTTTCGCATCCTTGCAACAACATCTGCCGGAAGATATTCTCTCTTTCGGATGACCTAGTTTGCTATTCTTCTGAATGATTTCTTCTTACGGTCTATCCGGGTCTTAATGACTTTAGTTGCCTGCTCTCTTGTTTCATGGTATCCATGAAAGGGATTATACCACTCACCTTTCTTCAATAGTGAATATACAATCCTTGCAACCTTTGCAGCTATTTTCATGTAGGTTCTTTTTCCTTTTCCGTATCGGACCAACATTCGCCCTGCTAAATCTTTGAGCTCACTCTTTTCTTTAACATTAGTGGCAATCGACTTTCCCGCTTGATAGAACGCCGTCCTCAAAAATGTATTACTTTTCCGGTTAATCCTACCAATCCTACTCTGTTCTCCGGACGCGTGAATAGTTGGGGCTAATCCGGCGTAATTCAAAAACGACCGGTAATTGTCAAAGTAGCTAATATCCCCTATTTCACTTAAGATGGTCAATGCACTAGATACGGAAAGCCCGGGAACTGCTGCGATAAACCCAACTTGTTTTTGCAGGGTTTGATCGGAAGCCACCAAATTATTCAGTAAGTTCTCGATTTGGGCCATACAACTATTTAAAAAGACCAGCCTTACAACAAACATGTCTAGTAACTCTTGGTACTCTGGTTGAAGACCTCTGTTCTGATAGAAACCCCATTGTTTCGCATGTTTCTCAAGAGCTCTTTTTGAAATTGACGGGATTTGTGAGTCTCGAAGTACTTGTGTAATTGCATCCATTACCGTGCCTTTATTTTTTGCCAATGCCTCCGTAAAGTAACAACCCCAATTTGTTTCCAAGTCAAGTCCCCGGAGATAAATCCCCGAGCGATCTAAAAGCCGTTTGATCCGGTTCTTAATACGAGTACAGTCTCGGCTATACCGGAGATACGTGCGGGTTAATTCCTTGATTTTGCTCGTATCAGACGCACCAAATCCATGAAACGGTTGCGCAATTCCCATCACCGCAATAGTTGCCAAGGACTTGGCATCTATGGGATCGCGGTGATTTGTGGAAGCGAAGTGCATTTGTTTTGCTACGCGGGGATTTAGCCGATCTATGGTGGCATTGAGCCCACTGGATCTGTTTCTGGTGTCCAAGAATTCATGAAAATATGTGCTATATACACCACTTGCTTCAAACACAAATGTTTTGGGGAAATACTTCGACACAAACGCCCAAAATTGGGCATAACCCGTATCATCCGTGGTGAAGGGTTGGACTTTGACTATTTTGATCGCATCTAACTGTTTTTCTGCAACTGCCGCTGTCAGACTATGTTTATGGACATCAATCCCAACCCCGTAAATTGCCCCTCGTTTAACTAATCGATGCGAAAAATTTATATGCTGTTTCTTGTATTCCATTACTTGAAACTCCATTTGGGGTATC